>CAZJUQ010000020.1:0-175943 GCA_964549335.1 uncultured Lentimicrobiaceae bacterium | reverse complement strand
GAACCGCCGGTGATTTTCAACGTACCGTTGATATCCACCCTGTTTGCGGAAAAGTCACCGCCGATTAACGGAGTAGTTGTAGAAGAGTTGGCAATGTAAAGTTTATTGCTCCCCGTTTCGTTATACCCGGCCATATAACCGAGAAAGACATTCCCCGTGCCGGCGGAGTTGTTATGTCCTGCACTTTTTCCAACGGCAGTATTGTTATCGGCATCGGTATTATAAAGAGCGGAATCGCCAATGGCAACATTATTATTGCCTGTGGTATTGTAATAAAGTGCAATAAAACCGTTTGCTGTGTTAGATTTTCCACTACTATTATTGACAAGTGCATAAGATCCGTTTGCAGTGTTATCACTTCCTGTAATGTTGGCAAAAAGCGCCTCATATCCGGTCGCTGTATTGTAATATCCCGTTGTATTATTAAAACCTGCTTTATACCCGATAAAGACATTTGCATTATAATTCAGACCGTCATTTTTTCCGGCATCCTCTCCAAGGAAAACTGAACCTCCCGTACCGGTTTGGGATATACGTCCGTGTACTTCAAGCGGGGCTTGTGGCGAGGAGGTACCGATACCCACCGAGTCGGAGGTATTGTAAATGTAATTTCCGCTTACCGTCCAGCCTCCGCCGTTTACGGTGGTACCGTCCACCCACGAGGCGTTACCCGAGGCATCGGAAGAGAGGATTTTGCCGGCACCCGGCGAGCCGCCGGTGATTTTCAACGTACCGTTGATATCCACCCTGTCTGCGGAAAAGTCACCGCCGATTAACGGGGAATTGGTATCGGAGTTGGCAATGTAAAGTTTATTGCTCCCCGTTTCGTTATATCCGGCCATATAACCGAGAAAGACATTCCCCGTGCCGGCGGAGTTGTTGTATCCTGCCTTTTTTCCAACGGCAGTGTTGTTATCGGCATCGGTATTAAAAAGAGCGGAATCACCAATGGCAACATTATTATCACCTGTTTCGTTGGAATAAAGGGCTCTGTCACCGGTCGCCGTGTTATAATTTCCCGTTGTATTGGAAGAAAGTGCACCTCGCCCATTCGCTGTGTTGTAATTTCCTGAAGTATTGAAAGAAAGTGCATCAGTCCCATTTGCCGTATTACATTCTCCCGTTATATTGTGAGAAAGAGCACCGCTCCCGTTTGCTGTGTTATAATTTCCCGTTGTATTGGAATGAAGTGCAGCTTGCCCGGTCGCCGTGTTAGAAACTCCCGTAGTATTGGAATAAAGCGCCTCAATACCTGTCGCTGTATTATAATCTCCCTCAGTATTGGAATAAAGCGCCCAATATCCGTTCGCTGTGTTATAATTTCCCTTATCATTGGAAGAAAGCGCATCAGTACCTGTCGCTGTGTTAAAATATCCTTCAGTATTGGAATAAAGTGCACCAGCACCTGTCGCCGTGTTAGAAAATCCCGTAGTGTTGGAATAAAGTGTATAGTTCCCGGTCGCTGTGTTAGCATATCCCGTAGTATTGGAATAAAGTACATTAAATCCGGTCGCCGTGTTAGCATATCCCGAAATATTGGAAGAAAGAGCCTCATATCCGGTCGCTGTGTTATAATATCCCGAAGTATTGGAAGAGCCGGCCCTTATTCCGACAAATACATTTCTATTATCGGTATTATCGTCGTTTTTTCCGGCATCCTCTCCAAGGAAAACTGAATTTCCCAAACCGGTTTGGGATATACGTCCGTGTACTTCGAGCTTGGCTTGTGGCGAGTTGGTACCGATACCCACCGAGTCGTTAAGGGTGTAAATATAGTTTCCGGTTGTGTACCAATCCGAAGCACCATGTCCCACCTTTACCCATGCACTATTTTTATAGTAATAGAAGGTTTTTTCGTCGGTATCGTAAACCATCAACCCCTGGGCGGGCGAACTAATGGCATTACGCTGGGCTGTTGTCATACGCGGAATAAGCATTCCTTTGGCGGTGGATTTAACATCCAGAATTGCCGAACCGTCGGGTTGCGAACCGTCGGCATTGATTGCCACCTGCGAATAAGAGGTAACATAAAATAACAGTGCTGTTAAAACAAGTAATAAATTTTTCATAATATTTAGTTTAGGGGTTCATAATATCCGTTTCTCAATTTTATTCAAGGCCTGCATTCTCTTATAAAAAGAGAACACAGACCGTACAAACCAAATTCCTACCTTTGGTTAAATCTTTTTCCGGATAACAATGTCGCCATTCCGGTTTTTAATATGTAATGTGTATTTTTCATCACTTTTTAATCTGTTTATCAGTAAAAAGTTTTTTTTGACCATCTTGTATTTTTGAACAACTTTTTTTTGGTCGTCAAGGACATCTATATTGTAACCGGGCGCAGTATTGTCCGTTTCAAACTGAAGAAAGGCATGAGTTCCTATCCGCGATACAATGACTTCCATTTTTAAGAAAAATTAACACCGGCTAAATTACGTTCCCGAAACAGGTTTTGTCAAATTTTTTATGGCTACATTATGGCTACAAAATGATTTATTTTGTTAACAAACCTTTATATAGCTGTATTACAATTATTTATCAGTTGTTAAATAATCACATTATAATTTAAAAAAGGGTATATCCGTAACAATTTATTATTAATTTAGCACCAAAATAGTATTGATGAAACTTTATATCAGATATGGTTTTATAATATTCTTTTTTATTTCATGCATAAAAATTGCACAAAGTAATAACGGGGAAGAGGTCAAAACAAAAGAGAAAAATTCTCCGTACCAAAAAAAGCAGAGCTATTACCAAAAGAAGATACAACAATATTGGTACATCGCACCCGACACATCGGTATTATTAGCCGACAGTGCCCTGGCATTGGCAAAAGAGCATAAAAATATACGCGACGTTTCATATTTTAATCTTTTAAAAGGTGTTGCATACTATTTTCTGGGAAAAAACCATGAAGCCATTACCACCATTAAACGGTCGTTAAGTACCGGGAAAAAAGTTTTGAACGAAAAATTGAATGCCAGTGCCAACAATATGCTGTCGCTGGTTTACCGGAATATGGGACTTTATGACTCGGCCGTTCATTATTCTAAAATTGCGTTAAAAATCAGGATAGAAAAGATAAAAGACTCGAACGACATAGCAGGTTCGTACGACAACCTGAACACTATTTTTCATAAAATGGGAGAGTACGACAGCGCCATACACTATGCGCTGAAATCTGCCGAGATTTTTGAAAAGAGAGGTAATAAAACGGAACTTGCATATGTTTGGGCTAACCTGTCGGGCCTCTATTCCACCATTGGCGACCGGGAAAAAACGTATCATTACCTCATTTTGTCGTATCAAATTTTAAAAAAACAAGGCAACGAGGCGGAGCTTGCGGAAATATTTGAGAACTTAGGAGGTTATTTTTTGGAATACGGACCTATCGACTCGGCAATGTACTATTTTAAAAAGGCATCGGTGATTTATAAAAAGTTGCAAAGGTACGACGGCTATGCCGATTCGAAAAAAGCTATGGGGGAGATATATTTACGCCTCGGAAAAAACAGTGAGGCAGAGAGAGAATTATTGACGGCGTACAAGCAATTTAAAAACTCAAACCGGTTGATGGATTTAGCGGAAACGGAAATCTTTCTTGCGGAAATTGAACTACGCAAATCGAATTACCGTAAAGGCCTGCAACTTCTTGACAGCGCTTCGAAACGCGAAAACAGATTAAACTCTGACCTGCTTAGACTAAAAATATTGAAAGAGAAAGAAAAAGTGCTTGAAAAGTGGGGAAAACCAACGGAAGCCCTCGGGGTGTTTCACCGGATTATCGCCTTAAAAGACAGCATAGATAAAAAAGAGCTGGAAAGCAAAATAGAAGAACTAAGCACCAAATATCAAACCGAAAGGATAAACTCCGAAAACAGAAAACTGAAACAACAACAGGAAATAGAAAGAATGAAAACCAAAGAGATGCGTTTTGTATTTATCGTAACCGTCGTGTTAATGATACTCTTTACTCTTATTCTGCTGTTGTTGCTGCAAAAAAGGAAAAAAAACATTTTGATTCAAAAACAGAAACTCTATATAGCCAAAAAAGAGGAAGCCCTCATAAAAGCCGAGCTTAAAAATACCGAATTGAAAAAAGAGGAACTTACTAAAGAAAACGAATTCAGGTCGCGTCAACTTGCCACCTACACCTTGCATATGATGCAAAAAAACCTCTTATTGAGGGATATTTTAAAAGAGGTGAAAAATTTGGAAAATACCGAACCCGAACATATTAAAAAGGAACTTGTTAACTTGAAAATCCAGTTGATTAATGCCATTAGTACCGAATCGGACTGGGAAAATTTCAGATTGTTTTTCGAAAAAGTTAACCCCAATTTTTTCGTCCGTTTGAAAGAGAAATATCCCAATATCAGCAAAAAAGACGAAAAACTGTGCGCCCTAATCCGTTTAAATATGGATATAAACGAGGCGGCATCGGTTTTAAATGTCGATTCAAACAGCATCCGTATAGCAAGATACCGTTTAAGAAAAAAAATGGGGTTGAACCCCGACGACGACCTGTACGAAATAATCCGTAAAATTTAATTGCCCCCGGTTAATCAGTTATCTCTTAATTGTTTCTAACACCATGTAAAAGAGGTTAAAAGATTGTAACTATTTTACGCAAATACTTAAACATTATATTTTAAATTTGCAACAGAACATACGGTATCATTATCTTTCAAAGTAATAAATGAATTTCGATTACGACCATTACCTCTCATCATTAACACCCTGGTTTTACGGCGGTATTGCATTGGTGCTACTGTCGGTTATCCTTTTCGAATATCATAACAACAAACGGCTTGCCCTGTTGTTTCTTGTGGCGGGAAACCTTTTGATGAGCGGCACCTATTCGGTTATGCAGCCTTTTTTACACTTATGGGACGAACAGGTACATGCGTTGGTGGCAAAAAATATGATGACATACCCCTTTAAACCCATGCTCATTGCTAATCCTCATTTGGATTACGACTATAAAATATGGCTCGGAAACCATGTGTGGTTACACAAACAGCCTTGGTTTCTTTGGCAGATAGCACTTTCGTTCAGGCTTTTCGGTATAAGTGAATTTACGTTACGTATTCCGAGCATGCTCATGTTTTCGGGACTTTTGTTAATGGTTTACCGTATGGGTGTTGTCATAAAAAACAAAAACACCGGATTTTATGCGGCCGTATTGTTGGCGGGTTCAAACTTTTTATTGCAACTTGTTACGGGAGCTAAAGCTACCGACCACAATGATGTTGCTTTTGTTTTTTATGTCACCGCTTCAATGTGGGCTTGGTTTGAGTTTGAAAATAAGGGAAAACGGCATTGGCTGATTTTAACCGGATTGTTCTCTGGTATTGCTATTCTAAACAAATGGCTTCCGGGACTACTGGTATATTCGGGTTGGTTCTTTGCAATATTGTTCTCAAAAGAAAGGAGGAAACAATGGAAAACATACAGCGATATGTTGCTGAGTATTTTTGTTACCATTATTACGGCTCTTCCATGGCAATTATACATTTTGTGGCGTTTCCCCAAGGAAAGCCTTTATGAATACGGTTTGAATTCCTTACACTTTCTTCAATCCATTGAAAAACATAAGGGCGACTACTTTTTTCATTTCGACCATTTGGCAACAATTTACGGCGACTATTTCAAATACATTATTTCGGCCGCCCTCATTTTATTGCTTTTTATTAAGGTGAAAAAATCATTTAAAATTGCCGTTTTTACCTATGTGATAATTGTTTATACTTTTTACACATTTGCCTCCACCAAAATGATAGCCTTTCCGTTTATTGTAGCTCCATTGATATATATTGTTGTTGGTGCCGGACTAAGTTCCATTATCGAAATCATTAAGGTCCCCGCACATCGTGGTAAGGGGTTTGTAAGAATGTTTAAACCGGTATTGACAATTCTGATAATATCATTTATGTTTATCAATTTTTTAAACCTGCCCCATTTGCTCTTGACTTCGTCGAAATCGCCACGTGCGCTTTTTGAGAAAAAAATCCGTTACACATTATTGTACAAAAAACTGCCGCAAATGTTGGGGGAAGGAGAATACGAATTTTTTTATTGCCGGAATTTCGACCATATCAAACTTATGTTTTACACGGATTATAATGCTCACGGATATTTACCCAACAAGAAACAAACAGCCAAATTAACAGAAAAAAATATTACACCCGTGGTGTTCGACAACGGACGCTTGCCGAAATGGATTGTGGGCGACAAAAGGATTATCAAATTAAAAACTTACGTTTGGTTGGAAAAATATTTGGGGAAACCCGAGACTTACCGGTGATTTATGTTGAGGGTATTTTTATGCTTCAACATAAAGGAGTTACAACTGCTTTTTTTATCATTAAAAGTTTTATTTCAACAACGGTCGGGCGAAACAGATGCACCCCGTTTACTCCTTATTTTTTGTATCGATAAAGATGGTTACCGGACCGTTATTTACAAGTTCTATATTCATCATGGCGCCGAATTTTCCCGTTTTTACGGTATTCGCCGACATTTCCGACAACTTTTCAATAAATTTTTCGTACAGGGGAATTGCAATTTCAGGAGGTGCAGCTTTTATGTATGAGGGGCGGTTACCCTTTTTTGTTGATGCATGGAGTGTAAACTGGCTCACCACAAGTATTTCGCCGTCGATATCTTTCACCGAGAGGTTCATAACGCCGTTTTCGTCGTCGAAAATACGGAGTCGCACAATTTTTCCTGCAAGCCAATCGATATCCCGGTTGTCATCGCCGGGTTCTATTCCCAACAATACCAAAAGTCCTTTTCCGACAGACGAATACAATTCTCCGTCAATATTTACCGAGGCGCTGTCAACGCGCTGTATTACCGTTCTCATATCGGTTTGTTTATTAATTGTTTTAATCGTAACGTATGGCGGCATAACCTACCCAATGGTGATCGTATGCCGGTGCGGTAACATCCATATTCAAGTCTTTTACCGGCAAAGGCATATTTTTGTAACTCGACGTGTAACCAATAACCCTTCCGCGCAATGCTGTGCCGTCACGCATCTCTTTCAAATAATTTGCCGTAAGCAAACCCAACGGCACGGAATACCTGCCGCACCATGTCCATTTGTATTTTTTATAGTCGTAATCGTCAACCGTATATTGGGTAAACCTTTTTATTTTGCCGGGTGTAATTCGTCCTGCTATGGTTTGCATAATGTCCAGTTCGTGTGCTTTTGTATCTACGTAACTGGTACACGAAACGCCGAAAAAGGCGAAATTTTTGCCACCCCAGTCCTCGTCGCCGTAATGCACCGCATCGCTCGAAATAACCATGGCAAAATCGTCGCCCCATTTCAACCCCTCCCCGTTTAGGGTTTCGTCTATGGCTTTCGAAAGCATCAGCGATATCTCCTTCATTCTGGCAAAAGACATGTATGGTACCAAGACGGAAATAATTTGTACGTCGCGGTTAAAATATTGTAAAAAGGGCACAATGGCCTCAACGGAATGCTCAATGGCTTGCATTGTATCATTTACCTGATAAATGTTTTCGGGCAACTTTTTCATAATCTCATTTCTCATTTTCGAAACCCTGACCTTTCCGTAAGGAGCCTCCCAATAGTCGTACGAATCGAATATAAGTTGATTTTCGAGGTTCAGCTTTTTTGCCTTGTGTGCAACTCCGAATATCAAAACCGTTTTTGCTTTTATATTACTCAATGTGGCAGGATAGAGATACCCCACGTATGAATAGTCGTCGTGCGGGCAAATAACAACTTTGGCAGCTCCCATATTTTCAAATTTCAGATGACTTTGGTACTCTTTTTTCTGAATACGTTTTATCCTTGCCATAATACTGTCCATTTGCCACGCCCGGCTTGCATACCCCACGGTATCCACACGCTCCCTCGTTTTTTCACCGTTTGAAAACGTATTCCGGCACGATGTAAACAAAAAAATTCCCGATAATAATATTAATAAATACTTCATATTTTTAAAATTTTCCGGTTACGGTTAAATTATTTCCTGTCTTTCGCCTCTCCTGTTTGTCTTCTACCGTCAATAAAATTCCGGCGGTTTTTCCCGTCTTAAAGCAATAAAAATAATAATAACGTTCAATACCGCTATTTTTTATTTTGTAAAAATACATGCTTCTTTGAAAAATCTAAGAAAATTACGTATTTTTTATTTATATCTATTCCACATAAATATATATTTTGTATTTTTACCGCTCAAAAGGAAAAAAGAGACAGATTATCAAAAATATTATTTTGCTAAATAAATATATATGAAAGCAGACAACAAAAAGGACACTTTCGAATCGGTGAAAAAAATCTTTACCGAATACCTGGAAAAAAGAGGACACCGTAAAACTCCCGAACGATTTACAATATTAAAAGAGATATATGCCACCGACGGCCATTTTGATATTGAAACTCTATATATCAGGATGAAAAACAACAAATACAGGGTTAGTCGCGCCACCCTGTACAATACCATTGAACTGTTACTCGATTGCAACCTGGTTACAAAACATCAATTCGGCAACAATTGTGCCCAGTTTGAGCGTTCGTACAAATATAAACAACACGACCATTTTGTCTGTATTGAGGACGGTAAGGTATTGGAATTTTGCGACCCTCGCATTCAAGAAATTCAAGAAGCCGTGGAAAAGTTGCTCGGCGTTAAGGTAAAATACCACTCCCTTACCTTTTACGGAACATGTCACCCCGAAGAGGAAGAAAAAAACTAAGTTGAAAACTATTTATAAAATTTTTCCGTATCAAAAAGGTATCTTTTTACTTTTGTCGTATTAAATTAAAATATATGCCCTGTTAATTACAGGGCTTTTTAATGAATATAAAAATGAAAACAGATGTTTTGTTAGGTTTGCAATGGGGCGACGAAGGTAAAGGAAAGATAGTGGATTTTTTAACTCCCGGATACGATATTATTGCAAGGTTTCAAGGAGGTCCCAATGCCGGACATACAATAGAATTTAACAATCAAAAATTTGTGTTACACACCATTCCTTCGGGAATATTCAATGCCGAAGCCGAAAACATCATAGGCAACGGTGTGATAATAGACCCGTATATTTTGAACAAAGAGATTACACGGCTTAACAAAGCGGGAATAGAGGTAAAGGAGAGGTTGACGGTATCGAATAAAGCACACCTTATTCTTCCCACGCACCGCTTGCTTGATGCCGTTTACGAAAAAGCAAAAGGCAAACATAAAATAGGTTCCACTCTGAAAGGTATAGGCCCTGCATACACCGACAAAGTAAGTCGCAACGGATTGCGTGCGGGAGATTTGAACAGTGCTGATTTTGAGGATAAATACAAAAAAGCCAAGGAGCGTCATCTTAAATTGGCTTCGTTATACGTTACGGACACCGGCGACATAAAAATAGAAGGATTTACCTTTGAAGAGTACGAAAACCTTTGGTTGGAAAATCTTTCCGTAATAAGAGGGCTTAATGTTACCGATACGGCATATTTATTGAACAAAGCGGCAGCCTCCGGCAAAAAAATTCTTGCCGAAGGGGCACAGGGAACCATGCTCGATATCGATTTCGGCTCCTATCCTTACGTCACATCATCGAACACAACATCGGCCGGAGTTATCAGCGGACTGGGCATACCCCCTTCGTCGGTGGGTCGTGTCTTCGGCATAACAAAGGCATATTGCACACGGGTGGGCAGCGGACCTTTCCCTACCGAACTTTTTGATGACAACGGCGAAAAACTGCGCTCCGAAGGTCGTGAATTCGGCGCTACCACAGGCCGCCCCCGGCGCTGCGGCTGGCTCGACTTGCCCGCACTGAAATATGCCGTGATGATAAACGGAGTCACCGACCTTATGCTTATGAAAACCGATATTCTAAACGGGTTCGATACAATTAAAGTGGCTGTAAAATACCGTATCGCAGGAAAAGAGACTTCGGAAATCCCTTTCGATATGGAAAACTCAAAAATAGAACCCGTATATAAAGAGTTGAAGGGTTGGAAACAGCCGCTCGACGGAATAAAAAAGTTCGAAGACCTCCCTGCCGAACTAAAAAAGTATATTGCATTTATCGAAAAGGAGACAAATGTTCCCGTAACCGTTATATCCACCGGACCCGACAGGGAAGAGACAATATTCAGAAAATAAGAATAAAAAAGAGGCTGTCTCGTAACGTTACGAAACAGCCTCTTTTGTTTTTTACCCGGTACAAGTATTCTACTTTTTCAGCTTCTTTTGTTCTCTCTTCTTCTCTCTTCTCCCTTTTATTTTTGCGGTTAGGGTGTAAAACACTTTGGCAATATTTGCCGTGGTGACCACAGAGTGGTACAAATTCGTCAACAATTGCCTGGTAATGTTTTCGAAGTTATAAACCTTGCCGACATTTTCGTAACTTTGCTTTACTATTGCCTCTTGCTTAATAACCCTCTCTTTTACCGCCAAAATGTATTTATCGGCAAAGTTTTTGTCACTTGTATCGGGATTGTCCATAAAAACGTGCGCGTCGTCCAAAACCGACTTGTTTATTAAATTTCTTAGAGGTTTTTGCACAAAAGTATCTCTGAAAATGTAAATAATAAAAGCGACAAAAAGATAAAATCCCGCTGCAATTAAATACCCCACATACTGGTCGCCGTAGTTTTCGGCATACCAACTTACAAAGCCGAGGGTAATAAACAACATTAAAAAAGCAGCGATAAAAAGAAAAATAAGACCCAGGAAAAGGTTGGAAGAAAACTCTTCGGCCTTTTTGGCAATAAGTGCTTTGTTGAGCTTTATTTGCAGGTCAACATAGACCTTTGCCTCATCCAACGCCTTTTTTAAGGGTCTGTTAATATCCTCTCTTTCCATGATTTATGCTTCGGGAGCTGTTTTTTTCGTAGCTTTTTTCACATCCTCCAGCACTTCGGTACCCGTCTTTTTAACATCTTCGAGAACCTCGTTTACCGTCTCTTTCAAATTATCGAATTTCTCCGACAGGTCGTCCGACAGCTCTTTAGTCTTTTCGGTAAGTTTTTCGCGGGTTTCGTCGCCCGGTGCCGGTGCAAACAGCAACCCTGCCAATGCGCCTACTGCAGCACCTATTACAAGGCCTGACAAAAAGGCAAATCCTGAATTAGAACTTTTTTCGCTCATTGTTTTTTCGTTTTTTTAGTTAAACAATCCGTTATTAACGTTATAAAATATTAAAAATAACCGTAAATAACATTTAATTATATGCTTTTCAGCAAAAAAGGTTACATTTTTACTTATAAAAAAACGTAAACTTATAACGTTTAAGGCTCAATAATCGTACCACTGCCAATGTTACTAATACTAAATTTTCATAAAAGCGGGGAAATAGCTAATTTATTATTACTTTCGCATAATAAACAAAACTTATCGAAGCCGTTTAAAGTCTCAATTTCATATCCGAAACGGAAAACGAAAAAAGCTACTTTAAACGTCTTACAAATCAAAATATAAGAGATATGAAATCGTTAAAAGGAACAAAAACCGAACAAAATTTACTTAAAGCGTTTGCGGGCGAATCGCAAGCCCGTATGCGTTACGACTATTTTGCCAAACAGGCTAAAAAAGAGGGACTCGAACAGATAGCCGCCATTTTTGAAGAGACGGCAATAAACGAAAAGGCGCACGCCAAACGTTTTTTCAAATTTCTTGAGGGCGGAGTCGTTGAAATTACAGCTTCGTATCCCGCCGGCATAATAGGAACCACTTTACAAAACCTGAAAGCAGCAGCCGAAGGCGAAAACGAAGAGTGGACCGAACTTTATCCTGAATTTGCAAATATCGCCGACGAAGAGGGATTTCCGCAAGTGGCTTCGGCATTCCGCATGATTGCCAAAGTTGAAAAAGCACACGAAGAGCGTTATACCAAACTTTACAATAATCTGGAAAACGGTCACGTTTTTGAAAAAGATGGCGTAGTGGTATGGAAATGCCGCAATTGCGGATATTTGCACGAGGGCAAAAAAGCTCCTAAAACCTGTCCCGCATGCTTGCATCCCCAATCTTATTTCGAAGTGGAATCTTTTAATTATTAATATTCATCCTTGGGGAAGTCTGGGTTTTCTTATTGGGAAAAACGTCATATAGAGCACGTTAAAAACATGACGGCAAAAGCCGTATTGAGTTATAATATGATTGATAACGGCGATAAGGTTCTTGTTGCCGTCAGCGGCGGAAAAGATTCCGTAGTTATGCTCGACGCACTTTACGGCTTTAAACGTTTCGGAAAGGTGGATTTCGAAATGGAAGCAATACACATTGCCGTTGACGATGTCCCTTACAGCGTTGACAAAGATTTTTTTACAGACTATTGCCAAGGAAAAGGAATACCGTTTCACTACATTACAATATCGGCAGGAATGGAAAAGAGGGGAAAAAAAGCCCCCTGTTTCGTATGCAGTTGGCACAGGCGGAAGAGACTCTTTACCTTTGCAAAGGAAAACGGATTTAAAAAACTTGCACTTGGACACCACATGGACGACGCCGTTGAAACCCTTTTGATAAACATGACCTATCATGCCAACATCACATCATTGCCGGGGAAATTGAAGATGTTTGAAGGGGCAATGTATCTGATACGGCCGTTGATTCTATTGCGCGATTTCGAAACATTGAAATATGCCAAAATAAAAGGGTTTGAAAATTTATCGGAAGAGTGTCCATACTCCGGTACAACAAACCGCAATACGGCACGTAACATTATTGAACAATTGGAAAAACTTCATCCGGGAGCCGTAGCAAATATTTTCAATTCGCTAAAAAATATTTCAAACGAATATTTACCCTGAGCTATGCAGGACCAAATGGATTTCAACAACTTTAAAACGCTTCTGAAAAGTTCGTTAAGCAAAGATTTGCCCGGTATAAAATCGCATGAAAAACTTATGCCCGGAACACGCAAGCGCGAACTAAAACAGAATCCGGGAAAGGAGACCAAAAAGAGTGCCGTCCTCTTTTTGTTTTATCCGGTAAATAACGTTCCGCATACGGTATTTATAAAACGTGCCGTTGACGGGGGAGTTCACAGCAATCAAATATCGTTGCCGGGCGGACAATTCGAAAAAAGTGATAAAACCCTGCAAAATACCGCCCTTCGCGAAAGCAGGGAAGAGATTAACATTAATCCTGATGATGTTGAAATTGCAGGCTCGTTATCAAAAGTATATATTCCTCCTAGCAATTTCGATATGTTTCCTTTTGCAGCCATTTCGAACACCATCCCCGAATTTAAAGCCAACATTGAGGTTGAAGCCGTTTTGCAAGTTGATGTGGACACACTCCTTAACCCCCGTACATTTCAATACAAGAAAATAAGATACCGGACCGGCGAAATTATCGAAGTTCCGTGCTATTTTATTAACAATGAGATAATATGGGGAGCCACGGCAATGGTAATAAGCGAATTTATCGATATAATAAAAAAAGCCCCTTTTTAAAGAAAAAGAGGCTTAAGAAATAAATAAAATATTATTCTGTGTGAAAAACAGCTTAATTTCCGTCGCTGTCTAAAAATGACTCATCCCTGTATCCCGGCAAATCTTTGTACCAGTCGGGATATTGCGTTCCACCCGATTCTGCCCAGTCGGCAAAATGGAGATAGCCGTTAATGATTTCCTGTTTTTCTTTCATCCATTTAAAATCGTAAACAATATTAATAGCCCAGGGGAGATTTTTATTGCTTTTATAATATCTTCCGCTTGCGGGATCGCTGGTATCGTCGTCGGTGCCGAATAACGACACGTCAGCCATTGCCGTAGGTTCCATATCGGGCAAATGAACCTCAACACTTTGGTCGCCGTCTTTTATAAGATAAGGATTGTACGGAGGAACACCCGTCGAGGAGACGCTTTGGGGAGTTGAAAAGTTAACGGTAATATCTATTTCGGTTCCCGTAACATCCCAATTGTCTTCAAAAACCAAGATATTGGCAAGGTTCTGTCCAGCTATGGTTCCGTTTCCGTTCAGTTGGATTTGTCCGTTGTAGCTGTATGTTGATGTTACCGAGCCGACATACGACTGGTCAACAGGCACCTGGAATGCAAAGGCATTGTGCAATCCAGCTCCGTTATGACGTACTTTAAATTTTGATATAATATCAACAACCTTGTTGCTTGCACTTGTAACCTGATTTATATTGTAACCCAAAACCATATCGTTAAAATCGTAATCGCCTTTGGCCGGCCATAAATCTTCGAAAGCCAGCGAAGCCCAGGTATTTTCTCCCGGAAAATAATTGTTGAAAGCCCTTTCGGGGTCGTTTGGATAATCGTCTTGAATATCTATTACACCGTCACCGTCACTGTCGTTTCCTCCTGCATTTGTAGCTCTTACTATACCGAAATCGTTTATTCTTATGTTGTCGGAAATGTTAAAATATGTCCAACTTCCGTCCGAGGGGTCGAAATCGATAATTTTACCGTTGCTTTTACTGCGCGACATATAGAGGTGGTCGTTCGAGCCAACAGAAAGCGATGTCAGGGAATTAGGCAATGTGTTGTCGCTTATCAATGTTGCAAAAACCGTATTGCCCGATATTTCACACCTGTAAACCCCAATCTTTGTAAGTATATACAGTGTTCCGTCTTCGGCAAAAGCCAAATCGCCCCACGATTTATTATCCAACCCTACAATATTGTAAGTTTGAAGATAATGAGCATTCGAAGGATCTATGGTATTTAGGTGACTCATGTCGGAAATGTAAAGCAAACCGTCGGCGGGATTGTAATCCATACGCGGGAAACTGGAAACCAAATTACCCACAACTTCAAAGTTTCCGCTGCTTATATCGTAATAACCCAATTCAAAAGGAGTTTTTTTATTTGCTACATATACCCGGCCGTTTGCTTTATCAACCGCATTGGCATTGCTTTTATAGGGCAAAACCGCTTCAAGGTTCACGTCACCCGTACTCAAATCGATGGTGTACATGTTTTTATTATGACCGTTTACGGCATACAATATGTCACCGGCAACACCTCTTCCGTATCCGCTCTTGTATCCTCCCTGATTGTGGTAACCGTTATAGCTGTATGTTATGTCGTTGCCGTCAACGGGAATTGTTTCGCGAACGAAATAGCCATCTTTGCTCCTTACAATGTAAAGATATTTGTGGTACGAGGGAATTGCCATTTCAATATCAAAAGCATTATTCACCGTCATTCCCGAAGCCACTTTTTTATTCATATCGTCCATTATCACAAGGGTATCATCATCGGTATAAATTATCTTTTCGGGCGATTCGCTTTTCATACTGTAAATGTCGTACTTGGCACCGTTTTCAACATCACTTATGTGCAAATTGATTTTTGTTGTTGTGGCATAGTCGAAATCCGACGGAATGTTTAAATCTTCCATGGTCTTTTCGTCGGGAGTAGGAACATTTTTGTTCTTGTCTTTACAAGATGTTAATCCTATCGTTATTACCGACAGGATAATGACTGAGATTTTTACTACTGTTTTCATTTTTTTATATTTTATTTATTTCATTTTTCTATATTCAAATCACGTGCCATAATTTGTATTTAATTGATTTTAGATGAAATATAAATAGCAATAAGGATTAAATATTTTTTTTAAAAAACCCCGATTCCAAATTTGGGAATCACTTCCGTTTTATATAAAATTTTATTGCATCCGTAGCAAAATCACTGCCAGGAGAGTTATTTTACATATATTTTTTACAGCCGGTCACAACTGAAATGTTAACAAGGGAATATACAGAGCCGTTATCCGTTCAAAACAATACTCATGGCCGCTTTTACGCCGTCGGCGGCGCTTGATACAATACCTCCCGAAAAGCCGCTGCCCTCCCCTATCACAAAGAGATTATCAAACCCGTTGCATTTACCGTTCTTATCGCGCTCCACCTGAATTGCAGCTGACGTTTTACTTTCGAGGCCAAGAATAGTTCCTTTATCGAAACCTTTGATTTTTTTTGAAAAATCCACCAACCCTTTTCGCATTGCATCGCCAATACCGTGCGGCAACCACTCCCACAGTGGCGCAGGTGTCAAGCCCATGGGATAAGATGTGTCAGGAATCGAAGAGGGCATTTTTTTTCCGATGAATCCCTCTATTGTGCAAAACGGGGCTTTGTAGCCGCCGGCAAGTTCAAAAAATTTTTGTTCCAGTCCGTCGAGCCAATCCAATGTTTCCAATGCCGAAACCTCGCGTTTTAACAATTTCTGCAAGTTCAGTCCCGCAACACAGGCAGCATTTGCAAATTGTCCGTCACGCATGTACAAGCTCATTCCGTTTACGATATTTCTGTTTTCGAAAGCCGTTGCGGGAACAACCTTTCCGCCCGGACACATACAAAAGGTATAAACAGGATGAACTCTATCGGCTTTTGATGTCAGTCTGTATTCGGCCGCTTTGACTCCCGGCAGTTTTTCCACACCCCATTGCGCAATGTTAATAAGCTCCTGAGGATGTTCCATCCTGCTTCCCAGGGCGAAATTTTTGGTACGAAACCCGACACCGTGTTTCATCAGCATGCGAAAAGTATCGAATGCGGAATGCCCGGTTGCAAACAGGAAAAAATCGGCTTCGATATCTCCCTTGGATGTGGTTACCGAAACCACCCTCCCCTGTTTCGCGACAATATTTTCCGCTACCGATTCAAAAAGGACTCTTCCCCCGAGGTTTTCGAACCGCTTTCTCAAATTTTTAACTATTTTTCTAAGGTTGTCGCTCCCCAAATGCGGGTGTGTCAGGTATAATATCTCGGCGGGGGCTCCCGCATCAACATAGGTTCGAAAAATAAATCCTCTCTCTTTCGAAATTCTTTTACTTCTCGAGGTGAGTTTTCCGTCGGAGAATGTACCCGCCCCGCCTTCGCCGAAAGCATAATTGCCAAGAGTGTCGAAAATTCCTGATTTTTCAAAATTTTCAATACGCTTTTCCCTGTCGTCAACCTCAGGACCCCTTTCCACAATTGTTGTCTCGATACCCGCCTTTTGCAAAACATAAGCTGCAAAAAACCCTGCAGGTCCGCTTCCTACAACCACAGCCCTCCCTCTGCGTTTTGAGCGGGGAATTTCAAAGGGCGGATATTGTTCTTTATACCCACCTTGCAATTGGGGCGACTTTACCGCAACCCTGATTATAAAGTGTATATCTCTTTTGTTGCGTGCATCAAGTGCCTTTTTCTCTATTATGGTTTCAAAGTTTTTTAAACCGGTTTTACGCCTGACCGCTTTTATCAAATCGTCATCATCGTATCCGGCAGGTAATTTCAGCGTAATAACTTTAAAACCCATAAAATCAATCTTTTTGTTTATCATCGCCTGCGGGTGCCCATAGCCATGTCGATGTGCCGGGGCCCTCCCGTATCAATAAAAATCCGTTGATATTGCCCGTTTTATCTTTCCGGTAATAGGCGGCAATCCTACCGCCGAGTGTTATGTCCAATACCGTCGAATATGTTTTCCCTTTTAAAATCTTTTCAAGTTTTTCAACAAAAGCATGATAATCGTCGATGTCGCCCTCTTCACTGTCGAAGGAGAGTTCGTAATATTTGTCGATACTACCGATAAAGCCCAACAAATCTTTATCCGTGATAAAACCGGTATCCAAATCCGATTCGGATACTTTCAACTCAAATCCCCGTTTTAAGGAGTATAGCCTAAACAGGTTATCAATGGCATGTTTTCCAGTACATGCCGGAAAAACCATTATTGATACAAACAGAAAAGCGACGGTTAATTTTCTCATAATCCGGTCTTTCGGTTAAACATCTTTTAAATCATGCAAAAGTGCAGTGCAAAACCAGGGGATGTTAATCTTATAAAGATATCTTTTGTCCTATGTTTTTCGCTTTCTTAATTTAACAGACATCTATTTCCATTTAGGGTTTAAACCCGCTATCCCCTTCCGCCCCCGGCTACACCAAATTTTTTTGAACACTCTTTTTTTTGCCGGTTACTGTTTCTTTCCGGAAAAGAGTAAAACTCCATTCTTTCAAATTGTGAAATGAAACACACAGGAACAACAACACAGATTGCACCAATTTTTCAATCAAATGGTTATCTGATAAACAACAATTCCCTGTATTTCGGCAAAGGCCACAGTTCGTCGTCAACCATAAATTCGAGCTTATCGACGTGGTATCTGATTTTATCGAAATATATTTTTACCGTATCGCGGTACACTTCGGCTTTGAGTGTAAGATCTTCAATTTTATTTGCTTTTTTTCTTGCTTCCACCATTTCGTT
The DNA here is from genome assembly GCA_964549335.1 of uncultured Lentimicrobiaceae bacterium. GTDB lineage: Bacteria > Bacteroidota > Bacteroidia > Bacteroidales > F082 > Sulfidibacterium. Next base: position 157,717 of record CAZJUQ010000020.1, on the reverse strand, counting down.
GGTATAATCCTTAATTGCCGCAATATGTTCCGAAATATATTTTATGGCATTAAGCTGGTTTCTCGAAAGCGTTACATATGTTTTTGTATCGAGCACCTCTTTCAATCCTTTTGCATTGTCAATAAGCCTGTTTTGATACGAAATGGCCGTGGGCAATATGTGATTGGTAGCGATATCGCCGAGCACCCTCGATTCAATTTGAAGTTTTTTGATATACTTTTCCAGTTTTATCTCATATCTTGCCCTTAGTTCGGTACTGTTCATAACATGGTGCCGTTCAAAAAGCGAAACCGTCTTTTCGGTAACAAACGCCTTAATGGCCTCAGGTGTCGAGGCGTTATTGGACAATCCCCTGCGCTTGGCCTCTTCAACCCACTCTTTACTGTAGCTGTTGCCTTCGAACCGTATTTTTTTGGAACTTTTGATATACTGTTTTATGACATTGAAAATGGCATCGTCTTTTTTAAGTCCCGAAGCTATAAGTGCATCAACCTCTGTTTTGAACTGTAAAAGTTGGTCGGCCATAATTGTATTCAGCACAAACATTGGTTTGGCGGTATTTGCCGACGATCCTACGGCTCTAAATTCAAATTTGTTTCCGGTAAAAGCGAAAGGCGAAGTACGGTTTCTATCGGTGTTATCAAGAAGAATTTCGGGAATTTTAGGTATTTCGATGGTTATCGGTTTGTTATTCCCGTTGCCAAGTTTTTTTCTGTTGGGAAGTTTTTCCAGATTGTCGAGAGTTGACGATACCGTTTTCCCCAGAAATACCGAGATAATTGCTGGAGGAGCCTCGTGTCCGCCCAACCTCAAATCGTTACCTTCGGAGGCAACAGAGGCACGTATGAGCTCTTCGTTATCGTGCACAGCTTTCAAGATATTGACAAGAATAACAATAAAACGGAAATTATCTTTTGCCGTTTTTCCCGGCGACAACAAATTGACTCCGGTATCCGTTGCCAGCGACCAGTTATTATGTTTTCCCGAGCCGTTTACTCCCGCGTATGGTTTTTCGTGCAGAAGCACTTTAAAATGGTGACGGCGTGCCACCTTGTCGAGAATATGCATCAACAGTTGGTTATGGTCAACCGAAACATTCACCTCTTCGTAAACCGGAGCACACTCAAACTGTCCTGGAGCCACCTCGTTATGACGTGTTTTCAAAGGAATACCCAGCTTATGCGACTCTATTTCCAACTCCTGCATAAAAGCCAGTGCCCTGTCGTTTATAGTTCCGAAGTAATGGTCAGACAGTTGCTGGTCTTTTGCCGAAGCGTGACCGAAAACGGTTTTACCGGCAAGAACCAAATCGGGACGTGCTGCATACAGAGCGTCGTCCACAAGGAAATATTCCTGCTCCCAACCCAAAGTCGGATAAACCTTTTTTACATTTTTATCGAAATATTTACATACATCGGTGGCAATTTTATCGAGAGCCGATATGGAACGCAAGAGTGGAGTTTTGTAGTCGAGCGATTCGCCCGTGTAAGAGATAAAAATTGTAGGAATACAGAGGGTATTGTCGAGGATAAAAGCCGGCGATGTGGGGTCCCAGGCGGTATAACCCCTGGCTTCGAAAGTACTGCGTATGCCCCCACTGGGGAAACTGGACGCATCAGGCTCTTGCTGTGCGAGGGCGGCACCTTCGAACTCCTCTATCGATAAACCGTTCTCTATGGGATTTATAAAAGCATCGTGTTTTTCGGCGGTAGAACCGGTAAGCGGATGAAACCAGTGTGTGTAATGAGTTGCGCCTTTGCTTATTGCCCAGGCTTTCATTGCCGAGGCTATCTGGTCGATAACTTTGCGCTCAACACTTATACCTTTTTCTATCGCATTGGTAACGGCATTGTATGCTTCGGGGGTTAAATATTGCTGCATCACCGCCCCGTTAAATGTCATGGAACCGAAATATGCCGATACCTTTTTTTGGGGATAATTTACGTTTACTACTTCTCTGTCAAGAGTTTTCTCTAATGCTCTAAATCTGAAATTCGACATGGTTTTTATCTTTTCTGTTTATTCTAAATAATATCAAGCCAAAAAATGTTATAGCACCGTTTATCAAAAGCAGTTCGAAACCGGTTTTGTATCCGTGAAACAAAAACTCAAGCAATTTACTAACGCCATAAGCCAAAAACGGTGAAACCGACGCAACCCACGGAACCATCTTGTCGTCTGTTTTCCAAGCGGTAAACAATCCGAATGTGTACATACCCAACAAAGGACCGTAGGTGTATCCCGCCAATGTGAACAATGCCGATATTACGGCATCATCATTTACTATTTTAAATAGCAATATTACAAAAAATATTATTAACGACATCATTATATGTACCGTTTGTCTCTTTCTTTTCAACACCTTTTCTTTTCCCCGGTATTTTTTATCAAGGCGCAAAATATCTATGCTGAACGAGGTTGTAAGCGCCGTCAGTGCACTGTCGGCACTTGAATATGCCGCCGATATCAACCCTATAATAAAAATTACCCCGCCGGCAACACCCAAATGGTTCAGGGCAATTTCGGGAAAAAGATAGTCGCTCTTTGCCGGTATTTGTATGTTTTGATGGGCGGCAAACAGGTATAAAACAGCACCGAGAAAAAGAAATACCATATTTACAGGTATTAGAATAAAACCCAATGAGACCATATTTTTTTTTGCGGCAGGAAGTGTTTTGCAACTTAAATTTTTTTGCATCATATCTTGGTCGAGTCCCGTCATTGTTATGGTTATAAATATACCGCTCAAAAATAGTTTTATAAAATTACGCGAACTTTTTACATCGGTAACTATTACTTCGGAATATTGACTGTCGAGAACTTTGTTTATCATATCGCCCAAACCGGTATCCATTTTCGACAATATCAACCATACGGTAAAACCCACCGACAGAAGCATAAAAGTTGTTTGCAGGGTATCTGTCCAAACTATTGTTTTAATCCCCCCCTTTATTGTATAGAGTTGAATAAGAACAATGAAAAACAGCAGTGTAGCCCAAAACGGGATTCCAAAATAATTAAACACAAAGAGCTGCAAAACGCTCACAACCAGAAACATTCTGAACGACGCCCCTATAATCCTCGATACCAGAAAAAATACGGCGCCCGTATGATACGAATATGTACCGAACCTGTTGTCCAAATAACTGTATATGGATGTCAACTGCAATTTGTAATATATGGGCAACAGTATCCACGAAATGACAATATAACCCACAAAATATCCCAAAACAATAACAAAATAGGTAAAATGCGTTGTTCCAACCCAGCCGGGAATAGAAATAAAAGTAACACCCGAAAGCGAGGCGCCTATCATTCCGTATGCAACCACAAACCAGGGCGATTTACGGTTACCTATAAAAAAACTGTCGTTATCGGCATTTCTACCCGTAACATATGCAAGCAAAAACAATAACAGTGTGTATGTTGCAAAAACTATTAATATTAAAGCCGGTGACATACAACCAATCTTTTATCTTTTTATAAAAAAAATTCTTTTTCCAATTTTTCGGCGAAACTTAATAAATCGTTAAAATGATAATCCGGTTTTAAACTTTCGGGCAACTTTTCATTGCCAATCAAAACCGTCTTCATCCCCGAATTTTTTCCGAAAAGAATATCACTCTCCGAATCGCCTGCCATTACACTTTTGGTGAACTCTATTGCCGGATAATCGGCTTTGGCTTTCAATGCCATAAATTTACCGGGTTTCCGGCAATTGTCAGGCCGGTCAGCCAATTGGGTGCAATAGTAAATGGCGTCAACTCTACCGCCGTTTTTAACAATAGCGTCAACCATGTACGAATGTATTGCCTCCAAATCGGAGAGTGTCATTAACCCCTTTCCAACACCCTGCTGATTTGTTACCACAATTATCTTATCAAACACCCTGTTAAAAATTTTGAAACTTTCGAAAACCCCGGGTAGAAAATGAAATTCTTGTATTTTGGTAACATATCCTCCATAAATGCGGCTGTTAATCACGCCGTCGCGGTCAATAAAAAGGGAATGGCTTTTTAGCGGGAGAAAGTCATTCATTTTAAACTATTTAGGGAACATTGTTTTTTCAATCTTTTCGCAGATGATATGACCTATGGTAATGTGACACTCTTGAATGCGGGCAGTATCAGCGGAAGGGACAAGAATACAAATATCGCACAACTCTTTCAGTTTGCCCCCCTCTTTACCGGTCAATCCTATTGTTGTCATTTTTTTCCCGTTTGCCGCTTTTACCGCCTCAATGACATTTTTTGAATTTCCCGACGTACTCAAAGCAATCAACACATCGCCGCCGTTTCCCATGGCTTCCACAAGGCGGCTGAAAACCACATCGTACGAGTAGTCGTTTGCCACAGCGGTCATATACGAACCGTTAACATGGAGAGCTTCGGCATAAAGAGGCGGACGGTCGTATTTAAAGCGTCCCGACAGCTCGGCGGCAATATGTTGAGCATCGGCAGCACTGCCGCCGTTTCCGCACAACAACACCTTTCCTCCACGCGCCAACGATTCGATACAAAATTCGGCAGCCGACTTAATAAGATTAAGCTTTTTTTCATCATTCAAAAGGGCGCTTTTTACTTCAATGGCTTCCCGTAATGAGTTCTCAATAATTTCCATCTACTTTTTAAAATTAAGGTACTTTTTAATTTTATAATCGTCTTTTGAAGTATTGTTGCGCGCTATCATCTCGCCGAGGAAACCGGCCAAAAAGAGTTGAGTTCCAAGTATCATTGCCAATATTCCGAAATAAAAGAGAGGACGCTCGGTCATACGGTACACCGAAAGAAAAAGTTTTGCATATGCAAGATATCCGGCAATGACAAAACCGGCAATAAAGAGCAACGAACCGATAGCCCCGAAAAAATGCATGGGACGGCTAATAAAACGCGATGTAAAACTTATGGTAAGCAAATCGAGATAGCCTTTCAAAAAACGGTCTAACCCGTATTTGGTCACACCATATTTACGTTTACGGTGTTGTACAACCTTTTCGCCTATCTTTTTAAAACCCGCCCATTTGGCAATAACGGGAATATAGCGGTGCATCTCGCCGTAAACCTCAATACTCTTTACCACATCCGATTTGTACGATTTCAATCCGCAGTTGAAGTCGTGCAACTTAATACCCGAAATCCACCTCGTGGTTGCATTGAAAAATTTGGAGGGTATAGTCTTCGAAATGGGGTCGTAACGCTTTTTTTTCCAACCCGATACCATATCGTAACCATCCTCTTTTATCATTCTGTACAGTTCGGGAATCTCGTCGGGACTGTCTTGCAAATCGGCATCCATGGTAATAACCACATCGCCCGAAGTCATTTTAAACCCCTGATTCAAGGCAGCCGATTTACCGTAATTTCTCAAAAAGCGTATCCCTTTTATTCTGTTGTCGTTTTCCGACAAATTTTCAATAATTTCCCACGAACCGTCTGTTGACCCGTCGTCAACATAAATAATTTCAAATGAAAAATGATTGGATTCCATAACTCTTAAAATCCAATCATTCAGCTCATTTATCGACTCCTCCTCATTCAATAAGGGGATAACAACGGATATATCCATTCCAAAAAAATTATTACGCTATTGTCCTGTCTTCACGCTTGACAAAAATAGCAATTATCAATGAAAAAATAATCGAAATCACCGAGTTGGAAAAAATTTGTACTATGGCGCTGATATAGGGTTTACTGAACATCTCCACCATGGACAATGCCCTGTCCAAATCCTCCTCGCTTATGTCGGGGTTTTGCTCCAGTATTTTGTTTTGAGCCTCAACCATGACATTATCCAGTATTCCCGGATTTAAATAGGTAAGATAGAAATAGTAATAAATTGAAACAATCAACGAAGCTACAAAACCTATCCAGAAACCGGTACCGACCGCTTTTCCGTATTTCATTGCACCGTCGAGACGGTTTTCGCGAATGTTGTACATCCCCCAAAACATTCCCGCAACGAGAATAATGTAAACGAGGGAGTTTACAAAGGATTTTTCATCTACATTCAAAAGGAAAAAAACAAGTGAAAATATTACCATAACTGCCCCGGTACCAATACCAAAGAGTACAACGGGCATAAAGACAGATCTCTTTTCCATATCTATAAATTTTAAAAATGTAAAAATAATAAAAGTTTATGTTGCAAATACAAAAAGTATATCTATTTTTGCAGCGGGTAAGTCTTATACGACCAGCTCCTGCTGAATTCCCCCAGGCCCGGAAGGGAGCAAGGGTAGGCGGTTGTAGCGGTGCGATATAAGTAGCTTACCCGTTTTTTTTTGCACACAAACGGCTGTCACCTCGGGCGGTATATTTTGAAGGTTCCGTTTTTGTAATAGTGCACAATCATATCGATTTCAGTTTTAGCACTTTCCGTGTAAGCAACAACCGGTTCGCTCTCAACCCTGTCGTTAACGGTTCTCCCCCCCTCTTCGTAACCCTTTTTTGTCTTAACGTCAAACTTGTGTCCGTCATTTATCACCGTTTCATCTCCAAAATCCAACTCGGGCTGTTTGGTCGTGTCGCCACTTCCTTCATTTCCGGCAACATTTACAAACATTTCGCCTTTACCCAGTATCAACCAATCGAGATTTATACCGGGAAAAGCATCTTTAACCTTTAATACAAAATCCAGACTGGGACGATTTCTACCCGATAAAACATGGGAAACAGCCGAACGCTGCGCACCAATCTTGTCGGCAAGTCCGCTTGAACTTAATCCGTAATAATCCATTATACGTTTTATTCTTTCAAGCATAATAATAAATTTACTGTTTACAAAAATATATATTTTTATCCATTCCGGTTAACATTCTTACAATTTTTTACAATTTACATTTGTAAACTTTATTGTTTTTAAAGTAAATTTTCCATTTCTAAATTATACTGCTGGTTTTCCGTATATTAAAAACAATAGGGTTAATTATCTTTGAAAGTTAAATATAAATATTTAGTTAAAGCTAATTTTATTATAGATGTTATATAGTATTGGGTTAAACTGTTTTAACTTTGGTTACAAAATGATTATTCTGCTTTTTGGATTACATTTGTATAATAATATACTGTTTACTTTTGTTAATTAGTGGTTATTGCTCTGTATCAGCGGTAAAGAAAACATCAAATTCACATGGATAAATTTATAATTGTTTAATTACATTTGTAAATATACATTTGTCACTTGGTATTGGGTTTCGCCATGTGTTAACATTTATATATTGTAAATTTATTTTTACAAGAATATTGGCAATATATATTTGTCGAAAAGGTAAAGGATATTGTAAATACGGAATGAGAGCAAGAAGTTTTCAAAACAGAGCACTTCTACCCTATTGGGGTGTATGCCGGTAAAAATTTGCCCGCATAAGGAAAGAGAGGTAATTTCCCGTTATGCACAAACAAAAAGAAAGAGAGAAAAAAGAGAGGTTTAATTCAAACAGCTAAAAAAATAAAAGAAAAGAGAATAAAACAGAGTGTTTAATTCTCCTCGTCCACATGCGGAATATCAAGACTTTTGTTATACATCGACATAGCTCGCAAACTCATACCCATACTCGAAAATCCGCCGTCGTGATAGAGATTTTGCATGGTAACCTTTTTTGTGAGGTCGGAAAACATAACCACACAATAATTAGCACACTCTTCGGCACTGGCATTACCAAGAGGCGACATTCTGTCGGTAAAATCCATCAGTCCGTCTATTCCTTTAACACCCGAACCTGCTGTAGTCATTGTGGGCGACTGCGAAATGGTATTTACCCTGATTTTTCGTTCGCGACCGTAAATATAACCGAAACTCCGGGCAATGGACTCGAGGAGTGCTTTTGCATCGGCCATGTCGTTATATCCGTACAAAACACGTTGTGCAGCTATGTACGACAAAGCCACCACCGAACCCCAGCGGTTAATCGCATCGAGTTTGTAAGCCACTTGCAACATTTTATGAAACGATATTGCGGAGATATCTAATGTCTTTTGCAGATAATTGTAATTCAGGTCGCTGTAAACACGCTTCTTGCGCACATTTAGCGACATGCCTATGGAATGTAAAACAAAATCTATCTTGCCGCCAAACTCATCCATGGTGGTTTTGAAAACATTGTTAAGGTCGTCAACCGAGGTGGCGTCGGCGGGTATAATTTTAGCGCCTGTTTTTTCCGACAGTTGGTCTAATTCTCCGAAACGAAGCGCCGTAGGAGTATTACTCAAAGTAAAAACCGCCCCCTCTTCGTGTGCCTTTTCGGCAACCTTCCAGGCTATCGATTTATGATCGAGGGCGCCGAATATTATCCCCCTTTTTCCTTTTAAAAGATTGTATGCCATATCACCGTAAATTTTTTGGGGCAAATGTAAAATAATTTTTATTCAGACCAAACAAACAAAAGAATTTTAAATATAAACCGGGGCTACAACTTTGATTTATAGGCTTTAAGGGTATTTTTAAGGAGCATTGCAATGGTCATAGGACCTACTCCTCCCGGAACGGGAGTTATCCACGATGCTTTTTGGCTAACCTCCTCAAAGTCCACATCGCCTGTCAGGCGGTAACCCTTCTCTTTTGCAGGGTCACTAATTCTATGTATTCCCACATCAATAACCACCACACCGTTTTTTACCATATCGGCTTTTAAAAATTCAGGTTTTCCTATGGCGCAAATCAGAATATCGGCTTTTTTAGTGAACTTTTTTATGTCGGGAGTCCGGCTGTGACAAAGAGTAACCGTGGCATTACCCCTGCCGTTTTTTTGCGAAAGCAAAACAGATACCGGACGTCCTACAATATTGGAGCGTCCCAAGACAACACAGTGTTTTCCTTCGGTTTCTATATTGTAATACTCAAGCAGTTGCATAATACCGTATGGTGTTGCGGGCAAAAATCCGTCTTGTCCCAATACCATTTTACCAACATTAACGGGGTGAAAACCGTCCACATCCTTGGCGGGATTGACGGCATTAATAATCTTTTGTTCGTTAATATGTCCGGGTAAAGGCAATTGAACAATAAATCCGTCAATTTCACTGTCGTTATTAAGATAGTTTACGACCTCCAGGAGTTCCTTTTCGGAGATATCGGAAGGGTATTTATAAGTTGACGACATCATACCAACGGCATGAGCGGCTTTCTCTTTGCTAGCCACATAAGTTTGGCTTGCGGGGTCGTCGCCAACCAAAATTGCTGCGAGATGGGGACCGTCGGCTCCTTTGTCTATTATTCCGGCAACCTCTCTCTTTATCTCCTCTTTAACACTTTTGGAAACAAGTTTGCCGTCGATTATTTTGGCTTTTTTTTTGTTTGTTTGCGACATAATAAAGCGATTTAATAAATTGGAATAAAATAGTTTATGCTACCTCCCCCTTCTTTTTCCGGCGCTCATAGCCCTCATCATATTTTTCCCGCGTCCCGTGGTCATCATCTTCATCATTTTGCTTGTTTCGGCAAACTGTTTTATTAACCTGTTAACTTCCTGTATTGTAGTGCCGCTTCCCAAAGCAATACGTTTACGACGCGAGCCGTTAATTATTTTGGGATTTTCCCTCTCGTAAGGAGTCATCGAGCGGATAATGGCTTCGATACTTTTAAAAGCGTCGTCGTCAACATCAAGGTCTTTAACGGCTTTTCCCATACCTGGAATCATAGCCATCAAATCCTTAATATTACCCATCTTTTTTATTTGTTGTATCTGTTTCAGAAAATCGTTAAAATTAAACTGGTCTTTTGCTATTTTCTTTTGCAGTTTGCGCGCCTCCTCCTCGTCGTACTGTTCTTGGGCTTTTTCAACGAGGGTTACAATATCACCCATGCCGAGTATCCTGTCGGCCATACGTTCGGGGTGAAAAAGTTCAAGGGCATCCATTTTTTCGCCGACACCCACAAACTTTATGGGTTTATCAACCAACGATTTTATTGTAAGAGCGGCACCGCCCCGGGTATCACCGTCGAGTTTCGTCAAAACAACACCGTCGTAATCGAGTCTGTCGTTAAAAGCTTTTGCCGTGTTAACGGCATCCTGACCCGTCATGGCATCAACCACAAAAAGGATTTCGTGAGGTTTAACGGCATCTTTTATCGCTGCTATCTCGTTCATCATTTCATCATCCACGGCCAAACGACCGGCGGTATCGATAATAACGACATTTTCACCGTATTCCTTGGCATGTTTTACCGCGTTTAGAGCAATTTCCACGGGATTTTTATTGCCCTCTTCGGTATAAACTTCCACTGCCACCTGCTCGCCGAGAACCTTCAACTGGTCGATGGCAGCCGGACGGTAAACATCACCTGCAACGAGCAGCACCTTGCGTCCCTTCTTCGACTTAAGATAATTGGCAAGTTTTGCCGAAAAGGTGGTTTTTCCTGAACCTTGCAATCCTGCAATAAGAATTACCGCCGGCGAACCTTTGATATTGATATCCACATGTTTGCCTCCCATAAGTTCGGCAAGTTCGTCGTGAACTATCTTAATCATCATCTCGCCGGGCTTAACGGCGGTAAGCACGTTGGCGCCAAGGGCTTTTTCCTTGACCTTGTTGGTAAATTCTTTGGCTATTTTATAACTTACGTCGGCTTCTATTAGCGCTTTGCGTATCTCTTTTATCGATTCGGCAACATTTATTTCGGTGATTCTGCCGTGTCCTTTTAGTATCTTAAACGACCTGTCTAACCTGTCACTTAAACCTTCAAACATAATTATCCTCTTTTTAAAGTTTGCAAAAATAGGGTAAAAAATTATTTTAAATAGTATTTATCGTCAAAACATAAATAAAAACCCGGACGACAAAATTGCCGCCCGGGATAAATAAAACCAAATTCCTAACTTCGATTCTGTTTTTATTTTGTAAACCTATCTTCTTTTTCTTATGGAATCTCTCGAAATTAATTTTTGTTTCAATAAAATATTTTCTTTTTCCAAAGCCTCCACCTTTTTAATAAGCATCTCTATTTGAAGTTGTTGTTCATAGTTTGCCTTATAATTATATGTTGTCATTTCATCAATCAACAAATCGTACCCGTCGTGCAATGCCGGAGGCAACGAGTTGGGGTCGAGCTCTTTCAGCCCTTTATCGGTTTTTTCGTCAAAAGCACCGTCGGGTTTTTCTTGGGGAGGAAAAAGCAATAACTCTTCGGTGACCTTCCGGTCGGTAAAAGCTGCCGAACCCAATTGGTGCAAATCGTCGCAATAGATATCATCCCAGGCGGCGGAAGAAGAACCCAAATCCTGTGCTTTGTGAGAATCGGGTAAAATAGAGCCGTTTTGAAAAAATACATTGTGCGAACCATGGTAAATAAAAAAATGTCCTCCCGAAGGTGAATAACCCATTGAAGCACGAAAATTATCGTTCTCATAAAATTTTATTTGCGTCATGTGCGTGTCGCCTCCGTTAATTATTATTTTCCCATCTCCGTCCGCATCAATTTTCAAAAAGGTTTCCGAGGTAAATCCATTAATTTCCAAATCACCGTTAATTTTAACAAAATCATTATCAAATTCCCCATAAATAAGCGGATTTTCATTGTTGGCTATATACAACCTGTTATCTTCATAATTGTCATACCCTGCTTTGTACCCTAAATAAACACATCCGTTAACGGGAAAAACAAGCAGAGAAAATCCACCTGCCAAGGCACCTAAGGCCGTATTTCTATCACCAGCGTTTTTAATCAACGAAAAATAACCGACCGCTGTATTATAATTGCCGGTTAAGGAATTAGACATACAGGAGGTTCCCACGGCGGTATTTTTAAAACCTGTTTTATTAGAAAACATTGCTCTTAGTCCCACGGCAACGTTTTTATACCCGGTGGAATCAGAAAAAAGCGCCCGGTTTCCGATAGCAATATTTTTTTCCCCTTTCGTATGAAACAGTGCCGAATCACCTATGGCCAGCAAATTGTCGGAAGTATCGTTTGTATAAGCGGCACAACTACCGATGGCTATGTTTAATTCTCCCGTGGTATTATTAAAAAGCGAAGAATATCCCAAAGCGGTATTTCTTCCTCCGTAAGTATTGTTGTACAAAGAAAATGCCCCGGAAGAGACATTTTGGTACCCCGTTGTCAAGTTATAAAGCGAACGGTAACCGAAAGCACTGTTACACCATCCCGTAACGCTTACCGGAGCAACCGAAATTCCAACATATGTGTTTTTATTACCGGACAAATCATCATTTTCACCGGTATGCTCACCGATGAAAACCGAGCCTCCCGAATTTTCAACGTTAAAACGGGGCCCGTCCATACTAAAATATTTAACATTACCAAGGTAATAGCGGATTTTATCTTCATCCGACTTTCTGAAATCAACATCAATATATGTATCCATATCATCGTCGGTAATAGAATTAAGGATGCCGTTGGTAAGCTCGCGGAAATAATCTCCGTCAAAATAATAGTACTTGTTGTAATCAGTGTCGTACACAAGCATTCCCTTATCGGATACGGTAAGTTTAGTCTTAAAATCATTCCTCTGTGTGGTTGTCATTCTCGGAACCAATAAACCCAGTGTGTCCGATTGCACGTCCAGAATGGAATGTGCATTGGCAGATTGCCCGGTTTTGTTTATGGCCACCTGACCGAAAACAAACAGGGGTAACATTGATAATACAATGAACAGATATAAGCTGCATATGGAGTTTGTCCCTTTCATAACTCTACTTTTTTTTAATAAAAATTCTCTTATTGAAAATATCTTTTTCCGTCTTTACCGTTACATTAAATATTCCCTCCGCATCGAATTTTACCGCAATGTTTACCTGATTTGTATTGAAACTCTTTTCGACGAGAACCGTATTACCGTTTTTATCTTTTACCGTTATTTCGGCATATTTCACTACCTCGTCGAATATTATGCTTATTTCGTTGTAAAATGTGGTTATAATAGCACCGGTCATGGAACAAAATTTTCGTCAAAATTATACCGAGCTATTTTCAGCCACAAGAAAAAAGGGTAAACAATTGGTTAACAAAAGCGGTTCAACGGTGAACAATTGGTATATTCCCGCACCGTTTGTTTTTTGTAACGCATTGTTTAAAAGGCAAATACCGTTTTGCACAAATTTCAATCCCCAAAACATAAGGTTACAACATCAAAATTGTTTATAAATTTGAACAACAAAAAGAGAATTTAATGATAAGAACATTGCTTTTGTCGTTACACACCGTTTTACTAACGGTTTTGGTCTCGTACGGCAGCACGGCACCCGGTAAAACAGAAGAGGGGAAAAATTTAACGCCCTTTCAAGCAAAAAACCCGCGCGAAAAATTTGACGGACTGATAAAACTTGCAAAGAGAAACTTGAAAAACACCCCCGACAGAGCGGTATCGTACGGTAAACAGGCAGTATTACTGGCCGAAAAAGACGGCAATTCCGACAATTTGGCCACAGCCTTGCTTACGGTTGCCACGGGCTACTACTACCTCGGCATCGACGACTCATGCGAAAGTTATTGCATTCGCGCCACGGAAACGAATCTGAAAGATAAAACGGCATTGTCGAAAAAAGGGTATGCATATAATCTTATTTCCATTATCAACAAATCAAAAGGGAACTACTCAAAAGCGCTGAAATATGCAAGAAAAGCACTGGAAATACAACTTCAACGCGGCGACATGTATAACTATGCCTGTGCACTTTCGACAACGGCAAACATATTAAAGAAAAAAGGCGAATATCATGCTGCGCTCGATTCGTTTTACCGGTCTCTCGACATCTTTATTTCGCTAAAAGATACCGCATCGCAAACCGAATCGTACAACAATATAGCCAATCTTTATATGGATACGGGCAACGACACCTTGGCGACAGAATATTATCACAAGGCCGAATTGCTGATGAAAAACGATACATCTTCGCGCGATTATGCCGGATTGATGTGCAATCTGGGTATTTTGATGTACAATAAAAAAGCGTACGACAGCGCTCTTGTCTATTACAGGAAAGCTCTCGCCGTTTACAAAAACCTTAACAACCGTATTGAAGCCGCAGGAATTGAACAGAATACGGGTAACACTTTTATTGCCATGAAAAGGTATGACGAGGGGATGAAATATTTGATGAAGGCTTTCGAAACATTCAAAAAGGAAAAAAGATTTGAAGATGTTGCCAACATCTCCCTCGATATAGGGAATGCTTATGTTGCCATGAACAGAAACAAGAGGGCGAAAAAACATATTTTGTACGCCTTCCACCTGTCGGACAGTATCCAAAACGCTTATATAAAAAAGAAATCGCTTTTTGCCCTGTACAACCTTGAATTTAATGCCGGCAAGTATAAAAACGCTTTGGAATATTACAGGCAATATGTTCACCAAAAAGACAGTTTGAACGGCATTGAGGTGCAAAACAAAATAATGGAATTGAAAACCAAATTCGAAACCAATAAAAAAGAGCGCGAAATCATCCGGCTAAAAGAGATGCAAAAAGCACAAAAAACACGTGAGCGGCTACTGCTGGTTTTGCTTGTTATGATTGTGATAATTTTTACTTTAAGCATTTTGTTGATTATCGTAAAACGGAACAAAGAGAAGCAAGCCGAGATGTTGAGGTCGGAAAATCTGCGTAAAGAAAACGAATACAAATCGAACCGGCTGGCAACACATGCCCTCAACATGATTCAAAAAAACAAAATGTTGAAAGAACTGCAAAACGAACTGACATTGCTGGAAAAAAGTCTCGGTGAAAACGACAAGAAACGTATCAGAAAACTGAAAAAAGATATCACAAAAAATATAAATTCGGAAAACGACTGGAAAATTTTCAAACGCTATTTCGAATATATCAGCCCTGCATTTTTCAGAACATTAAACGAAAAGTATCCCGCACTTACCACATACGATATAAGACTGGCGGCACTAATCAAGCTAAATTTGAGCAATACCGAAATAGCAACGGTATTGAATATTGCCCCGGGAAGCGTTAAAACTGCACGCCACCGTCTGAAAGTAAAATTGGGATTGTCGCCCCAAAACGACCTTGACAGATTTATAGGGATGTTGGGGTAAATTCATTTTTTAAGCATCCGGCTTTAAAAAGGCACAAGTACTAAATTAACAACAAGGCGGCATATTTTTCCGTATCTCTTTTTTTCGAGCGATAATAAAACCCCTAAAACTTGGGTTCGAAATCATCGTACGGAATATTGAGCTTTGTAAATTGGGTGTAGAGGTTTGTATATTCCAAATAGTTGTTGTTGTTGGCAATAAATTTATATTTAAAGCCACCTTTCAAACCCAATGTATCGACAGAAATGTAACGGGTGTCGGTGTCGTTTTCTATTCTGAAAGAGGAGCGTCCGGCGCCCAGTTTTTCAATACGCCACACGGCATTCTCTTCGAAAGTAATGGCGGCATATTTATCGCCGAAGGTACTTATGTTAAAAATCACCTGAAAAGTATCGGGAGGATTTACAATGGGTTCGGTACTGCTGAATTGCGGAATTGCCGGCTCGTCGTCATGTTTGTTGCATTGCGAACCCGACAATACAAAAAGCGACGCCAAAACGGCAAAAGTTATTTTTACGAATGTTTTCATAGTATTTAGCTTTAATATTTTTTACCTCACATGTTTGCCGTGACAATTTTTATATTTTTTACCGCTACCGCACGGACAAGGATCATTTCTGCCGATTTTTTTCTCCACTTTAACAGGTTGCGGTTTAACCCTCTCTTGCGTATCGGCATGGGCTTGCGAGAGCATATCGCCCCGCTCCTCTTTCATTTGCGAGCGGTCTAACCCCCGTGTTATTTTAGCCTCTTTGAACACAGCCTGGTTGGGGTTAAAAATCTCTCCCTTTATTAAATACGACACAACATCTTTGTTAATTTGTTGTATCATCTTTTTAAACAGGTTAAAAGCTTCGAATTTGTATATCAACAAAGGGTCTTTCTGCTCGTATGATGCATTTTGAACCGACTGTTTCAAATCGTCCAATTCGCGTAATTGCTCTTTCCATGCATCATCGATAAACGAAAGGACAATTCCCTTTTCGAAAGCAAGAGCAACCTCTTTGCCTTCGGTCTCAACGGCTTTTTTAAGATTGGCTATTATTTGAACCTGTTTTTGCCCGTCGGTAAAAGGAATGGCAATATTTTCGTACTGCGATTGATTTTCATAAACATCTTTTACAACGGGATATGTCTGTTCAATCAAACGTTTCCGTTTCTGTAAATAGGAGTTGTAAACCTTATCGAAAAGTTTCTCCGTTATCTCATCCGACTTCATGGAGAGGAACTCCTTTTCGGTAACCGGCGATTCGGTGGCGAGGGTACGGAAAAGCTGCATTTTAAATCCCTCGAAATCGGCATTATCTTGATTTTCCACAACAATTTGCTCACACAAATCGTAAATCATGTTGGAGATGTCCACCGCAAGACGTTCGCCGAAAAGGGCATGCCTACGCCTTTTGTAAATCACTTCGCGTTGCGAGTTCATTATATCGTCGTACTCCAAAAGACGTTTACGAATTCCGAAGTTATTCTCTTCAACCTTTTTTTGAGCCCTCTCTATCGATTTGGTAATCATGGAATGCTGAATTACCTCCCCCTCTTTCAGTCCCAGTCTGTCCATGATATTGGCAATACGTCCCGAGCCGAACATACGCATAAGGTCGTCTTCGAGCGAAACAAAGAACTGCGAACTTCCGGGGTCGCCCTGACGTCCCGCACGTCCACGCAACTGACGGTCAACACGCCTCGACTCGTGGCGCTCGGTGCCGATTATTGCAAGACCTCCGGCCTCTTTTACTCCGGGTCCCAATTTGATGTCGGTACCACGTCCTGCCATGTTGGTGGCAATGGTTACCGTTCCGGCTTGACCCGCCTCCCTGACAATTTGCGCCTCTTTGAAGTGCAATTTTGCATTCAAAATATTATGCGAAATGTGTTTACGGTTCAACATCCTGCTGAGCAACTCCGACGTCTCCACCGAGGTGGTACCAACCAAAACGGGACGCCCGCCGTTAACAAGGTTTTCTATTTCGTCGATAACGGCATTGTATTTCTCCCGCACGGTTTTATAAACCAAATCTTCGCGGTCGTCACGGATTACGGGTTTGTTGGTGGGAATTACCACCACATCAAGTTTGTAGATATCCCAAAATTCACCGGCTTCGGTTTCGGCGGTACCCGTCATGCCGGCAAGTTTGTTGTACATTCTGAAATAGTTCTGCAAGGTAATGGTGGCATAAGTCTGCGTGGCAGCCTCAATCTTAACGTTCTCTTTGGCTTCGATGGCCTGATGAAGACCGTCGGAATACCTGCGCCCTTCCATAATACGTCCCGTCTGCTCGTCAACAATCTTAATTTTGTTGTCCATTATAACGTATTCGACATCTTTTTCGAACAGGGCGTATGCTTTTAAAAGTTGAATAACGGTATGTATTCTTTCCGATTTTATTGAAAAATCTTTTAACAGTTTCTCTTTCTCTTCAAGCTTACTTTTTTCATCCAAATCTTTTTTATCCAACTCGGCAAGTTTTTCGCCTATGTTGGGCAAAATAAAAAACTCGGAGTCTTCATACGATTTCGTAAGCAAATCGATACCCTTTTCGGTAAGGTCAACCGAATTGTTTTTTTCGTCGATTACAAAATAGAGTTCATCGTCTATTATATGCATGTTTTTTGCCTGCTCCTGCAAATAAAAACTTTCGGTTTTTTGCATTAAGGTTTTAACACCCTCTTCGCTCAAAAGTTTTATTAAAGCCTTGTTTTTGGGCAGTCCCCTGTATGCCCTGAATATGAGTTCTCCCGCTTTTTTCCTGTTTTCAGAATTGGATGTATCTTTGAGCAACTGCCGGGCTTCGGCAATAAGTTTCGAGACGAAAACCTTTTGTTGGTTATAAAGTCGCTCCACATCACCTTTCAGCTCGTTAAACTCGTGATTTTCGCCCTTTGGCGTAGGACCCGAAATTATAAGAGGAGTACGTGCATCATCAATCAACACCGAGTCGACCTCATCCACAATTGCATAATTGTGACCCCGTTGAACAAGTTCGTTGGGATCACCGGTCATATTGTCCCTCAAATAGTCAAAACCGAATTCGTTATTCGTTCCGTAGGTAATATCGGCAAGGTATGCATTTCTTCTTTCGGCCGAATTGGGCTGGTGGTAATCGATACAATCAACACGTAATCCGTGAAACATAAATAACATTCCCATCCATTCGGAGTCACGTTTTGCGAGGTAATCGTTTACGGTAACCAAATGGGTGCCTTTTCCAGGCAAGGCATTAAGATAGAGCGGCAAAGTAGCTACCAGTGTTTTACCTTCACCGGTGGCCATCTCGGCAATTTTTCCTTGATGAAGCACAATGCCGCCGATAAGCTGAACATCGTAATGCACCATATCCCATGTGATAAGGTTGCCTCCCGCCATCCATTGATTTTTATAATATGCCTTATCGCCTTTTATGGTGACGTTATCGTATTTTGCGGCAAGTTCTTTGTCAAACTCGTTGGCAGTAACCTCTACGTATTCGTTCTCTTTGAAACGGCGTGCCGTCTCTTTCATCACCGAAAAGGCTTCGGGAAGAATTTCGTTGAGAATCTCTTGCGACTTTTCGTAACTCCTCTTTTTTAATTTGTCTATCTGTTTATAAATATCTTCTTTGACATTTATATCCAAATCAACATCCTCTTCTATCTGTTTTTCAAGACGGGCAATTTCATCCTCCTCTTCCTTTATGTAGCCGGTGATTTTTTCTTTAAACTCCAATGTCTTAGCCCGCAATTCATCGTTACTCAGAGTCTTAATATGCTCGTACGCCTCTTTTATCTTTTTGAGATAAGGATTTATCTCTTTCATGTCGCGGGTTGCTTTGTCGCCTATTATTTTTTTAAAAAAACCTATCATCGTTTAATATTTATATCAAGTAAATTCTATTTGTTATTGCAAAAATAAAGATTTGCAAAGGTACAAAAAGCAGGTTATCAATATCAATTTCGTTTTTTAAATATTTTGATTATGCGCTGAATAAAATAGTCGAGGTTTTCGTCGGGCATGGGAGCAGGTGCCATGGCTACGGTACCGTCGGGATTGAGCAAGACATATGCAGGAAACGCTTTAACATCGTAATCTTCGAGAATTGTTATTTTATCACCCAACAATAATAGTGTCCAGTCGTAACCCTTTTGTCTGAAAAACTTTATTGTTTCCGAACTGTTTTTACCGCTGATTACCGTCACCGTTTTCAGGGCAACGGGATAACGCCCGGCTATCTTTTGTACGTTTTCCAACTGTTTTTCACATATTTTACATCCGGTATTCATAAAGGTAAGCAAAACGAATTTGCCTTTAAAATCGTCCAGTGTGGTTTCGTTTCCCAGAATGTCGGGCAGTTGAAAGCCGGGAGCGGGCGTTCCGTAAGCCAAACGGTGAAAGCGTTTTAAATAATTCACCGCAATTTCACCGATTTCGGGATATTTGCTCTTTGCCGCCAACTCTCCCAAAATATTTTCAACATTTTGTCTGTTTACAGATTTGTCGTAATAACACTCTTTCAAAACTTCCATCTCAACAAGCTGTAAAAGTTGTCCGTTCCGGGCAAGCAAAGTGTCTTTTTTTATCAAACTATCGAAACTTTCGTATCCGCCGCCCGAATTTACAAGCGGTACAATATCATCGTATTTAACATCTTTTCGCGAAGGCGACTTAAAATATCCTTTGAAAAATTCACGGAAAAAATCGGCATATGCAATGTTGCCGTACAACACCTCCCTGTTCACAAAATAGTTTCGCAACATCTTTTTCGAATTTCCGTTGCGACTAAGCCAAACTGTTGTGGCTACCGTATATTCAACATAATTTTTGAAATAACCTTTAAGGGCGGTTGTGAAAGTTTTGTCAACGGTTTTTTTAAATTCGTCGATAACTTTCATGTCGTGTCTTTTGTAGATAGACATAAAATTGTTATAGACGAAATTGTCGAACATTGTGTTAAAAAGAGATATATTCTGATTTAACGAGTCGGTGGAGGAAATCAATTCAACGGGCAAAGGGTTCTCCTCTTTATCGAATATGGAGCCTTTGTTTAATAATGAAGTGTCGTTTTTTACCTTTAATAAATATGTTGCTCCCGGATTAAGATATATTTCGCTTTTTTTCAAATCGAGAGCAAAAAATGCATAGGCGGTATTTTTCAATTCGAATTTCAGTGAAAAGTTTCCGTTTTCATCGGTCACTGTCGATGCCAAAGCCCTGCCGGGTACAAAACGCGAAAAGAGGTCGGCATATTTAATTATTCTTATTAAATTTTTATCTCCGTTTTCCACTTTCCCTTTTACCGTAACGGTGGAGGAAAACGCCGGTTGAATTAATAAAAACAACAGAAACGAAAGTATCGACGATTTCATATTTTTGCAGTTTTTAATACCCTGCAAATAACGTTATAAATCGTATAATATTTTAATGTATGAAGAGGATAAAATTATTGATACTTTTGCCGGCTCTGTTTACAAGTTTTTTTATGCTTGTATTTACAGGATGTAATTCAAACGTGAATAAGAATAAAAATAGTGTGGAAGTGATAAAACCGAGACATCCGGAATGGAGTAAAAAGAGTAACATTTACGAAGTAAACATAAGACAATATACCCCTGAGGGCACAATTAATGCCTTTATGAGACATTTGCCGCGCTTAAAAGCGATGAAGGTGGATATTTTGTGGCTGATGCCCATCTTTCCCATTGGCGAGAAAAACCGGAAAGGGAGTTTGGGAAGCTATTACGCCGTTAAAGACTATAGGGCTGTTAATCCTGAGTTCGGAACTCTTGACGACTTAAAAAGACTCGTAAAAGAGTGTCACAAACAAGGAATGTATGTTATCCTCGACTGGGTTGCCAACCATACGGCGTGGGACAATGCGTGGGCTACGGAACACCCCGGCTGGTACGAAAAAGATGAAAACGGCAACTTCAAATCGCCTTACGACTGGACCGACGTAATTCAACTCAACTATAACAATGCCGACATGCGCAAAGCGATGACGGAAGCAATGAGATATTGGATAGTAAACGCCGGCATCGACGGGTTTCGCTGCGATGTGGCGGGTATGGTTCCCGTCGATTTTTGGAACAACGCCAAAGAGGAACTCGACAAAACCAAACATATTTTCATGCTCGCCGAAGACGAGGAGAATGTGGAACTGCTTAAAAAAGCTTTCGACATGAACTATACATGGAAAATGATGCACCTGATGAACGGTATTGCCAAAGGCGAAAACAAAGCCGGCGAAATTCAGGATTATTTTAAGTGGAATAACGAACTTTTCGAAAAAGATATGTACCGTATGTATTTTACTTCGAACCACGACGAAAACTCGTGGAACGGTACAGCTTTCGAAAGACTCGGAAAAGCTTTCGAAGTGTTTACGGTGTTCGATTACACGATTCCGGGCATGCCCCTTACATACAGTGGACAAGAGGCCGGAAACAACAAAAGATTGCGGTTTTTCGACAAGGATACCATTGATTGGATAAAAATTCCCTATTCGGGATTTTATGCCAAGCTCAATGAGCTGAAACATAACAACAAAGCACTATGGAACGGGGAATACGGAGGGTCGTTTAACATTCTCGACAACATGGGCAACGAAAATATTTTTGCATTTTACAGAGAGAAGGATAACAATCAAGTTGTAACAATATTAAACCTTTCAGACAATCCTGTTCAATTCGGATTGGAAGAAAAGAATATTGAAGGAAAATACCACAATCTATTCTCCGGTAAAACAATAAATATCGAAAATGGCTACCTGTTTGACTTACCTGCTTGGGGCTATGTTGTTTTAACCAAATAGACAATAACGGTTTTTGACACTCCCATTTTCTATTTAAAAATCGTTCTAAATTCACAATAGTTCAAATTTTAAGGCAACCAAATTAATTAATGATAAAATAAAAGTTCTACTTTTGGGGCTCGAAAAAAATTATAAGATATAACATAAAAAAGTCTTAAAGTATGAACTTACATGAATATCAGGGTAAATCCATTTTAAAAGGTTATGGAGTATCCGTTCCTTTCGGCATTGTAGCCAATAATGCCGACGAAGCCGTTGAGGCTGCAAAAAAGATACAAGAACAGACAGGTTCCGACAAATGGGCAGTAAAAGCACAGATACATGCCGGCGGCAGAGGTAAAGGCGGCGGTGTGAAAATAGCCAAAAGTCTTGACGAAGTTAGAGAATATGCCAACCAAATAATAGGAATGCACCTGGTAACTCCCCAAACAAAAAAAGAGGGGAAACTTGTACGTCGTGTTTTGATAGAACAAAATATCTATTATCCTGGTCCTGAAAAAGTTGAAGAGTATTATATGAGTATTCTCCTTAACAGGGCAAAAGGGCGCAACATGGTTATGTACTCGCCCCGCGGCGGCATGAACATAGAGCAGGTTGCCGAAGAGACTCCCGAGGAAATTTTTACCGAAGAGATAAATCCCAAAGTTGGTTTGCAGGCTTTTCAGGCTCGCCGCATTGCTTTCAACCTCGGTTTGAGCGGAGTTGCTTTTAAAGAGATGGTTAAATTTGTAATTGCCCTCTACAAAGCTTACACCGGTTCCGATGCAAGCCTTTTCGAAATTAATCCCGTGATTAAAGCCGCAGACGGTAAAATTTTTGCCGCCGACTCAAAAGTGGTTATAGACAACAACGCTCTTTTCCGCCATAAGGATATAGCCGAAATGCGCGACCTCGAAGAAGAAGACCCCACGGAAGTGGAAGCAGGCAAATACGGATTAAACTTCGTTAAACTGGACGGAAACGTAGGTTGTATGGTTAACGGTGCCGGTCTCGCCATGGCCACCATGGATATGATTAAAATGTCGGGCGGCGAACCTGCCAATTTCCTCGACGTGGGTGGTACCGCCGACGCCGCACGGGTGGAGCAGGCATTCAGGATTATCTTGAAAGACCCCAACGTAAAAGCCATACTGGTCAATATTTTCGGAGGTATTGTTCGTTGCGACAGAGTGGCTCAGGGTATAGTGGACGCCTACAAAAACATAGGCGAAATCAATGTACCTATCATAGTGCGCCTGCAGGGTACTAACGCTGAAGAGGGAAAAGAACTTATCGATAAATCGGGACTGAAAGTTTTGTCGGCCATCAAACTTGAAGATGCCGCAAAACTTGTTACCGAAGTTGTTAAATAATCCGACAAACTCATTTTTGTAAAAAGCGTTTGCTCCTGAGCAAACGCTTTTTTTGTTTTTTACTTACGTAAAATCAAAAACATAATATATTTGCAAATATGAAAACTTTGATAAATATCGACAATGGTGAAATATCCTATTACATAGGTGAAAACGCATTGAAATCATCAGAAAAAAAGCTCGACAAGTTTCCCAAACTCTTTTTACTTATCGATGAAAATATCGACAAGTTTTGTTTGCCGGTATTTAAAGAGATATTGCCCGGACTGAAAATATCGGGAGTTGTTAAAATAGAGAGCGGAGAGGAAAACAAAAACATAAACACTTGCATCGAAATTTGGGAAAAACTAACACAGCTTGGCGTTGACCGCGATTCGGTTTTGATAAACTTCGGCGGCGGTGTTATTTCGGATATAGGCGGATTTATTGCCGCAACTTATAAAAGAGGTATAAAATTCATAAATATCCCCACCACATTAATCGGTCAAATAGATGCCGCAATAGGAGGTAAAACAGGTGTGGACTTTATGGGATTCAAAAATCAAGTAGGACTTTTTATAGACCCCGAAATGGTGGTGATAGACCCCGTTTTTCTTAACACACTTGATAAGGTTTACTGGCAATCGGGTTTTGCCGAATTGCTGAAATACGGGCTTATTATGGATATCGACCTTTGGAAAATGATAGAAAGCAAGAGATGTTCCGATATCGACAACTGGAACCAATTGATAATAAAAGCTGCCAAAGATAAAATCGACATAGTGCGCTACGATACACGCGAAAAAGGTATCAGAAAAATCCTCAACTTCGGTCATACCATAGGACATGCCATTGAGACTTTTTACCTGAAACAAAACCGCACCATAACCCACGGACAGGCAATTGCAGCGGGTATGATATGCGAATCGTGGCTGTCGTCGCAACGTATCGACCTCGAATGCCACCCCCAAGGCCAAATTTGCGATACCATAGACTTGAATTTCGAACGACTCGACTTTACCGAGGAAAATATTCCCGAAATTTTGCAACTCATGAAACAGGATAAGAAAATAAGGGAGGGCGAATTTAAATTCAGCCTGTTGAGAAGGTTGGGAAAGGCAATTCATGATGTAAAAGTGGAAGACAATCTGGTGATAAAGAGTTTGAAATTCTACATCAACAAATCAAAATGTAATTAATTGAGTTCCGTTTTACTGACAAATAACAACACTCCTTATTTCGGCTCCGTCGATTTGCCGGCTTCCAAAAGTATTAGTAACCGGCTATTAATCATGAAAGCCCTGTCGGCCAGTCCCGTACATTTTAAAAACCTGTCGGACTCGGGCGATACGGTAATGCTAAAAAGGGCACTGAAAATAATAAGAGTTTGTGCAAAGTCGAGTATCCCTACTGTTATTTATACCGGAAATGCAGGAACCGTAACAAGGTTTTTAACCGCATATTTGGCACAATATGAAGGTAAATGGCTGCTTACGGGCAACAAAAGAATGAATGACAGACCCATTTCAATGCTGGTGGATGCGCTTAATATGTTGGGAGCTGACATAAAATACACCGGAAACAAAACTTCACCTCCGCTGTTGATAAACGGAACAAAACTTAGCGGCGGCACCGTTGCAATGGAAGCCTCAAAAAGCAGCCAGTTTATTTCGGCATTAATGCTTATAGCCCCCTATTTAAATAATCCTCTCAGAATTGTTTTCGACGAAAAACCCGTCTCGTTTCCATATATCGTAATGACAGCCCGTCTTATGGAGGGTTCGGGTGTTGATGTGCGTTACTCGGAAAAAGAGGTCAGTGTATCAAATGGCGATTACAACCTGACCGGAACAGATGTGGAAAAAGATTGGTCGTCGGCAGCATTCTGGTATCAAACGGTAGCACTTGACAAAAAGAGTAGAATTTTTCTTAAAGGGCTGAGCCCTGACAGCATTCAAGGCGATAAAATATTGGTCGATGTTTTTGAAAAATTGGGAGTATCGACAATATTTGAAAAAGGAGGCGCTACAATAAGTTATTCGGGAGACATCACAAAACTGTTCGAATACGACTTTTCGGATTGCCCCGACATTGTCCCGCCGGTTATGGCTGCATGTGCCGCCTCAGGTATCAAAGCCATATTTAAAGGAATAGAACACCTCAGACATAAAGAATCGGACAGAATTGAAAAAATGAACACGGAGTTGAACAAAACCGGTGCATCCATAGTAAAACAAAACGACAATTATCTGTTGCTGCCCGGGAAAAGGACACAGGAAACAATTGTTTTCGACACACATGGCGACCACCGCATTGCAATGAGTCTGGCTCCACTTTCCATCGTATTTAACAAAATAACAATAAATAATCCCGAGGTGGTTGAAAAATCGTACCCGCAATATTGGAACCAGTTGGCAAACTCGGGTATCGTTACCGTCAAGAAGGCTTAAAAAAGTTTACAATTTACCGCAGCCTATCAAAACCGCAGGCGTTACACACAGCAACGAACATAAATTTTTCTAATTTTCATATTCCATTGGTTAAATCGGTTGTTTTTGTAATTTTGCATTATGAAAGAAAAAAAGATAACCGATATCGACCTGTTTATCCCCTGTTTTATCGACCAAGTTTATCCCCAAACCGGATTTAACATGGTTAAGATATTGGAAAAGGCAGGATTAAAAGTTCATTACAATCCCAATCAAACGTGTTGCGGACAAATGGCTTTTAACAGCGGTTTTTGGGATGAAGCAAAAAAGCTGGGAATAAAATTTTTGAAAGATTTCCCCGAAGAGAGGCCTGTTGTTGGTCCGTCGGCTTCGTGTATCGGTTATATTAAAAACAATTATCAAAAACTCTTTCACAACACCCCTTATCACCTCGAATACAAGCGTCTTAAAAGTAACATTTACGAAATAACCGACTTTCTGGTAAATGTAATAAAGGTCACCGAATTCGGTTCGGTATTCAATCATAAAATAACATATCACGACTCATGTGCCGCTCTTCGCGAGTACGGTTTGAAAGATGAGCCGAGAACGCTTTTGAAAAACGTATCGGGACTGGAACTTGTGGAGATGAAAGATAGACACACTTGTTGCGGTTTCGGAGGTACGTTTTCGGTAAAATATGCCCCCATTAGCATATCAATGGCGGAACAAAAGGTGCAAAACGCACTTGAAACAGGTGCAGAGTATATTGTTTCCACCGACTCTTCGTGCCTTATGCACCAATACGGCTATATCAAAAAACACAACCTGCCCATCAAAGTGGCTCATATAGTTGATGTATTAGCCTCGGGATTGGATTGAGGCCAAGCGTATTTGCCGGCAAAACATAAAAACCCAACCCAATACCACCATCTCACCGGAACGGTGATTACCATTTATTAAAATTGCAAGTATTTCTGTTATCGTGCGAAATGCGAGGCCATCCCCCCTTTGACATGGAGGCATCCCACCTTAAAGCATACAATTTATCGGCACCGGTATCGAAATTGTAATTGTACAAATCGGTACAATAAAGAACATTATTCGATATAAGGATACTTTTGGAGTATATGTACATATTTTCATTTTTCCACATTTCATTACCACTCTTGTCGGTAGTTTTTAAGTATTCAAAAACACTACTGTTTCCTCCGGTAATGTTGCCGCTGTTTTCAACAACTCCGTAAATAGGAAAAGATACGGCGTCCATATTGCCAAGATTACCTGTTTCATCGCTACCTACGACATACATCGGAGGTGCAATAAAGGTGTTCCCCTTGTCATCTGTTAAAATGCAGTATGGAAATGTTATTGGTCCTTGTAAAGGGAATTGCCATCTTACCGAATAATTTTCTTTGTTAAAACAAATTACCGAATCGTTAATTGCTTCCACAAAATCACCGTTACCAACAAAAGTCGTATATACCGCATCGTTAACAGGACAACCCTCAATTAATTTCTCTATATTGCCGTTTTGCGGATTAGTGATAATAAGATAGTCTGTCCGGTTTTTCAACTTTTTATCGAATAATGAGCCGTAAGAATATATCATACCGTCAGCTCCAACCGTAATTTGGTTAGCACGGGTATTTTGCCGCAAACTGTACCATCTTTCCTCTCCCGAAGGATCGACACAAAACAATGCCTCCACCATACCTGCTATGGTACCTTGCGTTTGAAATACAACATTACCCGAATTGGTTAAAGCCAACCCTCTGAGAGTCCCGTACGAATTCCAGTCAACTCCGTCAATTGTAATTGTTTTAGGACATTCCCATGCCCAGTTTATTTCGCCGTCAACCGGATTTATGGAATATAAGAACATCCCCGACGTGCAATAAATGGTACCGTCGTCGCCAACCACAATGTTACCGCTGAGCTGTGTATCCGACAATGGTCCGGTTTTCCATTTAAGCTCACCCGACGGGTTTATTGCATATACCCTGACTTTTTTATCGGGTACAACAGGTATCGCTTCAAAATAGACTGCCCCGTCTTTTCCGAGAGCCAGCGGTCTGTCGCTAATCCTAAAATCAGGATTGTCGATATGATATATCCATACCGTATCGCCTTTCGACACGTTTCCGTTATCATCGCCGAGATTACCCTCAATCTCGTCGCACGAATAAAAATTTACGGATAACAGCGCAAACACAACTGTCCCCATAAAATACTTTAAGGTCTTTTTCATGGCTTTATTATCCTTTTTGAGTTAACTTTTAATATATTATAACAAACATATGTTCAAAAATAAAATATTAACCGGATACCGCCAAATTGCTTTTCGATTTTTTTAATTTTTTTAACAAAAAGATTCATTAACATTTAAGATATCCGCCACGGCAGGAGGTGAAACAAGAATATTATTATTACGAAATAGTTTTTTTGTTTTATACAAAAGCATTTTCAAATTTATCAATATTTTCGGGGCTTCCGATAACGAGGATAGTATCGCCGAAATTGAAACGGTAGTTGGGATTTGGAGCGATAACCTTCTGTTTTTCCTTATCGTTACTGTCATAATTTTGTTTTATCAAAACAACTTCAATACCGTGTTTATTGCGCAAATCGAGTTCGGGCAATGTTTTACCGATAAAATACCCCGGCACTTCAATTTCGCAAATTTCCTGTCCGTTTTCCATTTTTATCTTTTTAAAGGTCCCTGCCGAATTTATATATCCCGACACCGTATCAACCATATCACGTCTCATCATTTCGCGGTTAAATGCCGTGATAACCTGTTTTTTATCTATAACCGCTATCAACTTATGCAAATACCTGTCGGCAAAAACCGGAAACTCGTTAATTTCAACACTTTCAAAGGCTCTCATTACCACATCAAGGGTATCGTCGGGCGAGAAGTAAAAGGTAATGGGTTTCATCAAATCGTAAATATCGAATTTTTCACCGAGTTGTTTATAGTCGAACAGACGTTTCAATAAATTGTAAACCTCGATGTACCCCAAAGTTGTACCTGCATTGTCAACAACATAAATATACTGGTATTTGGTATTTTTGGCAATATCCAAAAGTTGTTCCGGTCCGGTATTGACAGTTAGGGTGGTAAACTTTTTTTTCATAACGCGGGCTACGGTAACGTTTTTCAGCACATTTGCCTCTTTTGCTTTGAAAAGGTCGAGCCCGCGCCGCGAAAGTTTTAGTGTATATATTGAATCTTTGCGAAGTTTTGAGGTTATAAGGACACTTATAATACATGCTATCATCAGCGGGAGGATGATACGGTAATCATTTGTAAGTTCGAAAATAATAATTATGGAAGTTATGGGAGCATGCATGGCACCGGCTGCTACCGCCCCCATTCCCACCAAAGCATATGCTCCCGGTGTTGCCGAATATTGCGGAAACAGGTTGTGAACCACGGTACCCACAAATCCGCCGAGGCTGGCTCCGAGAAACAGCGAAGGTGCAAACACCCCTCCCGAGCCTCCCGACCCAATTGTCACCGATGTGGCAAAAAGTTTTAAAAAAATGAGAAACAATAAAAAATACCAACTCAAACTGCTTTGTAAAGCAAGATCGATGGTATCGTAACCCACGCCGAAAATATGTGGAAAAAATATCCCTACGGTTCCTATTATCAAACCGCCGAAAACCGGTTTTACCCAACCCGGAACCGCCAACATGTCAAACAAATCCTCCGTTTTATAGAGCACCTTTATAAATAGAAGAGCAATAAAGGCGGCAAAAATACCGAGAACGGCATAAGGAATCATTTCCCAAACGCTTACCAACTCGTAATGCGGAATTACAAATGCAGGAAAATCGCCGAGATAATGACGGGATATTACCGTTGCCGAAACCGACGAAATAACAATAGGGCTGAACTGTGATATTGCGAAATCGCTTAAAATTATCTCCATGGCAAAGAGAGCGCCTGCAATGGGGGCATTAAAAGTGGCGGCAATTCCCGCTGCCGTACCGCAAGCCACCAAAGTACGTAGTTGCGAACCGCTAACCTTTAAAAACTGTCCCAAAACCGAACCTATTGCCGAGCCTATTTGAACTATGGGACCTTCGCGTCCTACCGAACCTCCCGAACCTATACTTATTGCCGAGGCCGTAATCTTTGCAAATACAACCCGCGGCCGCATTGCACCGCCGTGCAAAATTATCGACTCCATAACTTCGGGAACACCGTGACCTTTGGCCTCGCGGGCAAAATAGAATACAATGGGACCTACTATCAACCCGCCGGCAGCCGGCGCCAATAACTTTACGTACCACGGTAAACTCATCACATAATCAAGACTATAATGCCACGAGCCGAATGCCAATGCCTGAAAAAACCTTATGGCAAACCGGAAAAATATTGCACCGTAACCGCCCAACACACCTATCAATATGGCTATTAACACCATATATGTATGTTCGGACTTGCGCAACTGGTGCACCTGATATAATATAAACCGCCTGTAAAGCTTTTGTAATTTAGGATATTTTTTAAAAAAAGACATCTCCCCTTGTTTTTTGCCTGGACAAGTTACTAATTATTTTTTTATTTGAACCCGGTTTTAATAAAGTTTTATAAACATATTTTTATCAGTACATACGTCGTGTTTCGTATATTTGTGCCTGTTTAAATTTACCGTGCATTACCGAAATGAATAAAATAAACCACGCAACAGAGTGCAAAATCCACATATTAACACCAACCCTAACCCGGCGTACTGCATCATTCGATACAACAATCTTTATTAACAATTAAAAATAATAACAAGTGAAAAACATAATTCCGATCTTATTCCTTATCTTTTCTGTTTTTAATAATATCAAAGCACAACAAAACAGCAAAACACCACCGAACATTATTATTTTTCTTGCCGACGACCTGGGCTACGGCGAAACGGGTGTTTACGGACAAACAAAAATAGAGACTCCCAATATCGACAAACTGGCGAAAAAGGGAATGGTATTTACACAACACTATTCGGGAGCACCCGTATGTGCACCCTCGCGGTGCGTACTGTTAACGGGAAAACATACCGGACACGCCTACATTAGAGGAAACGACGAATGGAACGAACGGGGGGACGTTTGGAACTATTTAAAAGTGTTAAACGACCCTCGTCTGGAAGGACAACGCCCCATACCCGACAGCGTGGTAACAATTGCCGAATTACTGAAACAGGCAGGTTATTCCACGGCGGCTTTCGGCAAGTGGGGACTGGGAGCTCCATATACCCAGGGCGACCCCCTAAAACAGGGCTTCGACTACTTTTACGGTTACAATTGCCAAAGACAAGCGCATAATCTTTATCCCCCTTACCTGTGGGAAAACGACAAAAGAGTTTCTCTCGACAACGAACCGATAGTGCCGCATACAAAACTGGAAAAGGGTGCCGACCCGTATAACGATACATCATACTTTAAATTTACACGGCAAAAAGATTATGCACCGGAAAAAATCCATGAAAAAGCGGTGGAATTTCTGAAAAAACAAAAAAGGGATAAACCGTTTTTTATCTATTACGCCACTCCCCTGCCCCACGTTCCACTGCAAGCCCCCCAAAAACTTGTTAAATATTACCACAAAAAATTCGGCGAAGAAGAACCATATTTGGGAAACCACGGATATTTCCCCTGCCGTTACCCCAGAGCCACATATGCGGCAATGATATCGTATTTGGACAGCGAACTCGGCGACCTCATTAAAACCCTGAAAAAATTACACCTGTACAAAAATACTTTGATAATATTTACCAGCGATAACGGACCCACATACGCCGGTGGTGTCGATTTTGATTTTTTCGAAAGTTCAAAACCGTTTCAAAACGGTTACGGAAGAACCAAAGGTTTTGTTTACGAAGGTGGTATTCGCGTCCCAATGATTGCATATTGGCACGGAAAAATTAAAAAGAACAGTTCATCAAGTCTGATTTCAATCTTTTACGACTATCTGCCTACATTATGCGAAGCCGCCAATATAAATGTTCCGTCAAATACCGATGGAATAAGCTTTTTACCCGAACTCACCGGAAACAAACAAAAAAAACACGATTTTATATATTGGGAATTCCCAGGATATAACGGACAACAAGCCGTTAGAATAAACAACTTAAAAGGTATAAGAAAAAATATTCTTACGGGAAACACCAAATTGGAGCTGTACGACCTCGGTTCCGACATCAAGGAAGAAGAGGACATTTCGTCCGTAAACCCCGGTAAGGTTAACAAAATAGAACGGATTATGATTGAACAACACGTTACATCTCCCGTAAAAAAGTTCAATATGCCTCTCTTGGACGACAAATAAGGTATGTAGTTTCAGTCTTATACCAACTTTGTCCGTTTTTTAACCCGTTCTTTTCAACGGGCAAAATCCACGGCTATCGCGGAGGACAGACTTAATTAACCGAACGGCAAAGTCAAAACAGTACCCGGTAAAATACCGCCCGGCACCCGCTTCGCGTTTATCGACTCGGTACTCCCGCATTTAAAAAAAGTGACGTTTACCTTCGGATTATTAATTTTATGATAAAAGTTAACGATAACCGTATTTGTGTACATTTGCCCTCTTTATTTTCAAAAATAGATTTCGTTATGATTAAAAGATTTTTATTTCGAGTAACAACAATTGCAATATTCACCGCAATTATGCTTTCTTCGTGTGGAACAACCGATAAACTCAAACAAAACATAGAGAGTGCCGATAACGCTTTTAAGTCGGGCGACATGAAAAGCGCCCTTGAAAAATACGAACGGACAATATCTTATTACGAAAATAAAAACCGCAGTAAAGAATGTCCCGTATATACCAAAGCCGGCATTGCCGCACAGGAACTCGGCAACAACGACAAAGCACTTGAATATCTGAAAAAAGCCCGATATACAACATCGGAGTCGTCGTCAACTTATTGGGAACTGGCAAATATTTACCGCAAAATAGACAACCTGTCGAAAGAGATGACCGCACTGGAAACATATATTCAAAAGTTCCCCGCAGCAGACAAAACAGACAGTGTAAATAAAAGGTTGTTCGAAATATATGTCGAAAGCGAGAACTGGAATAAAGCACTGGAAACTTGGACAAAAATAAAAATGGACGCCTCGGAAGATACCGCATTGGTTGCAGGATATTTTAAAGTTAACAAGGCTCTTGACAAAAACAAAATATGCGACTCGCTGGCAGAAGTTATGCTCAAAAATGATAAAAACAACATCTTGGCTCTTGAATGGGAAGCAAAAAGATATTACAACAAAGCAGAAAATTTGTATCAAAAAGAGATGAAAGCTTACAACCGCCACAAAACCCGCCGCCAGTACGCACATTTACTGAAAGCACTAAAGGTAGTTACCGCCGATTTTAAAACTTCACTAAAATACTTTAAACGGTTGTACTCGGCAAACCCTTCGCCAAAATATGCGCGTTATCTTGCCAATATTTATAACCGTCTCGACGACAAATCAAAGGCTGAATATTATAAAAAAAGAGCGGGAATTTAAACCCGCTCTTCCATTCATTACCGTATAAAACTAACTATTCAACCACTATCTTTTTCCAATAATCTTCTTTTTTGTCAGTAAGGTGTATAAAATATATGCCTTGTTCCAAATCTTTCACATCCAATTTATAACTGTTTTCGCTGATATCAGTAATCTTTTTAACAATTTTACCGTCAATAGATATTAACGAAAGTGTAAAAAGAGAGTTGCCGGGATTTGAGAATTTGATTGTGGCATAGTTTGCTGCAGGATTTGGGAACAGGGAAACTTTGTCACCGGCAAACAAAACATTTCCGGGAACCTGCAAAGTACCTTCCGCATTTACCTTTACCGCATAAAAATTGAGAGCCGCACCGGGGTGATAGTAATATCCTGCGGCGACAAAACCTCCGTCGTCGCTCTGAAAACCCGCATATCCGCCGTCGTCGTAAAAACCGCCGAAATGAGCCGTCCACAAAGTATCGCCGTTTGCATCGGTTTTTATCATATAGAGGTCGGAATCGTCGTCGCTGTGGTGATACGATTCCGAAAGTCCCGTAATGAAGAAACCGCCGTCAAGGGTCTGAACCACGGCAAAACCTTCGTCCTTTTTGTCGCCTCCGATTGTCTTCTCCCATTCGATATTGCCGTCGGCATCAAGTTTTACGAGCCACACGTCATATTCACCCGCCCCTTGCGGTATTGTATGACCCGTTAGAATATAACCGCCGTCATCAGTCTGTTTTACCGAAGCAAACATATCGTTAAACACCCCTCCTATAACTTTGGTCCAAAGCGTATCGCCGTTCGCATCGGTTTTTACCACATATCCGTCGGTATATCCGTTTGTTGAGCCTGCAATGATGTAACCTCCGTCGGACGTGGGCTCAATATCGCCGGCCGTTTCGAGGTTTGCAGTTCCGTATGTCTTGTGCCACTGTTCGTTACCGTTGGCATCGGTCTTAACAAGGTATATGTCGTCGAAACCGGCTCCATACGAATTTGTTGTGCCCAGGAAAAGATATCCTCCGTCAGCGGCTTGCAATCCACAGCTTCCGTATTCCTGTCCTTCACCTCCATACACTTTCGACCATAACGAGTCGCCGTTTTCATCAATCTTTATCACCCACATATCATCGTTGCCCGATATACCGTCGGTACCGGTAACAACCATATAACCATTATCGGCAGCAGGAAAAATATCGTATGCCACCTCTATGTTAAATGTCCCGGCGCCGTACGTCTTTGTCCATTCAAGTTCTCCCTGACCGCTAATTTTCATTATTCCCGCATCAAACCATGAAAAATCGTCAATATAAAATGCCCCGCCAAGCAAATAACCGCCGTCGGCCGTTGCAGTAATACAATGGGCTTCGTCGCTGTCGAGGTAGCCTCCGTCATAATCCACTTTAAAAGTGTTTTGAGAATGGATAATTGCAACAATTCCCGTTAATAAAACAATTGTGGTAACAATTCTTTTCATAGCCTTAATTTTTTTAACCGTTAATAAAAATATTTTACGCAAAACTAATCGATAGGACTCCCCAAAGCAATTTTATCACATAGACAAAAACAGTAAAATATTGAAATACACCTGTACAATACCTGTACATTTCAGGGAGCAGTGGGGTAAAAACGGTATTTTTTACAAAAAGTAACTATATTATAATTGAGAAAGAAAGACTACCAGGTTGGTTTGCGAGTTATTTATTCCCAATTTTTTTCTCAGCCGGTATCTTGCCGTTTCGATGGTGCTAATGCGTTGGCGTGTTATTTCCGAAATTTGTTTCGACGACATATTCAATTTTAAGAAAGCGCACAATCTTAATTCGTTGGGAGTGAGTCCGGGATATTTTTTCAGTAGTTTTTCAAAAAAATCGTTATGAACCTGTTTGAAACGGAATTCAAACTCTTTGAAAACCTCTTTATCTACGGTTTTCAAAATATTTTTCGATATTTTGTCCAGTTCGTTTTTAATATGTTCGTCGTTAATGCTGTTTTTTATGTTCGACAATTTATCGGAAACCGAGATTAGCATATCGTTCTTTTTCATCATTGCCATGACGTCGGTTGTAAGTTCTTTGTTTTTCAACTCAAGTTCATTTTTCAATCTTTGCTGTTCGCTCAAAGCTTTTTTGGCACGTTGTTTAATTTTTACCAATACGAGTATGATGATAACCAAAAAAACAAGCAGCCCCGAAATAAGAGTAAATACCAAACGGTTGTGTTTACGTTGCAACATGCGGTTAGCCTCCTCCTCTTTTTCGAAATTGTATTGCAATTCGAGTTTGGCAAGTTTTGCCTTGTTATCCATAAGCATAAGGGTATCGTTCATTTTGTATTGCAGAGCAAGGTAATCGTAGGCTTTTTCTTTATCCCCCTCTTCAACATATATCATTTGTATAATTTGGGCGGCATCACGTATTATTTTCTTAAAACCGTATTTTTCACCTTCGTTTAAAGCCTTAAATGCATAGTCGAGACTTTTGGAGTAATCGTTAATGTTAAGAAAATATTTTGCCAGATTTATTTTGCAGTTTGCCGACATGAATTTATTGTCTATTCTATTGAAAAGTTCCAAGGCTTTATTAAAAAAGAGCAGGGCAGAGTCGTTTTTTCCCAGTTTGTAATTAATATTACCGAGATTCATCAGGTTTATTCCTTCGTTTCTTTTGTTGCCGAGGTTGTGATTTATTTGTACGGCTTTTTTGAAATATTCGGCAGCTTTGCGGTACCTTTTCATGGTTTCGAAAACTGCTGCAATATTGTTCAGACCACGCGCAATGCCCTCTTTAAAGTTTATGTTTTTTGCCATATTGAGCGACTCAAAATAGTATTTCAAAGCTTTATCGAAATTCTCTTGCGAATAGTTTACAGAGCCTATGTCGCCGAGCAATTGGGAGATTCCCTCTTTGTCTTCCAGAGTTTCGAAAATTTTCAAAGCCTCAAAAAAGCACTCCGAACTCTTGTCGTAGTTGCTCAATTCGGCATATATCATTCCCATAATACGCAGCGATAGTGCCAACTCTTTATCCATATCCAAGTCCGAGGCTTTTGTTTTGGCTTTTTCGGCGTATTTCATTGCTTTTTTAAAATCGGATATATTCCAAAATATCTGTGCCAAAGCAATATACGACTGTACGATTTTTGCGTCATCGCCGTTTTTCATTGCTAACTCACGGGCTTTACCTGCATATAACAATGCCTTTTGCGGTTTCGAATTTTTCAATTCGGAAGCAAGTTCCAACAAAACGGATATTTTTTCTCCGGTGTTGTCCGAAATTTCAAGAATCAACTTTAAACTGTCGATTTTTGTTATTGTCTGGGGAAATAAAGGTTGCCAAAAAAAATTTTGAATAAAAAATATAACGAGTAACCTCTTTTTCATTTTACAAAAATAGAACAATTAGCCATATTTAACCAAGAATTTCGCATTGTATTTTTTATTGTCGGCAGAACCGACAACCATTAGTGACATACCTCTTCAGCCCTTTTATGTCAACGGAAAACTCTTTTTGCAAGGGTGCTTTTCCGCTAAACAATTGCTGCCCGCTGCTGTTATACATGCTGTACACGGGCGAAATAAAAATTTCGTTTTTGAGTTCGACGTTGATAATACCGTGGGCGGGATTCGGCGAAATTATCAAAGCACTCCCACCATACCGGGTTTTGTCGATACCTCCGCAAACATATAAATCAGTTTTCGACATACTATGACATTTATGTCCGTCAGCGGTTTGGGATTCCCGAATATCCGGCAAATAAATTCTGCAAGAGTCATTACTCCAACCATTGAAAAAAACAGGTTATGAATTGTTGGTATTATACATGGAAATGTTTTATTATCTTTGAAAAAATTTTGAATAAATTGGATTTACTGTTTATACACATACGTATTCTCGACCTGGTGGATATTTTTTTGGTGGGAGTGTTGCTTTTTACTTTTTACAAACTACTAAAAGGCACTGCCGCCGTAAATATTTTGTTGGGTGTTATAGCGGTTTTCGTTTTATGGAAAATAACTTTTGCGCTGAAAATGGAGATGCTTTCGGATATTCTCGGTGCATTTTTCAGCGTAGGGATTATTGCATTGATAGTAATATTTCAACCCGAGATACGCCAATTTCTTTTGGAATTGGGAAACCCCGGTTTTTTGGCAAAATACAATGTAAAGTTTAAAAGTTTAAATAAATTTTTCCGTTATAAAATAGACCTTGATATAGACCCCATAGTAAAAGCCTGCCAGCGTATGAGCGAGATAAAACAGGGTGCACTGATAGTAATAACACGCGAAAACGAACTTTTGCAATATGTACAGACAGGCGAGCTGATAAACAGCGATATAAATGCAACATTGATAGAAAACATATTCTTCAAAAACAGTCCGCTGCACGACGGCGCGATGATAATTACAGGAAACAAAATCAAGGCGGCAGGGTGCATTCTTCCCATTACAAAAAAGAAAGTTAGTCACCACGCAGGTTTGCGCCACAGGGCTGCAATAGGTATTACCGAAATATCCGATGCCATTGCAATAGTGGTTTCGGAAGAAACAGGAAAAATATCGTTCAGTGTAAGAGGAGAAATTCGTTACGGCATCCAACCCGCCACTCTGCAACAAAAATTGGTTTTGGAGCTGGGACTGTCGGGCGAAAATCAAAAAAATTAATACCTATTTTTCCATTCTCAAATTCCGTATCAACAATTATTTTCGGATATTTGCGTTGCATTTCAAACGGAGGTTATGATAAAAAAAGCAGCATTTTTAATACCGGTTTTAATTTTCATATCATTATCGCAAAGATTACCGGCGCAAATTATTAAAGGCGAAGCAATAGCCGGTTTCAACCTGTCGCAAGTGGACGGCGATATGTTTTACGGTTTTAAAAAATTCGGCCTCAACATAGGAACAGGCGCCATGATACCTTTCGGAAAAAATTGGGATGTCTCAATTGAAATACTTTATAACCAAAAGGGGGCAAGACAAAATTCAAAAGTTTACGACACTATTTGCACTTACAAATACAAACTGCGGCTCAATTATGCCGAGGTGCCCGTGTTAATACATTATACCGACAAGGATTTTATTACAGCCGGAGCGGGTTTCTCGTGGGGCAGGTTAGTGGGAGCATCGGAATGGGAAAACGGCATTAAAACCCCGACAACCGTTAAAAACGGCGTGTATAAAATTAACGATTTCAACATAATAGGAGAAGTACGGATTAAAATAAAAGGCCCTTTAAAGTTCAACGTACGGTATTCGTACAGTCTGATGCCTTTGCGTGAACGCGAATTTACAAACTGCGACACAAATACCAAGTTTACCCGCCAACAGTATAATAATCTCATTTCACTGAGACTGGTCTATATGTTCGGCGAACAAAAAAGCAAAGAGATACTCAACAAGAGCGACTAACATCAGGCGTTATCAATGCTTACCATATTTATCAGCCTCTGATTTCCACATGAAAAATTACAATAACGCTATTTGTTTTTTACGGCAATTAATTGTGCCATAATGGAGACGGCTATTTCGAACGGAGTATCGGAATTTATTTGTAAACCTATGGGGGCATATATCTTTTTTATTAACGCTTCGGGGAAATTTTTCCTTCTTAAATTTTCCGCTGTCTTCGCCACTTTGCTTTTGCTGCCTATCATCCCGAGATATGCATACTCTTTATCCAACAACTTTTCAACAACATCCATATCGTATCTGTGCCGGTGTGTCATAATAACGATATATGTATCTTTCCCGAAGGTAATATGATTTTCAACCGAGTCGTACGGAGCTACAATATTTTTGGCAAAGGGGTGCTTTTTGTTATTAGCCCACTCTTCCCTGTTGTCGATAACCGTTACGTTAAAACCTCCTTTTGCCGCCAATTCCGACAGTTGAACTGCGCAATGCCCTCCACCAATTATGTAAAGTTTATCTTTTGAAAAAAGCGGCTCGACAATCAGAACCACCCTGCCACCGCATGCCATTTTCGCTTCGCTGTCGAGGTCTATTTCCCATACCTGCAACGTGTCGGGTTTCAGTTTGAGCACTTTTTTAATAACCATTTGTTCGAGATTGCCCCCCCCTATTGTCCCGTCCGAATATCCGTCCTCATCAATTAACATTTTGGCACCCAAGCGGCTGGGTGTACTGCCGAAAATTTTTATTACCGTAATAACATATGCCGTTTTACCTGTTTCCACGGCATTTCGTATTTTGTCATATATCTCCGTCATCGGCATAATGCTTTATTTTTTCCACGGCATTCAAAACCCTTTCGGGTGTTGCCGGCGATTGCAGTTCCACTTCAAATTTATGATTTCCCACACTCTCAACGGCATCTTTTATTGCCAAAAATGCCGATATTCCATATATAAACGGGGGTTCGCCTATACCTTTGCTTCCGAAAACGGAAGAGAATTTTCTGTCGCGGCTCAAAATTTCCACTTCGAAGGTACCGGGTATGTCGTCGTATGTGGGAATTTTATATGTGGAGGTGGTATTTGACAGGTTTTCACCTTTTCCGTTAACAACAACCTCTTCCATGGTTACCCATCCCATACTCTGGATATATGCCCCTTCTATTTGTCCCAAATCCACTTCCAAATTTACCGATTGTCCGTTTTCGTGAACTATAAAGACCTTTTCAACCTTTGTGGCACCGGTCAAAGTATCTATCTCCACTTGCGACAACGCCGCTCCGAAAACAAAATAGTAAAAGGGTTTGCCGTTTCTCTTTTTTGTATCGAAATGGATACCCGGTGTTTTATAAAACGCCTGGGCACCGAGGTTAATTCTGTCCATGTATGCTTTTTTCACAACATCGGCAAATTTCAGCTTTGCACCGGTACCGCTTTTATCGAACACCAATCCGTTTTCAAAAACAATATTATCCTCTATGTCCGTTCCCAGCATTTGTGCCGCCACGGAAACGAGTCTTGATTTTATTTCGGCGGCTGCAAGTTTTGCTGCATTTCCGTTCAAATCGGTACCGCTCGATGCCGCCGTGGAAGAGGAGTTTCCCACACGCTTTACATTTGTACTCTCAATTTTTATTTTATCGAACTCAACACCGAGAGTACGTGCAACAATCTGTGCTATTTTGGTATTAAGTTCCTGTCCCATCTCTATTCCTCCGTGCGATACCGACACTGTTCCGTCGGTATATACCCATACCAGCGCCGAGGCTTGATTTAAAAATGTTGCCGTAAAAGATATTCCGAATTTAACGGGGACCAAACCTATGCCCTTTTTCAGAAATTTATTGCTACGGTTGAAGTCGTCACACTCTTTTCTCAATTGTCGGTAATTCGAGTTTTTCTTCAGCACTGAAAAAATCTCGTCGAAACAGACCTCCTTCACCTCTTGTCCGTATGGAGTCAATCCGTTTTCCTTGTATGTATTTGTCAAACGTATATCAAAAATGTCAATAGCTGTTTTACGGGCAATCCTTTGCATTATGTATTCTATCGAAAAAATTCCCTGAGGAGCACCGAAACCCCTGAAGGCGGTATTGGGAGGCAAATTTGTACGCAATGCTTTACCGCAAACCTTTATGTGGGGAAAATTGTAT
Organism: uncultured Lentimicrobiaceae bacterium; assembly: GCA_964549335.1. GTDB lineage: Bacteria > Bacteroidota > Bacteroidia > Bacteroidales > F082 > Sulfidibacterium. The sequence continues at coordinate 117,091 of CAZJUQ010000020.1, read as the reverse complement.
GCGTTGTCGATATGCCACACGGCACGTTCCAATATTGCAAGCGACAAATCGGTAAAAGCTCCGCCGTTCAAATATATTTTAAAATCTCCGGCAATAAGTTTTCCGTTATCGTCAAATCCCACTTTGTATTTGGTTACAAAAGGGTGTCTTTTGCCTGTATAAGCAATATCGTCGTGGCGGCTCATCTCAAACTCAACGGGTTTGCCGGTTTTATACGATGCTAATGCAGCAAGTGCGGAAAATATCACCGAACTTCTCTCTTTGCCGCCAAAAGCTCCGCCGAGGCGTTTTACCTCAACGGTAATGTCTTTGGCGTTTAGATTTAACACCCGGGCACAAATTTCCTGTGTTTCGGACGGCGATTGGGTTCCGGCATATACATAATAGTGGTTGTCTTCGTCGGGCACAACCCTTGTGCGTTGGGTTTCCAAATACAGATGTTCCTGACCGCCTCCCCTGACTTCTCCTTCGATAATATTGGGGCACTTTTCCCAAACCGCTTCAGGATTACCCTTTTTCAATAGGTTTTCTTCCCCTATTACCATGCCTTTTTCCAATGCATCTTCGATGGTAAGTACCGGAGTCAGGGGCTCGTATGTTACGTTTATGGCATCAACGGCTCTCTTGCAAGCCCGGGGACTTTCGCCGACCACTATTGCAACCGGCTGTCCCACATACGAAACCTCGTTTGAAGGAAGCAAAGGTTCGTCATGCATTACCACTCCTATTTGATTTTTACCAGGAACATCCTTAGCCGTATATATACCTACAACTCCTTCTGTTTTTAGGGCATCGAAGGTATTTACCGATACTATCTTTGCTCTGGCATGTACCGAATAAAGAATTTTCATGTATAACAATCCCGACGGTTTTATTTCGTCGAGAATAAAACGGGTTTGTCCTGTTACATGCAGTTTTCCGTTAATATGGTGCGGTTGTTTTTTCATAATCAAATAGTTTCGGGAAAAAGGTTGTGAAAATGTTTAACAAGATGGTTTTTTACCAGGGTTTTTCTGTACACTTCACTGCCGCGCACATCGGTTATGGGTTTTACGCTGCCGGCTGCAATTTCCGCCGCTTTCAATACATTTTTTACGTTTAATGTTTTTCCGGACAGGTAGCGTTCGGCGCTCTCGATACGGCACGGCACGGGAGCTATTCCGCCGTACGAAATTTTAATGTCGTTTACAATGCCGTCTTTAACATTTACCGCTACGGCAGAGTTAACCGTTGATATATCCACAGCCTTGCGTTTCGAACTTTTTTCAAAGGAAAAGAGGTATTTATCTTTTACGGGAATAACTATTTTTTCTATTATCTCGCCCTCTTTTAAGGCGGTCTTTTTATATGAGATGTAAAAATCGTTTAAAGAGAGCTCTCTTTCGCCATGTGGCGACAAAAGGTGTAAAACGGCACCTGCCGACAACAAAACCGGTACCGAATCGGCAACAGGGGAAGCATTAGCAATGTTTCCCGACAATGTGGCAATGTTCCTTATCTGTTTCGACGCCATCAACTTTACGGTTTGCGAAAGAACCGGTATTTTCTCTTTCAAGTATCCGTTTTCGAGTATTTCCGACAAGGTAACACTACCCCCTATTGCAACTTCATCCTCTTTAACATCAATGGTTTTATACTCGTCAACGTCAGAGATATCCAGCAATTTTCCGTATTCAACATCTTTCAGGTTTCTCAACACAAACAGGTCGGTACCTCCCGAGATAATTTTATATCCGTCTTTTTGCTTTATGTAATCAATCAACCGGCGGCGGTTTTCCGGAATAAAATAGTCATCGTTGAAACCGTGGGCATCATTCCGTTTGAATTCTTTCAATCTATTTTTAACCTCTTCGAAATAGGGGGGAAACACAAAATCATTTTCATTAAAATAATCCAGAGTAACTGCCGAGGCCGATTTTACGGATCTATATCCCGTGCAACGGCATAAATTCCCCTCAAGGGCTAAACGGACACCCTCTTCGTCGTGGTCACCGCCGGCCGACAAATAACCGAACAACGACATTGTAATCCCCGGGGTACAAAATCCGCACTGCGTGGCATGATTATCCAAAATTGCCTTCTGAACGGGATGCAATGTTTTACCGTCCGACAAACCTTCAACGGTAACTATGTGTTTATGATGCATTTTTGCAACCGGCACAATACACGAATTAACGGCTTTGTAAACCATCTTACCGCCTTTCAGTTCACCCATTACTATTGTACACGAGCCGCAATCGCCTTCGCCGCAGCCGAGTTTTGTACCCGTCAAACCGGCAAAATTCCGTATATATTCGAGTACCGTAGTATTTGCCGGAATACGTATTTCCTTGTATTTATCGTTAAGAAAAAATTGTAACGCGATTTCTTGCATGCTTTTTTTATAAAAATTAATTTTCAAAAATAGGTTTTTTTCAATTTAAAATTAATTAGCAGGCTTAATCACTCAGCAAATACTTTTTTATTACCTTTGCATCTTTCATTTTCATAAATTTTAAACCGTTAATTATGAAAAAGTTAGCCGTTGTAGCATTTGGAGGAAACGCACTATTGAGAGCCGGACAAAAAGGCACCATTGAAGAACAAGAAGAGAATGCATACAGAGCAAGTAAAAAATTGCTCAAATTGATGAAACGCAAATACAATTTGGTTATAACTCATGGCAACGGTCCCCAGGTGGGAAACATCATGCTTGCCAACGATGCCGGTCACAAAATGTACGGCATTCCCGAGATGCCATTGGATGTATGCGGGGCATATTCACAAGGATTTATCGGATACATTCTGGAACAACAGTTAAGAAACGTTCTGATGTCGCGCGACAAAGACAGGGATATAATAACAATTATCACCCAGGTTCTCGTAAACAAAACCGATGAGGCTTTCAAGAACCCGACCAAACCAGTAGGACCATACTACACAAAAGAGGAAGCCGAAAAAATAATGAAAGAGACGGGTTCCGTTTTCAAAGAAGATGCACGGGGAAGGGGTTGGCGTAAAGTTGTGGCGTCACCCGAGCCTCTTGCCATTTTCAATCAAAAGACCATTGAAAAGATTGCGCGCGAAGGACATATTGTTATAGCCGTGGGTGGCGGCGGAATACCTTGTTATTACGTTGAAGAGAACAAACTTCAGGGCATAGATGCCGTAATAGATAAAGATTTGGCTTCGTCGCGGCTGGCGGCACAAATCAGAGCCGACAAGTTTTTTATTCTGACGGATATTCCAAAAGTTTTCATCAACTTTAACACTCCGCAAGAAAAAGCCATTGACAGAATGTCGCTCGAAGAGGCTAAACGTTACCTTGAGGAGGGACAGTTCGGTGAAGGCAGTATGGCACCCAAAATAAAGGCGGCAATACATTTTGTGGAACGTACCGGTAAAGATACAATTATTACCGAAACCACCTTGCTGGGAGTGGATAACGGCGGCACAAGGATTACCATTGTTTAATATGTTCCGTTTAGGGCACGAAACAGTGCTGTGCGAACATTATATTTACAAGCCTATTGTTTTGCCCGTACTACCGGTTGAATTGTTTCCCCCGTTACCATCTTTTTCAGCTTTATTGTAATACCTCATTGCTTCCGGGAGCCATTTTTTCAGATTGGCTATCCTTGTTTCATCGGAGGGGTGTGTGCTTAAAAACTCGGGAGGTTTGGGAGTATTGTTAAGACTTTTCATCCTTTCCCAAAATTCCGGGGCATACGAAGGGTCATATCCCGCCATAGCCATAAAAATAAGTCCCAGGTGGTCGGCTTCCGACTCGTGCATCCTGCTGTACGGGAGCATAACACCCACTTCCGACCCCAAACCGTATGCCGTAAGCCACAACGCCCTGGTTTCTTCGGGCTTGTCATTCAAGGCAACATCCAATGCCATACCGCCAAGCTGGCGTACCAGTTCCTGACTCATACGTTCGCTTCCGTGTTCGGCTATGGCGTGTGCTATCTCGTGTCCCATAACCACCGCCAAACCCGTTTCATCTTTGGTAATCGGTAAAATTCCCGTGTAAACCACTACTTTGCCTCCGGGCATACACCAGGCATTTGCCTGTTTATCTTCCACAAGGTTAAACTCCCAATTGTAACCCTCGAGCAAATCCGCCCGGTTTTGTTGAACCAAAAAATGTGTAACCGCCGATTGAATCCTCTTCCCCACCCGCTTTACCATTTCGGCCGACTCTTTGTCATCACTCAATTTGTGTTCTTTTAAAAACTCACCGTATTGCTGGCTGCTTAATGACAACATCTCTTGTGCCGGTATCATATTCAATTGTTTACGACCGGTGATAGGAACTGTGGTACAGGCATATACAAAAATTAATCCCGTGAATAATAAAATTATCTTTTTCATCTTTTAATGGTTTTGTATTTTACTGGTTACTCTAACATCTATGATTACCTTTTAAATATTCCGTTTTTATTAATTTGATCAATCAAAAAATCGACTTCCAAAGGATTTTTCCAATCTCTGTGTATCATTCTGTGGCAATTGGAACATAACGGTACTACATTATTAAGTGCATTGTAAATAGTTTTATCCAATTCTTCATCTTCGTATTTAAATATTGGTTTAATGTGGTGAATTTCAATATATCCTTTTCCTATATCTCCATAAAATTTTTGAAAACTGAATTGACATGCTTTACATAAAATATCACCATCTTTTGTATAATGGTTAATGGCGATTTGTCTTAATCTCGACGAGCGTTCATATACTCTTGATTGAACAATCTTTTTAACCCCTTCCTGGATTGACATTGTTTCATCAAAAATCTCAATTTTTCTTTTTTCTTTGGCAGATTTATCAATTATTTCAAGTCCTCCTTTAATATCTTCCCACTTAAAATCATTTACGAGTAAGTATCTTAACTTGTCAATGTTTTCTTGCAAATATTCCAATCCTTTTTCCGTTATTTTAAATATTCCACCTTCATATTTCGCTAATCCATATTTTTCAAAAGTATCGTGAGCTTTTAAATTTCTAACTTTTTGAGAAAATTTATCATCTTTTCTACCTGACAAAATTTCCAAATCCTCACCTGCAGGCTTTAACAATTCACGTAATTTCGGAATTAATTCGGAGGTGGATAAACCTTTTGAAGGGGATAAACTCATTAGAAACAATGAAGGTAAAACAAGTTGATTTTCAGTTATTCTTGCCATAATCAATAATTTTTTATTAATAGATGCTCAGTTTTTTTATTATTCCTGTTCATAAAACTCACCAAATAAGTTTTGTCGAAAGACTGAATATTTAATCCTTTATCTGAATATAAATCAAAAATAAAATCTGTATTCTTTATGACAAGCATCCACTTAGCTTTTGTTTTATTTATTAAATAATTTGCAAGTCGTATTTGGTCTTTTCTGTTAAATTCATTTCCTGCGTAAGTACTAAATTCTGTATCATACGGCGGATCAAGAAAAATAAAATCATTTTTAGTGGGAATATGTTTCTCGAAAAAATCTTCAAAATCCATACATTCGATAATTGTATTTGACAAATGTCTTTGTAAAGCATCTGATTTTAAATACTCTATCTTCTTTTTAAAATTTTTATTATTGTAACCTATTCCTCCGTAAGGAACATTAAACTCTCCTTTTGAATTATATCTGAACATTCCGCTGTATGCATAATTTCTTATAAATAAGAAAATAGCAGCGGAAAAATGTTTATTTAACCTGTACTTTTCCGTATTATTATACAAATGCCTGAAATGCATATAAAAGGCGCTTTTTAGAGCCGTTTCAATATTTGCAAGAATATCCGCATCCGAGAGTTTGTGTTTTTGATTTTCTATAATTTTCATTCTTTTTATTTTCCTGATTAAATTCTTCTTTAACTCGGAAACAAAGTTTTCAATGTTAAAATTGAAAATTACAGAAAACATTCCATTAAATTCTTTTGAATGGGAAAGTATAAATTCAAAAAGTATCTCTGTTAATTCTCCTATCTCAATTTTATCGTACGAATAATTTTTATATAAATTCACAAAAAAAGCGGCATTATTTTTAGTTATGTCTCCCAATAAATCCCAATTATGTGTTATCTCCGATAAAGCATTAAAAAAATTTGTTCTTTCCGGCGATTTTAAAATTTTATATAAATTAATCAACTCCTCCGATTTATCATTTATAAATGATTTGTTTGACTGTATTGCTGCATATACTGCTCCGCCCCCCACAAATGGTTCATAATAATTTTCAAAAACATTTGGGAGGTTCGGAATAATAAACTTTAATTCTTTCTCCTTTCCCCCTGCCCACTTTAAAATAGGATGGAGTTTTTTTTCCGACGTGTAATTTGTAATAGCCAAAAAGGTTTGGTTATAAGTTTCTACAGGCTCTTTTATTATATTTGTTTTATTATTCATCATTCAATTTAGGTTTCAACCGCTTAAACGGCACGTTGATGTAATCACTCCCGGGCATTTAATCCCGAAATACGCTGTCCCCAATTGCCGTTATCTGTTTTTGAGTTGTAAATTACAAAAATAACAAATTATGACAATCTGACTCTCGGGTCAAGCATTGCATAAACAATATCTACAAAAATATTTGTAATGATAAGGATTACGGCAATAAACAGTACAGAACCCATTAGCACGGGCAAATCGTACTTTTCCAAGGCATCCACTATAACCACACCTATTCCCTTCCAGTCGAAAACATACTCAACGAATACGGCACCGGCCATTAGCGAGGCAAACCAGCCCGTTATCGCTGTTATTACCGGATTAAGGGCATTTCTCAAAGCGTGAAATACGATTACACGCACCGGTTTCAAACCTTTGGCATATGCCGTACGTATGTAATCTTTCGAAAGCACATCGAGCAAGGCGCTGCGCATCAGGCTTATAACTATGGCAAGAGGACGTATGCCGAGCGTGAGGGCGGGAAGTATCAGGTTTTTTAAATTTATATATACTTCGCCCGTGTAATCGTCAACTGAATACAAACTCCCTATCATGGGAAGTCCTGTGTATTTACCGAGCAACCAGGCAAATACCCATGCCACCAATATGGCTGCAAAAAACGATGGTACCGACATGCCGAGCGACGAAAAGACCAACAGTGTTTTGTCAAGCAGAGTATCTTTCTTCAGTGCCGCAGCTATGCCCAATACTATTCCTGCTATCATCGCCAACAGTATTGATGCCGAAGCAAGCAACAAGGTTTTAGGAAAAGCTTCGGCAAGTATTGCCGACACCTCGCGACGGCTTTGATACGAACGTCTTAAATAGGGCGGTTTCAATACCACAACTCTTTTTCCGGCACGAAATATGATTTTCGCACCGGGGTATTTTTTCCTGTCGAAATACCAATAGCTATTTTTGTTACTGTAGTCGTGAACCGATACCGGCGAAATATCATTTAAAAAACCTAAATATTGTATTATGGGTGGTTTGTCGAGCCCCAACTCTTTTTTCACCGCATTTATCGACGAAATATCGGTTCGTTGTCCCATTAACATGCGCGATGCATCGCCGGGCAGAATATTGAAAAGCAAAAAGACTACCGTTACAACTCCCCACAACACGAGGATGCCGTACAACAACCGCCTTATGATATATCTACTCATCCTTTAACAATTGGTCGAGTTGCTTTACGCCGGGAAAATCGTTGTAATGCCATTTTTTGAGGACAACTCCGTTTTTCAGCAATATTAATCCCGGATTTGAACGTATCATCGCCTTCAATTGGATGTCGTCGGCGAAATATGTGTCAACATTTAAACGGTACCTCTTTAAAAAGGCTTTTATATCGCTGTTCTCCGATGCCGTAAGCAATACAACATTTACCCCTTTTGTGTTTAAATAATCTACTATCGCAGGAAGTTTTTCGAATCCCTTTTCCGAGCCGTCGCCAAGGTAATACGAAACAATTATAAATTGGTAATCGGGGCTCTCTATTATATCTTTCGTAACATTTGTGCCCGATGAATCTTCAATTTGCAAATCATATTTCTTCACCACCTGCGAGTCGTCTGTCCGTTGGTCAACAAATTCCCACTGCGACATCCATACCGAATCGTTCCAGGGATAGTCAGGCGAAAGAAACTCTTTTATTTCACCGCTCTTTTTGTTTTTGTATATCACATATATCTTCTCTTTACCGCTCTCTCCAGTTTTCATATCCCTGCCCTCCTTCCAGTTTCTAAAGTCGATAACAGGCAAGTGGTTATAATTGTATATAACAAACCCCGTGAAAAGAATACCTGTCAAAAACAGTGCTGCTGTTTTTCTTGCGTTACATTTCCGTAATGCATAAATATTGATTTTTAATACAAAAATTACATTCAACGAAATAATAACAACATTTTTGTAAAACGTATGCCAGTTTGACAATTTGACGGCATCGCCGAAACAACCGCAATCGGGCACCCAGTTGTTTATGGCGTCAAATAAGGTTACCACCGTAAAAAAGGACATCATCAAAAACATACCCGGGATGGCAATCCGCATCAATGTTTTAAAAAGAAAGGCAATTCCAAGAATAAATTCTGATATTATCACCAAAAAGGCAATATAAATAGAATATGGCAAAAGGTTTGTCCACCCGAAAACCACAAGGTAATCTTCAACGCGGTATGCCGTCCCTACAGGGTCTATTCCCTTTACCGTTGACGAAAAAACAAATATTAATCCCAGAAGAATCCTGATGATTGCGAGCCACACGGGTTCGACGGCACCATTTTTACGCTCTTTCATTTTCCAAAATAAGTTTTATCAAGGCAAAAACGGAATAATTTATTATGTCGTAATAATTTGCATCAAGCCCTTCCGAAGCAAGGGTTTTCCCTTTATTATCTTCTATCTGTTTTATTCTTAACAACTTCATTAAAATAATGTCCACAAACGACGAGATACGCATATTACGCCAGGCTTCGTCGTAATCGTGGTTTTTATTCAGCATCAAATCGCGCGCCGCACGAAAATATTTCAGGTACAATTCCACAGCCTCTTTACTGTCAAGGTCGGGATGTTCAGCCACTCCTCTCTCCAACTGTATTAATGCCATTACCGAATAGTTTATTATGCCTATGAACTCGGGAACAATTCCTTCGTCAACCCTCTGTTTCCCCTTCATTTGAATACTGCGTATCCGGTTGGCTTTTATATATATTTGGTCGGTAAGACTCTCTGTCCGCAATATGCGCCATGCCGTGCCGTAATCTTTCTGTTTCACCTCAAAAACCGAAAGGCACTCGTTTATTATCCGCTCGTATTGTTCTTTTGTTTTATCAGTCATATTAATATTCCTATTTTTGCAAGCAAAAGTACTAAAAATGGGCAATAAAGGTAATTCATTTCCCAAGGTAAAAACGCTCCGGTGCGGAGAAAAAATCATCGACTTTTCAACACCCCGCATAATGGGAATTTTAAACGTCACTCCCGACTCGTTTTACGACGGCGGATTGTACACGGGCGATAGTGCCCTTATCGAAAGGGTGAAGCTTATGATTGATGAAGGTGCCGATATTATTGATGTGGGTGCTGTTTCAACGCGCCCGGGAGCAAAGAGCGTCAGCCTGCACGAAGAGATGAGCCGTTTGCTGCCAGCCGTAAAAGCAATCAAGAGGGAGTTTCCCGGTATTGTTTTGTCTATCGACACTTTCAGGTCCGAAACGGCCATTGCCTGCGTCGATCACGGCGCCGCAATCATTAACGATATTTCGGGCGGCACATTCGACAAGCTGATGTTTCAAACCATTGCACGCCTCAAAGTACCGTACGTATTAATGCATATCCACGGAACCCCCGAGACAATGCAAAACAATCCCATTTCGCTAAATGCTGTTCAAAAGGTAAAAAACTTTCTCTCCGAAAAAGTCAGCACGTTGCGCAATCTCGGAGTTACCGACATTATCCTCGACCCCGGTTTCGGCTTCGGCAAAAGCATGCCGGCAAATTACAGGCTTCTTAAAAATCTTGAAAATTTACGAATTGACAACTTGCCGCTTCTCACCGGAATTTCAAGAAAATCGCTCGTAAACAAAATCCTCGACACTTCCCCTGCCGGAGCCCTCAACGGAACTACGGTTTTAAATACAATCGCCCTTCTCAACGGCGCCAACATTCTCAGAGTGCACGATGTAAAAGAGGCTGTTGAGGCGGTTAAAATCGTCGAATATTACCGTAACAGCTAATTCTCTCATCACTGTTTCAAATATCACAACCCTCGGCATACAAATATCAACTTTCGCTAAACGTTATCAATCCGGCAACTTTATCTTTCTGTGTCTTGGGGCGGCAAACGGGCTGTCCGCTAATAGTCCTCGGCGGCGGCGCTGTTCGGCAATGGCGTTTTCAGGGGCTTCCTCACGTCAGCCCTGCCTCCGCCTGCCTCACTACCGCCCCCGCCTGCGGGCTGCCGCTCCCATCCCTGCCGCAGTCTATCCCTCTTCCAAACACTCTCCTTTATTCCCCTGCGTGCATCCTCCGGATAATCTTGCATAACCGTTCACCGGACAAAGAAGCGCCGGCATCCGTCACAACTTTCAAGGTTCTCAACCTCTTGTTAATAACATTAAATGTTTCGCCGCGTATAAATCACCGCCCCACTTTTTATTACTTTTGTGCCGATGAACGAATTTAATTCAATATTAAGTAACGAACCTTTCAAAACCATAGGGGAACTCGCCTTTCAAACAGGCATGCCCGCATATGTCATTGGGGGCTTTGTCCGCGACATACTTTTAAACAGAGCATCCAAAGATATCGACATCGTTGTTGTGGGCAGCGGCATTGCCTTTGCACGAAAACTTGCCGGCGCCTTCGGAAAAGGAAGTACGGCAAGATATTACAAAAACTTCGGTACAGCCATGGTAAAATACAACGACTGGGAGATAGAAATTGTCGGTGCCCGCAAAGAGTCGTACCGCCGCAATTCACGAAAACCTATCGTCGAAAACGGTACAATTGCCGACGACCAAAACCGGCGCGATTTTACCATAAATGCCCTTTCGCTGAGTCTCAACAAAAAAGATTTCGGCTCGTTGAACGACCCCTTTAACGGTCTTCACGACTTAAAAAACAAAATTATTCGCACTCCGCTCGACCCCGACATCACCTTCTCCGACGACCCATTACGTATGATGCGTGCCGTCAGATTTGCAACTCAACTTGACTTTAAAATAGAACAAAACACATTTAACGCCGTCGCAAGAAACAAAAACCGGCTCACAATAGTATCAAAAGAGCGTATCCTGGACGAGTTGAACAAAATAATAATGGCCGGCAAACCTTCCACAGGCTTCAAACTAATGGACGATACGGGAATATTGAAAATAATTTTCCCCAAACTCGTCGAACTGAAAGGAGTTGAAAAAATTGGAAACATGGCTCACAAAGACAACTTCTACCACACTTTACAAGTACTCGACAATATCGCCGCAAAATCGGACAACCTGTGGTTGCGCTGGGCAGCACTCCTGCACGATATTGCCAAACCCGTAACAAAACGTTTCGAACCTGGTACGGGCTGGACATTCCACGGACACGAATTTATCGGCGCCAAAATGGTCCCCGGTATTTTTAAAAATTTGGGACTGCCGCTGAACGACAAAATGCGGTATGTTCAAAAACTTGTCCAACTCCACTTAAGACCTATTGTCTTGGCTCAAGATGTGGTTACCGACTCGGCAATAAGACGCCTTTTATTTGACGCAGGCGACGATATCGACGACCTAATGCTGCTTTGCGAAGCCGATATTACTTCAAAAAACGAAGAGAAGGTAAAACGTTATCTCAACAACTTTACGCTGGTAAGACAAAAACTCGTAGAAGTAGAGGAAAAAGACCGTATTCGTAACTGGCAACCCCCAATTAGCGGCGAAATTATTATGGAAACCTTCGGAATTCCTCCCTCCAAAACGGTAGGCGAAATAAAAACCGCAATACGCGAAGCCATACTCGACGGAAAGCTGAATAACGATTTCGACCAAGCATTCGCCTTTATGCTCCGGGAGGGTAAAAAACTCGGTCTGAAAGCCAAAAAATAAAATTCACCTTTAATCCGCCCTTACGTTGAAAAAATATCAGAAAAACAGATGGCTTGTGGTAATAACCGGACCGACGGCATCGGGAAAAACCGATATTGCAATCAGCATTGCACGGTGGTTTAATACCGAAATAATTTCGGCCGACTCACGCCAGTTTTACAAAGAGATACCTATTGGCACGGCAGCTCCTCTACCCTCACAGTTAAAACTGGTAAAACACCATTTTGTCGGTCATCTCTCCATACACGACCAATACAACGTATCCAAATACCAATCAGAGGTCTTGTCATTGCTCGAAAAACTTTGGAAACATAACAATGTGGTGGTAATGGCGGGAGGCTCGGGATTGTACATAAACGCCGTTTGCAACGGAATAGACGAACTGCCCGACCCCGATACACTCCTGCGCAAACAACTCGAAAACACCTTTCACGAAAAGGGAATAGCGGCTTTACAAGAACAACTCAAAATTCTCGACCCCGAATTTTATAATCAAGTCGATTTGAAAAACCCCAAACGGCTCATGCGTGCCATTGAAGTTTGTTTGCAAACCGGAAAAAAATATTCGTCGTTAAGAAAAAACAGACCGCAACCACGCAATTTCAATATCTTGAAAATAGGTCTGGAACTGCCAAGAAACGAACTTTTCGAACGTATTAATATGCGCACCGGCAAGATGATTAATGCGGGTTGGTTGCAAGAGGCCGAAAATGTATTCCCGTGGCGACACCTTAATGCTTTGAATACCGTCGGTTACAAAGAACTTTTTGATTATCTCCAAGGTAAAACAGACTTGGATTTTGCCATCGAAAAAATAAAAACAAATACCCGGCGGTATGCCAAACGCCAAATTACCTGGTTCAAAAAAGATGATGATATTCATATGTTCTCACCACACAGCGTTAAAAACATTATCGATTTCATTGAAAAAACAGTGCTGCACAAAAGATAAAACAATTGCATTCAGTTGATACCGGTATTACTGCCGTCATGTATAATTTTACATCCCTTTCAAACTCAACCCTATTCTTTTTCGCTCAACATCAACACTTATCACCTTTACGCTCAAATGTTGACCCAGCGACAAATAATCTGCCGGATTTAATACATACTCGTCAGCTATTTGACTCTTGTGTATCAAGCCGTTAACATGTATTCCCAAATCGACGAAAGCACCGAAATCGGTAAGATTGGTAACAACTGCCGGCAATACCATTCCCTCCGACAAATCTTCAATAGTCTTTATGTTTTTGTCGAAAGAGAAATATTCGAGTCTTTTTCTCGGGTCGCGCCCGGGTTTTTCCAACTCGTCGAGAATATCGTTAACGGTAGGCAATCCCACGGTTGCGCTAACAAAATCGCTTGCCTTGATAATACTCTTTACCTTTTTATTATTTATCAACTCTTTTAAAGGTATTCCCGCCTTTTTCGACATCATATCCACCAACTTGTAGTTTTCGGGATGAACCGCGCTTGCATCAAGTGGGTTTTCTCCATCTTTTATTCTCAAAAAACCCGCTGCCTGTTGAAAAGCTTTTTCCCCGAGCCCCTTCACCTTTTTCAACTCTTCACGGTTCTTAAAAGCTCCGTTTTTCATCCTGTAATCAACAATATTTTTTGCCAACGAGGGTCCTATTCCCGATACATAGGTCAGCAGTTCTTTACTTGCAAGGTTCAACTCCACCCCCACTTTATTAACACACAGTTCCACCGTGGTTTGCAACGACTCTTTCAGCAGTTTACCGTTAACGTCGTGCTGATACTGGCCTACACCCAACGATTTCGGGTCTATTTTAACAAGTTCGGCAAGAGGGTCTTGCAGGCGTCTTCCTATCGACACGGCACCCCTTACGGTTATATCGTATTCGGGAAACTCTTCGCGCGCCGTAGCCGATGCCGAATATACCGAGGCTCCGTCTTCGTTAACCATTACGGCAACCAACTCCCTGTCGAAACGTATGCGAGAGATAAAATTGTCGGTTTCGCGTCCCGCTGTGCCGTTGCCTATGGCAATAGCCTCTATTTTGTAGCGTTCCACCATGCTCTTTATCTTTTTTATTGCCATTGCCACCTCATTTTTCGGGGGATGGGGATATATGGTTTCGTTATGAAGCAAATTGCCGTTTTTGTCGATGCAAACAACTTTGCATCCTGTTCTGAATCCCGGGTCAATGGCAAGGACATTTTTTCTTCCGAGCGGCGGTGCCAGCAGAAGTTGCTCCAAATTCCCGGCAAAAACCTTTACCGCATTTTCGTCGGCACGCTTTTTCAGTTCGTTGCGCAGTTCGGTCTCCATGGCAGGGAAAAGCAGCCTCTTCACACTCTCTTTTATTGCCTTGGATTTATTTTCCGCATTTGCAGGCGACGAACGCACAAGCCTTCTTGTAAGTTCTTCGGTTACATATTCAATGTCGGGTTCTATTTTAACCTTCAAAAAGCCTTCGTTTTCTCCTCTGAAAATAGCAAGAATGCGATGCGGCGCAGCTTTTACCGCCTTTTCCTCCCAATGGAACCACGAACGGTATTTTGCACCCTCTTCCTCTTTGCCTTTAACGGCTTTTGAAACAATAAGGGCGTTTCTTTGAAACTCTCTGCGTACAAAATTCCTCACCCATACCGTTTCGGCAATCCACTCGGCAATAATGTCGCGGGCACCCGCCAGTGCATCAGCGGTTGTTTCAACACCATGTTGCGGATTTACAAACTTACGTGCGGCAATCTCTTCGCTCTCCACATTCTCCGACATCAGCATCTTGGCAAGAGGTTCCAACCCCCGCTCAACAGCTTTAACACCTCTTGTTTTCCGCTTGGGTTTATAAGGCAAGTATATATCTTCAAGTGCCGGTAACGTTGCTGCCTCTTTTACCAGTTTTTCCAGTTCTCCGGTTAATACTCCCTGCTCTTTCATGCTGTTAAGAACGGTATTGCGCCTCTCTTCCAGTTCGTTTAGCCGTTTGAAAATTTTTAGCAGTTGTAATATGTTTTCGTCGGTAAGCCCTCCCGTTTTTTCTTTGCGGTAGCGAGCAATAAAAGGTACTGTCGCCCCGTCGTTGTACAATGCCAAGGTATTTTCAACCTGCCAAAGGTCTATACCCAGTTCGTGGGCAATTTTATTCTTAATGGCCTCATTCGTGTTATCCATTTTCTTCAAATTAAAAATACAAAAGTAATAAGCAGTGACCTAAATTCTCCTATTTTTGAAAAAATAAAAAATCAAACGGGAAAAAACAGCAATGACAAAAACATATTGGCATGAAAAAAGTTATATCATTGGCATTAATCATATTTGCCGTTTTGGCAACTTGCAACGGCAATATACCGCAAGAGGTGTGGCTTACAGGTGCCCCGGCCGGAAAATTGTTTTGCAAAATCCGTAAAAGCGGAAAGACGGTTATTCCCAACGGCAGAATTATTACACCTGCCGGAAAAAACATTATGGTAGCTCCTCACCCTTACGGTCTTGCGCTTAGCAATGACGGTACCACGGCGGTAACTGCAAATTCGGGCGTAAAACCGGTTTCCGTTTCCATAATACATGACATAAATTCGGAAAATCCCACCGTGATACAAATCCCCGAAGGAGCATCCACGGACAAAGGGGTATTGGCATCGGTATTTATGGGTTTGGCAATATCGCCTGACAACAATAAGTTATATGTTTCGGGGGGTCAAGAAAATCTTATCTACATTTTCGATTTGAAAACGGGTGAAAAAGAGGGTTACATCTCATGTGACGATTCGTTAAATAATCAGGGATATATTGGCGACATGATACTTTCGTCCGACGGAAAGTATCTGTTTGCCGTTGATCAGGCTAATTTCATGCTGAAAGTCTTAAACACACAAACCAAAAAGATTGTGGGGCAGGCCGAAACGGGGATATATCCTTTCGGTATTGTTTTATCCCCGGACGAAAAAAATCTCTTTGTCGTTAATGCGGGTGTTTTCAAATATTCTAAAGTTTATAAAAAAGAGAATGACTCGTTAAAAGAGACCCTTCTCGACTTTCCCGCATATGCATACAACAGCGAATTATCAAGGAAGGGTATTGACAACGACACGCTGTTTGTCCCGCCGCTGGGCAACCCCAATTCACCCGATGCTTTCAGCGTTTGGAGATACGATGTGTCGAACATGAAAAATCCGGAATTGGTGTCGAAAATCAAAACGGGAATACCCGTAGGTCAAAAAATAGAAGGAATACCGGCTGTCGGCGGGTCAAGCCCCAATTCGCTGGCAATTTACGGCAATTACCTCTTTGTGAGCAATGCCACTAACGACAATATTTCGGTAATAGACATAAATAGAGACAGCGTGATAAATACAATACACCTGACTTTGGACAAGCGCATCGACAGGTATCGCGGCAAAATTCCTTTCGGGCTGGCGGTATTACCTGAAAAAAAACGGCTTTTCGTTGCCGAGCCGGGCATCAATGCCATTGCCGTGGTTGATTTGAACACCTTTAAGACTATAGGACATATTCCTGCAGGATGGTTCCCCGCAAAAATATCCATAATGCCTGGTGGTAAAAAACTTGTTGTTGCCAATGCCAAAGGATACGGCAGCGGCCCAAACGGCGGCAAAGATTACATACCCGGCCCCGAAGGTACATACATAGGTTCGCTGATGAAGGGAACGGTATCGATAATTGATATCCCAGACGACTCTCTGCTGAAAACTTATACAAACAAGGTTATAGAAAACAATTTCCGTTTTCAAAAGGTTAACGGACAAGTTACGGAACTCCACAAAAGTAATCCCGTTCCGCTATTTCCCGGCGAAAAAAGTTCTCCGGTAAAACACATTGTATTTATTTCGAAAGAAAACAGAACCTTTGACGAGGTATTGGGTCAATTGAAAAATGTAAACGGCGATCCCTCTCTGGCACGTTACGGCAGGAATGTCAGCTTTTACAACAGAAAAAGAACCGACAGTGTTATTAATGCCGATGTTATGGTAAACCACCTTAAACTTGCTGAGAGTTTTGCCGTTTGCGACAACTTTTATGTCGATTCCGATGTGTCGGCCGACGGACACCGCTGGCTGGTAAATACATACCCCAACGAGTGGGTAGAAAGTACCGTACCGGCAAATTACGGTGGAAACAGAAGTTTTTGGAAAGTTAACAAGACAAAAGGCGCATACGGTTTTAACGGGACTTCGGGCTCGTTGTACCCCGAAGATTACAACGAAGCCGGTTCAATGTGGGAACACCTCGAGAGGAACGGAATACCCTTTTTTAATTTCGGTTTTACGGTAATGTTCGACCCCGCCGCATACTCGAAAGAATATAAAAAATTCGGCATCAGAATACCCTCCAACGTTCCTCTTCCCGCTCCGTTATACAACCGCACTTCAAAAAATTATCCCACATACAACACGGGAATACCGGATCAATACAGGGTAAAATGTTTTATCGACGAATTTAATAAGAGGTGGATTAACGGAAACGATACCATGCCCTCGTTGTTAACCGTGATTATACCTAACGACCATGGCGCCGGCGAACGCCCTGACGACGGCTACCCTTTCAGGGAAAGTTATATGGCCGACAACGACCTCGCCGTGGGACGCATTGTTGAATTTCTCTCACATACTCCCTATTGGAAAAACATGTTAATCATTATTACGGAAGACGACGCCCAAAACGGCGTTGACCACGTTGATGCCCACCGCAGTATTTTGCTCGCGGTTTCGCCTTGGGTAAAAAGAGGGTATGCAGGTCATTTCCATTACAGTTTCGGCAGTATCTTTAAAACATTTTGGAATATTTTGGGAATACCTTATCTGAACCAATACGATGCAGCCGCCACAGACCTGTCGGACCTGTTTACTTCAAATCCCGACTTTACCCCCTATACGGCATTACCGGTAGATAAAAGAATTTTCGATGCACAAAAAGCTCTTACGCCTTTGGACGAAAATTTTAATTGGAAAGCCGTGGAAGAGAGTCCCGAAATGGATAATGTTGACGATATGTTGCGCGAAAGCAAAGAACAGGAAAAAGACCGGTTGGAAAACCGCGAAAAATAACCGCAGCCAACAAATAAATTTTCTTAAAAGTTTTCTATTTTTGTTAAAAATAAATCTTTTTCCACATGAAACAGGAACATATCTTTCTTAAAGAGAAAATTTACAGATGGACTATATTTTTGGCGGCACTCTTTATCATTATTGCCGCAACTCTCGAAGCTCAATCGTTTATTACCATATTTTTACTTGCCGCTTTCGTTAGTATTATCAGTGTGCACCCCGTTCAATGGTTAGACAAAAAAAAGGTTCCGCACGGATTATCGGTAATGCTCGTGCTGTTGGGCTTTTTATTAATTATTAGCGGTCTGAGCGGAATAGTGGGAGGCTCTATCAGCAGTTTTACATCGCACCTGGGCAATTACGAAAACCGATTACAAGAAATTTCACAATCGCTTTACTCCACTCTTAAAAATTACGGTGTGGAATTATCAATGGAACATCTTTCAAATATGTTCGACCCCGTCAAAGTTCTTGATTACACCGCCAATACATTGAGTCAACTGGGCAACCTGATGAGTAATATGGCATTGATATTTTTTATAGTAATGTTTGTGTTGCTCGAAATGAACAGCATTGCGTTAAAGGCAAATCTTTTCGGAATAGTTACAAAAAAAAGGAAAACGGTAAGTTCGCTTTCGCGTATCGAATCGAGCATACGGCACTATCTTGTAATAAAAACCCTGGTAAGTTTGCTTACGGGTGTTATGATTGGGGTTTGGCTTTGGATACTCGGCATAGAGTACCCCATACTATGGGCATTGATAGCTTTCTTGCTCAATTACATACCCAACATTGGCTCAATTGTTGCCGCAATACCGACCTTGATTTTTGCGTGGATACAAAAAGATTTTGCCATGTCCATTTGGGTATTGTCGGGATATGCTTTCACAAACATGCTTATAGGATATTATATCGAGCCTCGTGTTATGGGACGCGGCATGGGACTCTCCACCCTGGTGGTTTTTCTTTCGTTAATAATTTGGGGATACCTGCTGGGGCTTGTTGGTATGTTCCTTTCGGTTCCGCTTACAATGATACTGAAAATAATTCTTGAAAACAGTGAAGAGACAAAAGCTTTCGCCGCAATTTTAGGGACCGACGATGACGCTAAAAAACTTTTGGAAAAAAGATAAGAAAACCTCTCTCTGTAGAATTGCTTTAAATTAATCACGGTTTGGTGGCGAGCTTTCAATAATTAAGTACTTTTGAAAGACGAAATTTTGAAGGTTTGCAGGATGAAAACAAGCAAGAGATTGGAAAATGTACAAAACTTTTATTTCAGACGACATACTGCCGCATTTATCATTTTAGCACTTTTGCCCCTTTTATCTTTCTCCCAAATTTCAAAACCCGATACCATCAACGCCCTGTACAGCGAAAAAAAAATTATAGTTGACGGATATTTATCGGAACCCCAATGGCAAAAAGCACAACACATAAGCAACTTCACCCAACGCGAACTCGTTGAAGGGGAAAAAGCCACTGAACAAACAGAGGTGGCAATCATATACGACCATAATAACATCTATGTGGGAATATGGTGTTACGACAGTAATCCCGACAATATTACTGCAAACAAAATGAGACGCGATTTCGACTTTCGCAGCGACGACAATTTCAAGGTTATTTTCGATACATACGGCGACAACCGTACGGCATACCTGTTTATTACCAATCCCAACGGGGCACGCTTCGATGCCATGGTATCGCGAAACGGCGAGTCGTACAATTCGAGCTGGGACGGTGTTTGGAACGTGAAAACAAAAATCACCGCTCAAGGCTGGTTTGCCGAAATGAAAATACCTTTCTCTTCATTGCGTTTTAAAAAAGGTGCTACGCAAGTGTGGGGAATAAATTTCGAACGCAATATTCGGCGCAAACGCGAAGAAGATCTTTGGCAAGGTTGGTCGCGCGATGCCAGTATAGGTCAGGTTTCGAGAGCAGGACACCTGACAGGACTTTCGGGTTTAAACAAAACATCGTTAATAGAGCTAAAACCTTACGGGATAGGCGGCATTGAATTTAACGAAGGTGAAAATACAAAAACAACGGGAAACATAGGAGGCGACATCAACTACCTGATAACCCCCACATTAAAACTCAACGTAACAATAAACACCGACTTTGCCCAAGTGGAATCGGACAGAATGCAAGTAAACCTAACCCGGTTTTCGCTCTACTATCCCGAGAAACGCGAATTTTTCCTCGAAGGAAAAAACTATTTTAATTTCGGACTCGGACACAGCACGCAGCCTTTCTATTCGCGACGCATAGGCATTGCCCCCGACCGCTCCGTCATCCCTATTATCGCAGGTGGCCGCATTATGGGTAAATCGGGAAAATCGTCAATCGGGGCAATGACCATTCAAACGGCTTCAAAAGATACGATTCCCACGGTAAACTATTCGGTGGTTCGATGGAAACAGGATATATTCAAGGAATCGAGCGTGGGAGTTATTGCCGTAAGCAAACTGGAAAAAGGAAGAGAAAACTATACATACGGTGCCGATTTTAACTATTTTACATCGCAATTCCGGGGCGACAAAAACATAGCTTTCGGCGGTGCAATAGCCCAAACATATACTTCCGACAAACCCGACAAACGAGGCATTGCAAGCCGTATATTTTTTGATTATCCCAACGATTTGATAGATTTTTCGGCTGTATGGGACCGCTCGTCGCAAGGCTTCAATCCCGAAGTGGGTTTCCAAAGGCGAAAAGCTTATCAAATGTACAATGCCGATTTCAGATACAAACCCAGGATTAAAAAAATAGGATTTATTAAACAGTTCAACTTCAAACCTTTCGATTTCAATTACTACATCGACGACGTAACTCATCAACTCCAATCGTTGTGGTCGGAAATAAGAATCCTCGGATTTGAAACGCGAAGCGGCGAAAATTTCGAATTTAACTTTCAACGTAAAGCCGAAAAACTTACCGAAGATTTCGAAATTCACGACCAAATAATTATCCCGAAAGGTGAATATTGGTTCTCGAATTGGGAACTCCAACTGGAAACATTCGAAGGACGTATGTTTTATGTAAGTCTCTTTTACAATTGGGGCGGTTTTTACAACGGAAACCGTTCCGTTTACGAATCGGCAATAACTTTTCAACCATGCCGTTTCCTGAAATTCTCTTCGGAATATACGTTAAACCGGATTTCGCTTCCCGAAGGCAATTTTACCGTTCACGAACTTAACGGCAGAATAGATTTTGCTTTTACTCCCGATTTGTTCGGCTCTACATTTGCACAATGGAACAATGAAGAGGATGAAATATTGTTGAATTTCAGAATAAACTGGATTCCCAAACCCGGCACCAACCTCTATTTTGTTATAAATCAAGGATATGACACCCTGAACAATAAATTCGATAATAAATATACAACCGTGCAGTTGAAACTTATTTGGAGGTTTGTATTGTAACGGCCAAATGAATCAATCCCTTATCAATCCCAACCCTTTAATGACATCATAGAGTAAATTTCTGTTTATCGGCTTGGTTATGAATGCATCGAAACCCTCTTCATAAACACGGCTCCTGTCTTTCTCCATTGCAAAAGCCGTTTGTGCCACTACAAAAACATCCTTTTTAATTTTCCGCAACTCTTTAATAACATCATAACCTGTCATTATCGGCATTTTCAAATCAAGCAATACCAGATTGATATCCTTGTGCAAATTGAACATCTCGATGGCTCCCGCACCGTTGAAGGCTTGAAAAATTTCGGCATCAATTTCACTTAACATCTGTTTAAGCAAAAACACCGAACCTATATCATCGTCAACAATGAGGATTTTAAGGTTATTACTGAAATTGTTTTTCGCGTTACCGTTAATTACCTTTGCTTTTTCAAGTTTTTCAGGTTTTTTCACCACAACATGTTCCTCTACCCGAAAACCTTTTTTGGGCAAAGTAAAGAAAAAGGTGCTGCCTTTTTCCACTTCCGAATCAACCCATATTTTTCCGCCCAGCAGTTCAACAAGCCTTTTAGACAAAAACAAGCCTATCCCGGCACCTGTCAAAAATTTGTTGTCGCTCCTGTTTACCTTGTAATATCTCTCGAATATCTTATCGAGATACCTTTTTTCGATTCCTATTCCCGTATCCTTTACATAAAACAAAAGATAGTCATCTTTTACACTCAGCCCAATGGTAATAACACCTTGTGATGTATATTTAATGGCATTGTCAATCAAATTGGTGAAAATCTGACGCAGTCTTACAATATCGGTATTAACAAATATCTTTTCCTTAGGAATATCTTTAACAAATATTATTCCCGTTTTGTTTTTCTCCTTTAACATCACTTTGGAAACCTGCTCCAACGAATCAATAACTTCCACCACGTTCACTTCCGACCTGTTCAATACCAATTGATTTGATTCTATATGTGAAATATCCAATATATCTTTTACAAGCCTCAAAAGTATTTCGTTGCTTTCGTACAATATCCGCTCATATTTCTTTTTCTGTTCCAACGAATTATTATCCGAAGCCAGAAGTTCCGAAAAACCTATTATCGTATTCAAAGGGGTTTTTATTTCGTGTGACAAATTGGCCAAAAACGATGATTTTAACATATCCGCCTTTTTGGCATTGAAATATGCACGTTCGTAACTTCTTTTTGCCACTTTCATTAAGGTAAACATCACTATACCGTAATAAAACAGGGCGGTATATACATCAATAATTTTTGCCTTTTGGGATACATAGTTACCCGTTAACCCCTCTTCGTAATAATCCAACAAAAAGAGAACGACTATATTAAGAAAAACAATTAACGAAACAAAAAGCAAATCCCTGTCTTTCCACATAAATATCATAAACGAATAGAGCAGTAGAAATAGATACGGGGCAGGCCCTTCGGAGCCGAAATTGTATAACCACAAAATGTTTATTACCAACAAGGTGATAAAAAAGAGTATCCATTTCATTAAATAGAGGTATTTCCCTTTGTATTTTACAAATAGAAAAACCATTGCATATATAAAAAACCAAACTACCGGTATTACGTACAAAATGGTTTTGAAACCTACCAGTATATTTACAAACAGCCCTATAAAAGATATTAGCATTCCGGCAAACGACAAAGGCAAAATAAATTGCTTCTCGAAATCGATATACCCGTCTTCGGTTTGCGTTTCAGCACCGCTAATCTTAAAAAACCTTTTTATAAGATTCTCTCTGTTTTCCGTTAAATATATACTCTTTTTATGCATGCCCTAAAAATATTACCGTGTAAAAATATAGTAAAATAACATATTAACAAAAAAATGTTAAAAATTATTTTCTCAAATTGAGATGTAGTCCCAAATAAAAAATACATTTGATAACTGATAATATTTTATTATTTATGGAAAGTAAATTTATCGAAAAAATCATTGAAATAGTAGGTAATTTCAAAAAGCAAGGCAAAGCCTATTTAACAACACTCCCCCAATCGTTTAATGGTGATTATTACCCTTTGGCAATGGGGAATTTCAAAAATTTTTCTTTGTGTGATTATCTTAATTTGTCGAACGACGAAAGAATTAAGAGAGCGGCAGCCGACGCCTCAATGAAATACGGCGTTTATACGGCAATGTCGAGAACATTCATGAAATTAAGCATATACGAAGAGGCCGAACAAATCGTTTCCGAAATATTCGGTTTTCCGGTGCTTTTGCTTCCGCGAACAACATTATCGCACATTACGGTTATGCCCATAATTGTGGACCGCAAAGATGCAATATTGTTGGACCACCAGGTGCACACCACTGTACGTATTGCCGTCGATATGGTAAAATCGTACGGTATTCATGTGGAAACCATACGGCACAACAATATGGAGATGTTGGAAAAACGTTATAACGAACTTGAAAAGGACTACAACAAAATTTGGTACCTTACCGACGGCGTCTATTCGATGTTCGGCGATACCATTCCCGTTGACAAAGTAAAGGTATTGCTTAAAAAACTGAAAAAACTCTATTTGTATGTTGACGATGCCCACGGTATGAGTTGGACCGGTGAAAAGGGAAAAGGGTTGTTCTTATCGAAAACGGATTACGAAGAGAAAATGTTTCTTGTGACGTCGCTCGGCAAAGGCTTTGGAGCCGGAGGCAGTGCCGTTGTTTGTCATAATCAGGAAATAAAAGATAAGATAGAGATACTGGGAACTCCATTAATGTTTACCTCGCCCGTAGAGCCGGCAACTTTAGGCGCCATTATTGCTTCGGCAAAAATACATCTGAGTGACGAAATAACCGAAAGGCAAAACAGGCTAAAAGAGCTTATCGACTATTTCTACAAAAGCGCCAAAGAGTTAGACCTTCCCGTTGTCGATTTCACTCCCACCCCCATTGTTCTGATGGGAACGGGCAAGCCCGATACGGCTCTTATGTTCGGCGAAAACCTCTTTAAAAACAAAATTCATGTTACGGGTGCAATATATCCGGCGGTTCCTTACAACAATTCCGGTGTAAGGGTTATTATTAACTTGACACAAACAAAAAAGGATATTGATAAAATATTATCGGTGTTCAAAGAGACATATACCGACATTTATAATAATAAAGGTATCGACAAAGAATCCATACTGAAAAATTTCAAACTCGGAAACCGTTAAAAGAACGCCTGTCGCACTTTTCTCGCAAAGTGAATCTTTTTCACCTTTTCAGGCTATTATCTATTTTATTACTTTTTTGGGTATGCTGAAATAAAATTTTGAGCCTTTGCCTACTTCCGATTCAACCCAAATTTTGCCTTTCATCAGGTCAACTAACTTTTTACAAAAATATAATCCGATACCGGTACCCCTGTACAAAACATCCTTCTTGTTATCAACTTTGTAAAATCTTTCAAACAGCAATTTGTGGTATTTGGTTTCAATCCCTATTCCCGTATCTTTTACAAAAAAGAGCAAATTGGAAGGCATCACCTTAACCCCGAAAACTATCTTGCCTTCATATGTAAATTTTACGGCATTATCCAATAAATTGACAAAAACCTGGTTCAACCTTTTTTCATCACCCGAGATAATCAAATCATCTTCGGGTTTTATCACCATGAGTTCCATATCCGGCTTTATCTTTTTCCGGTACTCATCGTACAAATTTTGCAGAAATTCATTTACATTTACCCTCTCCTCTATCAACTTCATTTCATTGTTCTCGAGCAACGACACATCAAGTATTTCGTCAACCAAACCCAACAACGATTTATTGCTCTGCCTAATCAATTTTACATATTCGTCTCTTGTCTCTTTCGATATGTTTCCCATCATCAACAAATTACTGAAACCGACAATGGCGTTCAATGGAGTGCGTATTTCGTGCGAAATGTTTTCCAAGAAAGATGTTTTCAGTTTATCGGAATTTTTCGCTTCGATATAAGCCATAAAAAAACTGCTTTTTGCCACGTACATCATAATAAACACCAACACTCCGAAGAAAATAACAGAGAGATACACATCGTACACCTGCTGTTTGTGCGACGTATAATCGGAAACAATTTGCGGATTGTTGTACTCCAAATAAAACAAACCCGCCACATTCAAAATTATCAACACGGTAAAAGCGGCAAACGACTTCCCTTTGAACATGAATATTAAAAAACTGTATAACAAAACAAAAAGGTATAAAGAGGGACCGTTGGCACCGTTATTGAAATACCACAAAAAATCGATAAACACCATTGTCATTATTATAATGAAGTACTTCGAAAAGGTTATGCACTTCTTCTTCCATGTCAATAAAAAAATTATAAGGTAAACTGCAAAAGCAAGGTATGCCAGAAGTTGCAAATTATGTTCAAGGTGTATGGACGAATTGGCAAATATTGAAAACAATGAAAGCAAAGCACCGGCCAAACTGATAGGCAAAATAAATCTCCGTTCAAAAACAATACTTCCCTTTTCGGAAATATCAATGGGGTTTAGGATAACAATTTTTTTGATAATATTTTTCAATTTTTCCCTATTTTATTAAAAAAACACACAAAGGTAATAAATTTCGCGGGAAATAAATGAGGTAACAAGTAAAAAAGTTTGACAGGCGCATAAGCGGGATTCTGTCATATACCGTAAGGTACGTTTTTGTCATTTATCTAGGCATACGGGTCACCCCGCAGCTCAAGCGGCCTACCCGCCGGCATCGGGCGAGCAACCCTTATCACAAACAGGTTTGTGAACACCGGCATATTTGGCCTTGCAACCCATAAGGTTTACCCCGTTATTGTGTCACCACAATAACGCGTGAGCTCTTACCTCACGTTTTCACCCTTACCATCCGTCAGCGACGGATTCGGCGGTTATTTTCTGTGGCACTTGCTGTCGGCACCATCTTGGTACCGCCTTCCCGTTAGGAAGTATGGTGCTCTGCGTTGTCCCGACTTTCCTCCGCCGGCATATAAACCGGTGGCGACAAAACCGCCTGTCAAACTTTTTGCAAAAGTACTATATTTTATATGCATATTTTGTACCAAAATAATTTTACCATTAATCTTGACAGTAAAAAAAATAAGTATATTTGCAGCCCTTTTTAAGGTTAGAAGTTCTTTAAAATTAATTAATTGCTTATTTGCTGAAAACAAACCGGTTATAAGCATAAAAAAAGAACCGTTAAACAATGCGGATGTGGCGAAATTGGTAGACGCGCCAGACTTAGGATCTGGTGCCGCAAGGCGTGGGGGTTCGAGTCCCTTCATCCGCACATTTTTTTTATTAAACAAATTAAATATTCAATGAATATAACACAAGAATCAACAGGCGAATACACAGCCTTAATTCACATCAACATCGAAGAAAACGATTATTCGGAAAAGGTAAACCAAAAACTTAAAGATTACAGAAAAAAAGCCCAAATGCCGGGATTCAGACCGGGAATGGTTCCAATGGGACTTATTAAAAAAATGTACGGGCAATCGGTTGTTATCGACGAAGTTAACAATTTGGTCTCAGAATCGCTTAACGGTTATATAAAAGAAAAAAACATCGAACTTCTTGCAGACCCCCTGCCCAACGAAGAAAAAACAAAACAGATTGACCTCGAAACACAAAAAAGTTTCGACTTCTATTTCGATATCGCGGTTCAACCCGAAATCAATATCGAAATAAACGACAAAATAAAAGTTCCTTATTACAAAATCAGCGTTTCGGAAAAAGAGATTGATAATGCCGTTAAAGATATACTCGACCGTAATGCCGATGTAGAAGATATGGATGCCGTTACCGAAGATTCGCACATCACGGTTACCTTACAAGAAACCGACGAAAACGGAAATGTATTGGAAAACGGTATTACAAAAAATATAGACTTCGATATTAATGAAATAAAAACCAAAAAAAATCAAAACCTGTTTATCGGTAAAAAGAAAGATGAAAGCGTAATTGCAGTACCTTATGAGCTTTTCGGCACTAAAGAGAAAACCGCCGCAATTCTTGCCGAACACGACAAAAAATCCGAAACTCTGAACAAAACATACAAATTCACCATTACCGGCATCAACAAAAAAATTGTTCCCGAACTCAATGAGAATTTCTTTGAGAAAATTTATCCCGGTGAAAATATTAAAACGGTAGAGGATTTTCGTAACCGTATAAAAAAAGATTTGGCTTCGCACTATGTAAACGATGCCGACAAACAGTTTTTGAACGATGTAAGCGATAAACTCATAGAAATGGCAAACATCAATCTGCCCGACGAGTTTATGAAAAGATGGCTTTTGTACCGGAACGAAGGCAAAATAAACGAAGAGCAAATCGAAAGTCAATACGACAGTTTCTCGAAATCGACCAAGTGGAACCTCATTGAATCAAAACTGAGAAAAGAGAATCCCGAAGATTTAAATATCAATATTGAGGATATCCGCAATGAGGTACGGCGCTATTTCTTCCAAGGTAACCCCCCAGAAGAAAAAGACCCCAAT
Source organism: uncultured Lentimicrobiaceae bacterium (assembly GCA_964549335.1). Lineage (GTDB taxonomy): Bacteria > Bacteroidota > Bacteroidia > Bacteroidales > F082 > Sulfidibacterium. The sequence continues at coordinate 89,131 of CAZJUQ010000020.1, read as the reverse complement.
ATCGAAAAAATCGTCGACCAAATTTTAAGCAACAAGGACGAAGAGGAGCGCATTGCCCAAATGATTATGGAGAGAAAATACATTGCTTTCTTCAAAGAAAAAGTTGGTAAAAACGAGAAAGAGGTAACTTTGGATAAATTTATCGAAATAATCAGCAAACAGTAACATACTATGGATAACAGCAGCAAAGAATTTAAAAAGTATGCGACCAAACATCTTGGTATCAGCAGCTTAACCCTCGAAAGATATAATTCAGCATATGGCAATTACATATCGCCGACCATTATCGAAGAGCGTCAGTTGAACATTGCCCAAATGGACGTGTTCTCCAGGTTGATGATGGACCGTATTATCTTCCTCGGCGTTGCCATAGACGATTACGTTGCAAATATCATTCAGGCTCAATTACTCTTTTTGGAATCGACCGATTCTGCCCGTGACATACAAATTTACCTTAACACACCGGGAGGTTCGGTATATGCCGGACTGGGAATTTACGATACAATGCAATACATAAAACCCGATGTTGCAACAATATGTACAGGCATGGCAGCATCCATGGGAGCCATAATTCTCTGTTCGGGAGCCAAAGGTAAACGCACCGCACTGCCTCACTCAAGGGTTCTTATCCACCAACCCATGGGCGGAGCTCAAGGTCAAGCTTCCGATATTGAAATTACGGCACGTGAAATTGGAAAACTGAAAAAGGAGTTGTACGAAATATTGGCAAAACATACCGGTCAAACCTATAAAAAAATATGGAAAGACAGCGACCGCGACTACTGGATGACCGCCAAAGAGGCAAAAGATTACGGCATGATTGACGAAGTGTTGATTAGAAAAGATTAATTTTTCCAATACGAAATAATGGCAAGAAAAACTGAAGAGCATTGCTCGTTTTGCGGACGCCCGAAAAGCGAAACCGAACTGCTTGTTTCGGGAATGGAAGCTCAAATTTGCAACTATTGTATTGAGCAGGCAAAAACCATCCTCGACGAAGAGTTAAAAACAAAATACAACAAACTCAACAAAATCGACCACACTTTACTGAAACCGGCCGAAATAAAAACCTTTCTCGACCAGTATGTTATAGGTCAGGAGACTGCAAAACGCATTCTTTCGGTTGCCGTTTATAACCACTACAAACGTATAGGAAAACCGGACGACGGTAACGAGGTGGAGATAGAAAAGTCGAATATCGTTCTTGTCGGCGAAACGGGCACCGGCAAAACCCTTCTGGCACGCACCATTGCTCGTATGCTTCATGTTCCTTTTGCCATTGCCGACGCTACGGTGCTCACCGAAGCCGGATATGTCGGCGAAGATGTGGAAAGCATTCTGACAAGGCTTCTGCAAGCTGCCGATTACGACGTTAAAAATGCGGAAAGAGGTATCGTATTTATCGACGAAATAGATAAAATTGCCCGCAAAAGCGATAACCCTTCCATAACACGTGATGTTTCGGGCGAAGGTGTACAACAGGCGCTGCTAAAACTCCTTGAAGGCTCGGTGATTAACGTACCGCCTCAAGGCGGGCGCAAACATCCCGAACAAAAAATGATTCAGGTTAACACGAAAAATATCCTGTTCATTGCAGGAGGGGCGTTTCAGGGTATCGAAAAAATTATTGCAAGACGGGTACGTACAAATGTTGTGGGCTACTCTTTTGCAGGACATAAAGAGGAGACCATTGATAAAGATCACCTTTTGCAATATGTGGCTCCGGCAGACCTGAAAAAATACGGTTTAATACCTGAGATTGTGGGCAGACTGCCCATTTTAACATATCTCGACCCGCTCGACAAGGAGACACTGAAACGGATACTCACCGAACCGAAAAACGCACTTGTTAAACAGTTTACCGAACTCTTTAAGATGGACGGAATTAAACTGGTATTCGACGAAGAGGTATTCGACTTTGTTGTTGAAAAAGCCATAGAACACAAGCTCGGCGCACGAGGTTTACGTTCTATCCTCGAAAACATACTTATGGACGACATGTTCGACTTGCCTTCGAACAAAAAGGTTAAAAAACTACATGTTACCCGTAGCTATGCCGAAAAAAAATTCAACAAAAACAATCTTGCAAAATTGAAAGAGGCGGTTTGACAAAACTGTTCCGATAACCCTCTATTCAGTTCCCTCAGTTACTTAAGGCGGTAATTATACAAAACGTTACCCGTTGCCGTAATAAGGTTTATCTCTCTATTGTTGTTGTTTAAACTCCCTACGGTAAAAGGTATTTCGCCTACCAACCCCCTGCTGATAAGTGTGTTTCCGTTTTTATCAAAAAGATATATTGTCTTCTCTTCGCTCGCAGTGACTCCGAGAATACGTTTTCCCTTTCCAACGGTAAAAAATTGAGGTTTGGAAGTAATGGTGCTTTTAAATGTGTATGAAAAAAGAAGGTTTTTAAATCTGTCGAATATTTCCAGTCTGTTGTTATCAACGTAAATAAAATCTTTTCGTCCGTTGCCGTCGAAATCTTCATAAAGGAAAAAGTGTTCGGGCGAAAATTTTCCGAACACGGTATGCGAAATCTTTCCTGACGACGAAATATAGGTTAACCTCCCCTCTTTATCGGTTGTCAATATGATACCTTTGCCATTGGTTTTATTGGCATAAAACAACGAATTTGAGGCTTTATTCACTTTACCTTTTAATCTTATTCTCGTATTTCCCCTTCTGTTCAATATCCTCACGTTGTTATCTATATCGGTAACAAAAATGTAATCCTTGTTGTTTATTACAAGCCGCTGTATTTTGCCCGTAACTATATTTTTCATTTTCGGTTTCGACCACCCTTTCACCATATCTCCTTTTATATTGTAATCGTAAATACGTTTGTCGGCTTGGGCTATCATAATACGGTAATCTTTTCTGCGATTATAATCAAACAGGGTAAGTCCGTTGGTGGCCGAAGGATTTAAACGGACGGGATAATTTCCCGTAAATCTTCCTTTGCGATCTATTATATATATGTTGTCCTCGGTATTAAACAAAAACTGTATTTTGCCGTTTTTATAATAATCGACCTGTTCAATATCACTCATAGGTGTCTGAACAAGCTTTTTCTTCCACAAAATTTTCCCGTTTGCATTTATGAGGTACATGTAATGAGAGCGGTCAAAAACAATGATATCGTTTTTTCCCGTTCTGAAATTTTTCACAAGATAGGGTTTGCCGACAATCTTGTCGTTTACAACCGTTTTCCACAGCGAGAGGTTCTCTTCCTGAAACGATTTGTTGAACTGTACGTAAAAATTGTTGTAAAAGCGGTTGTCCCCTTCCACTGTGAATTGAAACAAAATGTTTTGAAAATCGTCAACGGTTTCGAGGTTGTTTAAAATATCTTTTGCAACACCATCGGACAAATATCGCGACAGTATTCCGGCCATCAGCCCCGGTTTCAGCAACAGTGTAATGTTCGAATTGGATTGTAAATTGTCCGAGAGGGATTTAAAATTGCTGTTCAAATCCATGGTTTTCCCGGTTTCGTAATAATCTATTAAAGTTTTTAAAGAATTTGAGGTATTGGCAAAAACAATAAAATCGGAAACTTCGGTAAAATAGTTTCCGGTAATGCCCGAAAAGGCTTCTCCCAGCAACTCTCCCCAAAATCCGCCGGCATCTATTTTGCGTATCTTGTATTTTCCCGAGTAAACGGTTTTGTATTTGCCGCCCGAAAGTTCCGACAACGCGACAAACTCCTTAACCAACCTTTTATCTTCGTCGCTTTTTATCAAAAGGTATAGTTTCGATTTATACTCTTTTAAACTTGCTGCATTTGAAAAAAGTGTAATGCCATTTTTCAGTGCGGGCGCTATTTTTTCAACCTGCGCCTCATATTTTCCTTTATATCTTTTAGTGGTATTGAGACCGTTTAGCGACAAAACAAAACCTGCATTAAAAGGCAAAACATTGTAAATTTCATTGCTGTTACCCACAGGGGCAAAATTTTTTAAAAACATGCCGTCGATACCTACCGTATAACCCGTAAAAAGAAGCTCCTTGTTTTTTATTATCAAATCGGTTTCGGTCCAGCTGCCGAAGGTTTTAAAAAAGGAAAGATTGTTTGCTGCCTTACTGTTTGCCGCATGTTGCAATGTTGCCGACAAGCTGTTGTAGTTAATATAAATGCTTGCGGAAGCTTTTTTTCCGGCCGTTTTACGCAAATATTCAAGATGTATGCTTTCCGCCAAAAGGCTCTTATGGTTCCGGTAACTGTCAATTGTCCGTTTCACCGCATTTTCGTCCATAGAAAAAGCGAGAACACCATCCATAACGGTAAAATGGTATTTAATATCGTGTGACAAATCGGCCACGGTAAACAAATTGAATTTTCCGTAAGGTTTAACAATAACACCGTACCGTTGCCCGAGATAGTTTTGCAGATAGTGTTGAATAAACCCCGGCGAGGGATTTTGTTTAAACTTTGAAACAAACAGCACCGACAAGCCTTGTTGTTTGTTGTTGTAAAATGCAATAAGCAGCCTGTTGTTTTTAATTGATTCGAGAATTTCGGGCTTTTGTTCAAGAAGGCTGTCCAGTTGAATAATCCGTAACGAAACCCTTTTGAAAAGCAAAGTGTTGTTCAAACTTTCCCATACCGGATTGCCGTTTAATTCCGACAACACCTCTCCGGGACGGTTAACTTCGATAACAAAAGAGGGGGTTGCGGGCAACATTTTCCACGGGTCGCCGTTGGTTTTTATCCGGTTTCCGTACAAATACCATATTGCCGCCGCAAACATGGCAAACAAAACAAACGTCAATACAACCGACTGCTTTTTCATAAATATTTTCCAGATTCAGAATATTCCAAAAATAGGAAAATATTCCGAAGTTTGTATTCAATACGATTATTGTAATTAACACACAAATGTTAATATAAATCAAACCCTCAAAGTTCTATTTTCAAACCGTCGTATGCGAAACGGATAAATGGGGGCAACTCCTTTTCCACCTCATCGTGAAAACCCATAAGATGGCTGATATGGGTAATGTATGCCTTCGGGGGGTGCAAAAATTCAAGAACTTTAACAGCCTCTTCCAAATTGTAATGCGATATATGTTTTCTTTTGCGCAATGCATTGAGCACAACTATTTTTGAGCCTGTCATCAATTTCAATGTGGATGCTGGAATGTAGTTTGTGTCGGTAATGTAAGAGAAATCGCCGATTCTGAAACCCAGGACTTCCATTTTAAGGTGTAATGCCGGAAGGGGAGTTATTTCGACCCCCTTTATCCGAAACTTTTTATGGCTGAGCGCATGCATGTTAAATTGGGGAACACCGGGATATTTATCCTCGCCGAAAGCATAAGCAAATTCGTTCTCAATGGCTTTTAAATCGCGGGGCAATGCATATATATCCATCGGTTTTTTATATAAATAATTGAACGAACGGACATCATCAAGTCCGGCAATGTGATCTTTATGACAATGTGTTATTAATATGGCATCGAGCCGTTTCACCTTTTCGCGCAACATCTGCTGCCGGAAATCGGGACCGGCATCAATGTTCATTATTGTGCCGTCAACCTCAATCATTACCGATGTACGCAACCTTTTATCCTTTTCCTTTCCTTTGGTACAAACATCGCAACCGCATGCCACAACCGGCACTCCCTGCGATGTCCCTGTTCCTAAAAACGTTATCCTCATGGCCATTTTCAATATTTACCGCTCAAAGGTATAAAATGAAAAGTTTGCAAAATAAAATTATTTGTTACTTTTACACTTTTAATTAACAAAAACGTTGAAAAGGGAAAATATTTACACTCTACAAAAAAATAAGGAGGCTACCGGTAACGGCGGAAATATTCCCGCTAATGATGTAGCTTTCGAAGCAGTAAAAAAAACCGTTAAAACCGGGGTTCTGTTTTGTCCGGAATCTTCCGGCAACAATTTTGACAAGATAATTTCCGTTGCCGGCGCCGTTACTAAAGATTTTCCTCAAACAAATCTCTTTTGTTACATAAAAAAAATTACAAAAGACCACGATTTGTCCTCTCTTTCCAATTTTGAAATTATCGACCGCAAAAAATTCAATATATTTGGTAACCTTAAAAGGAACTTTGCCGTACATCTTGCCGAAGTTCATTACGATTTGTTTATCGTATTGGGCAATCCGGGTAACAAACAGTGCAAAAAAATTCTGAAAGTTTTTAATTCGACGATAGTTGCCGGACAAGCTTTTGAAAACTCGGAACAACTTTTCGATATAAGTATCGGCTCAAAAGACAAACCGATGAACAACGAAACCTTTTACAAAGAATTAATAAATTATCTTAAACTTTTAAAGATAGATTTTTTTAACAATATGAATTAAAGGTAAAATCATGAAACTTAGCAATGATATTAAAGGTACCGGGGTTGCCATAGTCACCCCCTTTCACAATTACGGCACAATAGACTTTACATCGCTTGAAAAACTGATAAATCACATTATAGAAGGAGGCGCCGACTTTATTGTTGCAATGGGTACCACAAGCGAAACCGCCACTTTGACGGCAGACGAAAAAAAGGCGGTTCTCGATTGCGTATTGGAAGTTGTTAACGGAAAGCTGCCAATTGTTTTGGGAATAGGAGGAAACAGCACGCAAGCGGTTATCTCCACCATAAAAAAGACAAACTTTGACGGTATATCGGCAATACTATCGGTGGCTCCATATTATAACAAACCGAGTCAAAAGGGATTGATTTACCATTTTAAAAATATTTCGGGAGCAAGTCCTGTTCCTGTTATCATATACAATGTTCCCGGCCGTACAAGTGTGAACATTACAGCCGAAAGCACTCTTAAACTTGCCGAAGAGAGCGAAAATATCGTTGCCGTTAAAGAGGCGTCGGGAAATATTATGCAGGTTATGGAAATACTACGCAACAAACCCGATGATTTCAAACTTTTTTCGGGCGACGACGCTTTAACATTCCCCATGTTGACGCTGGGTGCCGACGGGGTAATTTCGGTAGTGGCAAATGCCTATCCCATGGAATTTTCCAGAATGGTTTCGTTGGCTCTTAAAGGAGACTACGCCAATGCGCTGAAAATTCACTATTCGCTACTCCCTTTTATAAATCTTCTGTTTTCCGACGGAAATCCTTCGGGAATTAAAGCCGCCCTCGACAATATGAACATTCTTAAAAACAATTTGCGGTTACCGCTTGTTAAAGCTAACAAATCGGTTTACATGCAACTGGAAAAATTTATTAAAACCTACAAATTCCCTTTATAAACTTGCTGTCACCATTCCGCCGTTCCTATTAATTTACCATTAAATTTTTATGCCGTGAAGAAAATAATTTTCATTATTACCGTATTGCTTTTGGGGGTAAATACCGTAAATGTCAAAGCGCAAACGCTGCCAATAGACCAAGCACGCAACATTTTGCAAAAACGGGGAGAAATATACTTTTCGTTCGACGTAAACAAGGACGTAAAAACCTTGTTGAAATCATTGGGAAAAGTAATTTCCGTTGACAATATAAAAAATGGCAAGGTGTATGCCTATGCCAACAAAAACGAATTTGAAAACTTTTTGACGTATAATATTAAATTCGAAGTTCTGACACCTCCCTCAATGCTTCTCCCCCGCGAAGTTGTTGACAAACGCCCCTCGCGAAACACTTGCAGCTGGGATTATTATCCCACTTACGGCCAATATGTTGATATTATGAACGGTTTTGCAAATAATTATCCGGATTTGTGCGAACTCGTAAACATAGGGCAAACCGTCGATGGACGCGATTTGTTGTTTATTCACATAAACGACAGCCTGGGCATTGCCCAAAACGAACCGCAGTTTATGTACACATCCACAATGCATGGCGACGAAACCACACCATACGTGTTAATGCTTCACCTGATAGATTATTTACTGTCCAATTACGGTACCGACCCGCAAGTGACCAACCTTGTCAACAATATAGACATTTGGATAAATCCGCTTGCAAATCCCGACGGCACCTATGCAGGCGGCAACAATACGGTTTACGGAGCAACGCGTACCAACGCCAATAATATTGATTTGAACCGTAACTATCCCGACCCTGAAGATGGTCCCCACCCCGACGGAAATGCGTATCAACCCGAAACGGTGGCTTTTATGGATTTTGCAGAGGAACACCATTTTGTGCTTTCGTGCAACATGCACACCGGCGCCGAAGTGGCTAACTATCCGTGGGATACCTGGTACAAACGGCATGCCGACGACGAATGGTGGAAATATGTTTGCCACCAGTATGCCGACACCGTCCACAAATATGCTCCTCCAACATATTTTAACGAATTCGACAACGGCATCACCAACGGTTACGATTGGTATTCCATATCGGGCGGAAGACAAGATTACATGAATTACTACCGGAATTGCAGGGAATTTACCCTGGAATTGTCCGAAACAAAAACGCCTCCGCCGTTACAATTACCCGATTTTTGGGAATACAACTACCGCTCGTTCCTCAACTATATGCAGCAATCACTTTATGGGGTCAGGGGAACCGTTACAAACAAACAAAACGGAAATCCGGTAAAAGTCGAAGTTTTTGTAAAAAATCACGATATTGACAACTCGCAAGTGTTCTCGGCTCTTCCCCTGGGCAACTATCATCGTCCCATAAAAGCAGGAACTTACGATTTCCTCTTTTCGGCTTTAGGTTACCACAACGTTACCGTCAATAACGTATCAATATCCGACGAAAACAGTGTTATTATAAATGTCCTGATGCCTCCCGCAGGGGTTATGATTTCCGATTTTACCGCACTTGACACCATAGCCGCAACGGGCGAAAGTGTTAATTTTTTCGATAATTCCTATTCCGACAGCATTGTTTCGTGGCAATGGACATTCGAAGGGGGCACCCCCGCAACTTCCGACTTGCGTAATCCCGAAAATATTGTTTACAATGACACCGGAGAATACGACGTCACACTTACTATTACCGACTCAAGCGGCGCCGTCAAAACAACCGTAAAACAGAATTACATTATAATCACAAGCTCCGTTAACATGCAAAACGGCACAGTAACCACTTGCAACACACTATTCTACGACTCGGGCGGAGCTAACGGCGATTATACTAACAGTGAAGATTATGTGATAACATTTTTGCCAGGAACGGTAAATTCGAGAATAAAAGCTCATTTTTTTCATTTCAATCTGGAAAACGGTTTGAATTGTGAAAAGGACTTTCTTTCCATATACAACGGAAGCGATACCACGGCAGAATTAATGGGAACATATTGTGGCGACCAAATACAACAACTGTTTACGGCATCAAACGACGGCAGCCTGACTTTCCGCTTCCATTCCGACGACTCGTTTACCCTCAAAGGGTGGAAAGCATATATTACTTGCGACACCAATACGGGCATACATGTTGCAAATGATAATACTAACACTGTTATCTTTCCAAATCCGGCACGAAATAAGGTTTATGTGCAATCACAGGTAACCCTTAACGATATTGAACTCTTTTCTCTTGAAGGAAAATGTTTGATGTCAAAATCAACATCCGGAAACAAAGCGGTATTGAATACAGGTTCGCTATCCCCCGGATTGTATATTATAAAAATTTCAACTCCAAAACACATAGTTACAAAAAAATTACTTGTAGAACCCGGATTTTAACCCTTTTAAAAATTTTTCATAATCGCCCGGGGTATTGATATTTACCGTCACTTCCGCCCTGCATGTTACCCTGTTAATACGGCCGAACTTTTTCAAATACTCCTTTATATTGTTATTGTAATCGTACAAACTTACAGCATCGGCAACTATTTGTGACGAAAGAAGAACGGGATGCCCCCCTTTTCCCTGATATACGGGTACAACATAATGCCGGGTTTTTAAATCCGATATCATTTTATTCAATACCGGCTCGATAACAAACGGGTTGTCAACATTGTGAACAAAAATATTTTTAATACCGCCGAAAGCCTTCAATCCCGTAACAAACGAATAAAATCTCCCCCTGCCGGGATAATCGTTAACCACAACCTCTATTTTGTTTTTGTATCTGTTTAGATGCTTAAAATCGTCCCTGTTAATTACCATTACCATATGCGAAATACCTGATTTCAGATAACCGTCAATGATTTTTTCGTAAAAAGTTACGGAATTATCATAGCCGAGTAAAAATTTGGGTACACCCATACGTTCAGACAACCCCGCCGCCAATATTAAAACACCGTAATTATTTTTCATATTCAAAAGTAAATTATTTTCCTTTACGGCTAAACTCTTTTCCCCTTCAGACAACTCAAACGGGAATAAAAGAGTGCTCTCACCAACAATATTTTCCCTCAACAAATCGAATTAATCGAAATATATTATATATTTGCATATTTACAATTTAATTACTTAAATGGTAAAATTCTTAAAAAGGGCATTTTATCTTTATTACGACGGGTTCAGAAGCATGACTGTCGGCAGGAAACTTTGGGTAATAATATTGATAAAATTGTTTTTCCTGTTTGTGATTTTAAAAATTTTCTTTTTCCCCGACTTTTTAAAAACGAAATTCGGCAGCGACAAAGAGAGAGGCGATTATGTTATTGAGCAGATTACCAAACCACTGAAATAGACACTTAATTTTAAAAATAACAGTATATGGAAAATTTTAACATGGCTCTCGTTGATTGGTCTCGTGCGCAGTTTGCCCTAACGGCGCTGTACCATTGGCTGTTTGTTCCGCTAACGCTCGGAACATCATTTATCATTGCCATTATGGAGACCATTTACGTAAAAACAGGAGAAGAAATTTGGAAACGCATCACCAAATTTTGGATGACACTGTTCGGTATCAACTTTGCTATTGGTGTTGCCACGGGCATCATTCTTGAATTTGAGTTCGGTACCAACTGGTCAAACTATTCGTGGTTTGTAGGTGATATCTTCGGAGCACCACTTGCCATTGAGGGTATTATGGCGTTTTTTATGGAATCCACCTTCATTGCCGTAATGTTTTTCGGCTGGAACAAAGTAAGCAAAGGGTTTCACCTTGCGTCGTCGTGGCTTGTTGCCATCGGTTCCAACCTTTCGGCATTGTGGATTCTGGTTGCCAACGCATGGATGCAAGATCCTGTAGGAATGCGATTTAACCCCGACACGGCACGAAACGAAATGGTTAATTTTTGGGACGTGCTGTTATCACCAACAGCGGTAAACAAATTTTTACACACCATTTCGTCGGCGTACACCTATTCCGCACTGTTTGTTATAGGTGTCAGTGCTTGGTATTTGCTGAAAAAGCGCAATGTTCTCTTTTTCAAAAAGAGCATGCTTGTTGCCGCCACTTTCGGTCTTGCCGCCTCAATTTACATGGTACTGACGGGTGACGAATCGGCACGGCAGGTATTCCGCACTCAACCTATGAAATTTGCCGCAATGGAAGGTTTGTATCAGGGCGAAACCAATGCCCCGCTGGTGGCAATCGGCATTATGGGACAAACTCCCAACGATGAAAACTCCAAAAACAACGAATGGTTGACCAAGATAGAAATCCCGAACATGTTGTCGTATATGGCTGCTCTTGACCCCCATGCCTTTGTGCCCGGTGTTTTCGATTTGGTTAACGGAAATAAAGAGCAGGGCATCCCTTCGTATTACGACAAAATAAAAATGGGTAAAAAAGCCATTAAGGCCCTTGCCATGTATAAAAAAGCAACAAAATCGGGAAATACACAAGAGGCCGGCGACAACCTGAAAACTTTTAAGGAAAATTATAAGTATTTCGGATACGGTTATTACGACAATCCTAACGATTTGATACCTGACGTACCGCTTACATTTTACTCTTTTCATACAATGGTCGGCCTTGGGATGCTATTTTTGTTAATATTTATTTTCACGCTCATTTACACTGTTAAAAACAAAATAGACCGAAAACGGTGGCTTTTATATGTGGCTTTATGGTCTATTCCCTTAGGATTAATTGCACAAGAATCGGGCTGGATAGTTGCCGAGTTGGGACGGCAACCATGGGTGGTTCAAGACTATATGCCAACGCTAACGGCGGTATCCAACATCAACCACACTTCGGTAATAATCACTTTTGTACTTTTTACCGTAACATTTACGGTACTTCTTATTGCCGAATTAAAAATTATGCTTAAACAAATTAAAGGATTTAACGATGGAGGGCATTAATCATGTTTGAAAATTTATCATATCTCGCATTACAGGAATATTGGTGGGCTATCGTAAGCCTTCTGGGCGCACTACTGGTGTTTTTGCTGTTTGTTCAAGGCGGACAAACCATGCTTTATTCCATTGGAAAAACAGACACCGAAGTAAAAATGCTTGCTAACTCGCTGGGGCGTAAATGGGAATTTACATTTACAACCCTGGTAACTTTCGGAGGTGCAGCTTTTGCATCATTTCCCCTCTTTTATTCAACAAGTTTCGGAGGTGCATACTGGGTTTGGATGTTGATACTTTTTGCGTTTATCATTCAAGCGGTTTCGTACGAATACCGGTCGAAAGCGAACAACTGGCTGGGCACCAAAACCTACGACATATTTTTATTCGTAAACGGATTGCTCGGAACGGTATTGTTAGGTACGGCGGTAGCAACGTTCTTCACAGGCTCGCAGTTTGTTGTTACCGATATGAATCATTCCGTATGGCAATCACCTTTCAGAGGTCTCGAACTGGCTTTCGACTTTTCAAGGTATGCAACTTACATAAACCTCTCATTGGGCATTGCCGTATTCTTCCTTTCACGGGTATTGGCTTTGCTTTACTTTATGAATAACATTGACGACGAAAACATCAACAACAGAGCGCGCAAAAACTTATTGCCCAACGCTTTGTGGTTTCTGCTGTTTTTCCTCTTTTTCCTTGTTAACATATTGATAACCGACGGTTTTAATTACGACCCCGTTTCCAAAGCGGTAAATATGGAACCGCACAAATACCTGAACAACTTGCTTGATATGCCTGTTGTTTTGATAATTATGCTTCTCGGCGTGGTTATGGTTCTTTGGGGGATAATAAGGGCAGCTTTCTCTTTCGACAAATGCGGCAAAAAGGCTGTTTGGTTTACCGGTGCAGGTACGGTACTTACGGTTTTTGCCTTATTGTTAACGGCAGGATATAACCATACCTGCTTCTATCCTTCAATATCCGACCTGCAGAGTTCGCTCACAATCGAAAATGCATCTTCAAGCAAATACACGTTGGTGGCAATGAGTTACGTCTCTCTTATGGTACCTTTTGTTTTAGCCTATATTTGGTACGCATGGAAATCGTTAGACAGCAAAAAAATTACCCTTAAAGAGATGGAAGAAGATCCGCATACATATTAATAAAAACCCAAAAAAACAGATAGTTATGTATTTGACAAGTATATTATGGTTTATAAGCTGGCCTCTGTTTATCTGGTTCAGTTACAAAATGGTAAGACTGGCATTGAAAAAATCGGAAAAAAATGCAGGCAACGCTTAACAGGTTGCTTAGTAACAATCGTTAGTTCGAACACCGAAAAGGGACTGTCTTAGAAAAAAGGAGAGTCCCTTTTTTTGTTAAAAAAGCTGATTAAAAAAGCCCGACAACACGCCCGGTAAAATAATTATGGTAAAAACAATACCGAAAACAGCACCGTAAAAGTGAGCATTGTGTCCAATGTTATCGTTACCCTTTTTGCCCATATACGCCGAATAAACAAGGTACAGAATGCCGAACATCCACGATGGAATGGCAAAAGGGATGGGAAAAAGATAGATACCTCCCGACGGGTATATCAAAATACTTGAAAAGACAATAGCCGACACCGCTCCCGAAGCTCCTACGGCGTTGTAATATACATTCTCTTTCTGTTTGCCGAAATCGTACAACACCGAAAATAAGACTCCCCCCAAATAAAGTAACAAGTAATAAAAACTCCCCTTTATACCGAAATTTACAGTAAATGTCTTTTCAACTATGTCGCCGAACGAATACAATACCCACATGTTTACTATCAGATGAAGCCAACCCGAATGCACCAGGGCATACGAAAAGAATCTCCAACTCTCTTTTCTGTATTTTATTTGATAAGCATTGAAAACAAGCTTGCCGAAAAGTTCGCTGTTGCCGAATGCCAGTATCGATACAATTACGGTTATCACCAATATTATCAGGTTCATATATCTATTTTTGTTGTTCGGTATTTTGTTTGGTATAATCTATTTCGGAACCCATTACACTATGAGGGATGGAATAAACCACCAGCATAACCACAGTGGCAACAATCACCCAAATACGGTGCATATGGTTTTTACGAACCTTAAACCAGGCTATTAACCAAAAAACAAATACAAAAATCGTTTTGTTATCGGTAAGGTCGTGCCCAAAGGGCCATCCCGACCAATAGACGCCGAAAGCAAATTTTTGTACTATGGGCCCGAGAATAAGTCCGCCCGCTATCAAGCTGACCAATGTTATTACCACATACGACTTTGTCTTTTTGCCTTTCGAAAAAACCTCCACAGCGGCGCGTATCCCGAATAGCATAACCATAAACATAAAAAGTATGTGCGGTATTAAAATGTATAAAGGAACTGCACCTTTAAAACGCAAAATTACCGGCTCGCCGGTTAAGGGGTAGCTCTTACCGTTTTTTATCAATGTAACCTTGTACATTACTTTTCCTGCGGGAGGTTGATGCGGTAACGAGTCAACAAGAGCACCGTCAACAAAACCCATCTCCCTTGTGGTCCAGCTGTCGTTGCTTTTGTACCGCTTAAACGACAAAATCCCTTTAAACGTGTTGTCAGGAACTTCAACCTGCACAGGAGCATCGCCGCTTCCACCATGCGAACGCAATAAGTTGTAGCCGATTTCTACCCCCTCGATATTCACCGAGCCGGACCGGGGATAGGTAGGACCGGTGGTTCGTTGATAATATACCACCAACAGTGTAAAAGCAATACTCAACAACCACAACAAAATATCTTTTAAAATACCTTTCATTTCATTTAACATTTAAATGTTTAGTCTGCAAAATTATACAAATTTCTTTCATAATCTTTGTTTGCCTTCGTTGGCAAACGCCATTATTAACAAAAAAAAGATTATTTTTGAAATAATTAAACAAATATATCATGAGTCACTTTTACGACAATTTTCCCGAAGCGGTAATTGCAATCAAGAATCTGTCGGTTATCTATATGAACCGTCTCGCCAAAGAACTCCTTTGTCTCGGCACCGCTCCGGTAACTCCCGTTGAAAATATCACACAATTAATTCACAACGACTTTTCCCAATCATTCATAAACTTTGTCGAATCGCTCGATAAAACTCCGCAAACCATAATGGTAAAACCCGGGTTATGTGAAGAAGATAGCGAAAAATGGATAGAAATAAAAGCAGCAAAGCAAAGCAACGGGGATATAACTCTTGTGCTGTCGTGCTGCAATAAGGCAAAACAGGAACTGTTAAAGGCTAAATACCGCTACCGTAACCTGCTTAACAATTTGCCCGACGCTATTATAATAAACCACAAGGAAAAAATACTGTTTATCAATAAAAAGGGAGTGGAGTTCGTAGGCTTGGTATCGCATTTGCAAATTATTGACAACCACAAAGTAACCGATTTTTTCAAACCGTACGACAAACAGACCTCAATACCCGAGATGAACGATTTTTTAATGGGAACCAAAAGCGATGTCACAACAAAAAAACTTCTGTTCAAACGCATAAACGGAAACAAATTTCCCGTTGAGGTTACAATGAAAAAGGTTGATTTCGAAAATATCGAAAGCACACAACTCGTCATTAAAGATATATCATTAAGGGTAAAGGCCATAAACAGATTAAAAGATACCGAGAGCAGGTTGCAATTGCTTATCGACTCCTCACCCGACATCATATGTTTTAAAGACGGAAACGGCAAATGGTTGCTGGCAAACAAAGCCTTCATCGATTTGCTGGAGTTGCATAACATATATTATTACGGAAAAACCGATGCCGAACTTATAAAGCACAAACCCTTTTACAAAGATTTCCTCCTGACGGGCATGAGTACCGACGAAACGGCATGGGAAAAAGGTATTGCCATCCATATCGACGAAACAATAGAGACAAAAAATTCGGGAATGAAAATTTTCGACATTTACAAAATACCGCTCTACAATAAAGATAAAACGCGGAAAGGTATGGTGGTTATAGGAAGAAACGTTACCGAACGCCGGAAACAAGAAGAGGAGATAAAACTCCAAAAAGAGAGAGCCCAAAAATATTTGAACATAGCACAGGTAATTATGCTCGGCTTGGACAAAGAGTGTAACATTACTCTGATTAACAAAATGGGAGCAAATATCCTTGAATACTTCAATCACAAAGAACTTATCGGCAAAAATTGGCACGAACTTATTTATAACGACCCCAAAACAGTTGATGAAAAGAACAAAACATACAGTTCAATAATAACCGGCAACAAAACCCTTGACGATTATTCCGAAAGTTACGTGATTACAAAAAGCGGAAAAAAAAGAATAATAGGCTGGCACAACACTCTTCTGTTCGACGATAAAAAAAACATTACCGGTGTTTTAAGCTCGGGAATCGACATTACCGAAATGCGGTCGGCTCAAAAAAAACTCAAAGAGCAACAGGAACAACTGGAATTGATAGTTAACAAAACTCCTGCACTGTTGGCATATGTCGATAAAAATCTGAAATATTTGTACGTAAACAAAGCATATGCCGGTTTTTATAAATCAACTCCGGCCGGAATGAAAAACAAATATGCATACGATTTTATAAACGACAAATATTACGATACCATTAAACCTTACATCGAAAGGGTTTTAAAGGGTGAAGAGGTGGTTTACGAAAATTTACGAACCAACGAAACAGGCGAAAAGATATACGTTAAGGCGGCATATATCCCCCATTTTAACACCAAAGGCAAAGTGGATGCCTTTTTGGCAATGATTGAGGACATTACCGAACTGAAATCAAAAGAGTTAAACCTGCTGAAAGCCCTCGAAAAAGCAGAGGTTGCCGACAAACTAAAACAGGCTTTCCTGGATAATTTGTCGCACGAATTTCGCACCCCCATGAACGCCATTACCGGTTTTGTACAAATTTTGAAAGAGGAGCTTGAAGATAACGAACAGGCAAGTTATTACCTTGATATTGTCCTTAGCAGTTCTTATAAACTTTTAAATATGCTCGACAGCATAATAGAACTGTCGAAGTTGAAAGCCGGCGATTTAAAACTGACACCCGAACATTTCAACCTGAACTCGTTTATTGCAGAAATATACAACGAATATAAAAAAGATGCCGAAATGCAAAATCTTTTGCTCGACGTCCAAATGGCTCTTAACGACGACGACGCCGCTATTATAGCCGACCCGAAAAAGATAAAACAGGTATTTGTAAAACTTATCACTAACGCATTTAAGTTTACCGAAAAGGGAAACGTATCGATAGGTTATTCCATAAAGGGCAAATATATCGAATTTTTCGTAAAGGATACCGGTAAAGGGATACCCGAAGAGCAGCAAGAATCAATATTCGAACATTTCAGGCAGGTTGAAACTTCGCACAAACGTCATTACGGCGGCGCAGGAATAGGACTTACCGTAAGCAAACACCTCGTTGAACACATGGGAGGTAAAATTTGGGTGAAATCAACCGAAGGAAAAGGAAGTTCCTTCTTTTTTACCGTTCCGTACAATAAAGAACGGAACACACCGGGCAACAACCTTGCTATTACAAGATACCAAGAGGAAAACAAGGACTTTTCGCTATTTAACGGTAAAACCGTTCTGCTTACCGAAGACGAAAACGATGTGATTTTTTATTACAAAACACTGTTTAAAAACAGCGGCATTAATATGTTGATAGCAAAAAGCGGCAAAGAGTGTCTCGAAACGGTTTATAAACACATCAACGATATCGACATCATCCTTATGGATATAAGAATAAAAGATATCGACGGAATAATGCTTACCAAACAGATAAAAACAAAATACAAAAACAGGATTCCCGTTATTATACAAACCGCTTTTACCGATACCAACGAAAAAAACGATGCTCTGTCGGCAGGTGCCGACGATTATATTACAAAACCGGTAAACAGCGATATACTGTTTAAAAAGATGAAAAAACTGTTACTCTGATTTATTTGTAACTTCCGTAACAAAATATTGTATATTGACGTAAAACATACGTATGAAGAAAATTTTGGTAATTGACGATTTGAAAGGTGATTTGCTTCTTATTAAAAGCATAATAGAAACAAATTTCAATAATACTACGGCACTCACCGCCAACAGTGGAAGACTGGGCTTGCAAATTGCCAAATCGCAACTCCCCGACGCTATCATTCTCGATATTATTTTACCCGACATCGACGGCTATGAAGTTGCCAAAAAACTTCGTTCAAACAAACTTACAAACAAAATACCCATAATAATGCTTACGGGTAACCTGGAGTCTGAAAGCATTATGGAAAAAGCCCTCAATGCCGGCGGCGATGTTTTTTTATACAAACCCATTAACCACGTGGAACTAACGGCTCAACTCAACGCCGTTCTCAGAATTAAAAAAACAGAAGACAAACTCATTAAAGACAATATAGAACTCCAAAAAAAGTCGGTTGAACTCCAAGCAAGCAAACTGGCTTACAAAAACCTCCTCAACGAGCTCCCTTTGGCTCTCGTAATTCACACCAAGGGAATGATAAAATACATAAATCCCAAAGGAGTTCAATTGTTGGGAGCCGCTTCCTATAAGGAGTTGTTGGATATGCCCGTCACCAAGTTTATCCACCCCGACTATTTGCAAAAAGATTTGGACACATTGCAACAACTGATAGAATCGGATATTCCGTACCACACAAGCGAAACGGTACTGATAAAAATCGACGGAACTCCCGTGCCGGTTTCGGTAACTTCAAAAAAAACTCACTACAACAATACCCTTTCCGTTCAAATGGTTATTCAGGATATCAGCGAAAGAAAAAAGAACGAAAACGAAAGGGAACAATTGCTGAATCAAATGCAAATAGGAGAGAAAATATCCAAATCGGGAAGCTGGAGATATAACATTTTATCAAACGAACTGGTTTTCTCGAAAAACCTCCTCAGAATTTTTGATTTCGATGCCGAAAACGACAGCTCTATAAAGTCAGATACCATACTCTCATACATTCATCCCGACGACAGGGACAACATACTGAAAACAGTTAAAAATATTTTATATAATTCGGTAACCGAGTTAAATTCGGTGGAACACAAAATAATAACCAAAAAAGGTAAAATTAAATGTTTGATAGGCACCGCAGCCCCCATCTTTAACGAAAACAATCAACTTGTAGAAATTGTGGGCAGCGCACGCGACATTACCGAAGAAAAAGAGATAAACCTTAAACTTAAAGAGAGCGAGGAACGGTTCGGAATTACGTTCGACCTTAATCCCGACCCTATTTCGGTAAACGATATAGAAACAGGTAAATATTTAGCCGTAAACAAAGCTTTTCTAAAAGAGTCCGGATATTACATAAATGAAGTTATCGGCAAAACCATTTTCGACCTCAATATTTGGGTTGACGACAACAAAAGAAAAGCTTTTTACAACAAAATATTATCAAGCCCCGACAAAGAGGTTCACGGGTTTGAAACCGACTTCCGCAACAAAGACGGCGAAGTCATCGCAAGCCTTTTATCGGCCAAAATCATTAAAATCAACAACAAAGATTACCTCCTAAATATAGTTAAAAACATACAAAACATCAAAGATAAAGAGAGCATCATAGAAACCGAGAGGAAAAAACTGCACACCTACTTCGATATTGCTCAAGTAATGCTTTTGGTACTGGATACCAAAGGCAACGTAACCATGATTAACAAAAAAGGGTGTGAAATCCTCGGTTATGACGAAAAAGAGATAATAGGAAAAAACTGGTATGATAATTTCGTGCCCGGAGGCAGAAAAAAAACGAAAAAAAACAAAACAGACCGGCGGGCGGACAACAACACTACAGAAATATTTGATAACATTATAGTCAACTCAAAAGGCGAAGAGAGAATTATTGCCTGGCACAACGCCGTTATAACGGACAAAAAGGGAAAGGTTACCGGAATACTTGCCTCCGGTGAAGATGTTACCGAAAAAAGAAAACAGGAAAACGAACTCCTTAAAGCAAAAGAGCAAGCCCTGGAAAGCGACAGGTTGAAATCGGCATTTCTGGCAAATATGTCGCACGAAATACGTACTCCCATGAATGCCATACTCGGATTTACACAATTGCTCAAAGAACCCGATTTCCCCGAAGAGGAACGTAATGAGTTTATCGACATCATTTACCAAAGCGGAAAAAGCCTGCTCGACTTAATAAACGACATTATCGACATTTCAACGATTGAAGCCGGTCAAATAGAACTGAAATTAAGAAAGGTTTCGCTAAACAACATCAACAAAGAGGTTTACAACCTGTTTAAACTTCAAGCCGCCGAAAAAGGAATAGAGCTTATCCTTGAAAACGGATTATCAGACGAAAAAGATTTCATAACCACCGATGAACTTAAAGTAAGACAAGTATTGACTAACCTTGTGGGAAATGCAATGAAATTCACCGAAAAGGGGCACGTGAAATTCGGTTATAATCTTATTGACGATAAAATTGAATATTTCGTGGAAGATACTGGTACGGGAATACCCGAAAAATATCAACCGTTCGTATTCGACCGTTTCAGAAAATTCGAACTCTATAACAAAAATAAAGAACCCCATAAAGGTACCGGACTGGGATTAAGCATTTCGAAAGCTTTTGTCGAATACCTCGGAGGCGAAATTTATTTTACCTCAAAGGAAAACAGAGGTACAACCTTTTTCTTTTATTTGCCGTATAATACTTTATTAAAAAAAAAAAAATAAAAAATCAAAAAAGGACATGAACAAAGAAGAAATCTCAAAATCGTTGGAAGGGAAAAAAATATTGGTTGTCGAAGACGATATCTATGTTATCAAGTATCTTGAATTGGCATTAAAACCGTTAAACCTTAAAATTGTTGTTACAAACAACGGTGAAGAAGCTGTAAACTATGTAAAAAACGACCCCGAAATCACCATTGTACTTATGGACCTCAGGATGCCTGTCATGGGTGGACTCGAAGCAACACGCCTGATTAAACAGTTAAGACCCGAACTGCCCGTTATTGCCCAAACGGCTTTTGCTCTTGCAGGCGACAAAGAGAAAGCCCTCGAAGCGGGTTGCGACGACTACATATCAAAACCTTTAAACCGTACACAACTTATCGAGATTGTAAAAAAACACATTTTGTAACATCCTGACATCCACCCCTTATGCTCAATCGCCGGACCACAGGCATATGCCGCATACGGGAGCGTGTGCAAAAAGTAGTATCTGCCTTTTCCGATACTTTTTCACAAAAACATCACACCTTCTAAAATTCAATTGTATTTTTGCCAAAAAACAATTTTACCTGAAATGATAATCGGTATCGGAGGAGTAAGTAACGCCGGCAAATCAACGTTGGCAAAAAAAATCAGAGAATTATACTCCGGTAAGAAGGTACGCATACTTTGTCAGGACGATTTTGTAAAACCCCATTACGAACTCCCCAAAATACACGAACACATAGATTGGGAAGTACCCGAATCCATTGATTTCGCTTTCTACAAATCGCAAATCATAAGCGCCTCAAAAACGTGCGATATTGTAATTGCCGAAGGACTTTTCGCCTTTTGGGATAAAAGCCTCTCGGCACTGTACGACAAAAAGATTTTTGTCAACATATCCGAGAAAACTTTCAGGGAACGCAAAAAGAGAGACCTCCGCTGGGGAAAAGAACCGCAATGGTATATCGACCATATTTGGAACAGCTACCTTAAATACGGCAAAATAGAACAAGGTCTCCACAATTTCCTGTATCTGTCGGGCGAAAAAGAGTACTCCGGAAGTAAAATATTATCCTTTTTAAACCGCAATGACGGGTAAAACACTACCGTAACGGTTGCATATCGGGGATAAGATACTCTTTAATTTTATCGGTTATCAAATTTGTTGCCCCCCGGTTTTCCATAATGTATGCCGCCGCCTTTTTTCCCGCATCAATTCTGAATGTATCGTCCGAAAGGAGCTTACCTGCAATTTTCAAAGCCTCCTTTTCCGTATCGAAAGTAAAAGCTCCTCCCCTATCCAAAAGTGCGACGGCTTCGCGAAACTTTTTGTAATTGGGGCCAAACATAACCGGAACTCCGTAAACGGCAGCCTCGGCGGTATTATGAATGCCCGCGCCAAATCCCCCTCCTATATATGCCAAATCGGCGTACCGGTAAAGTTTCGATAACATTCCCATGGTATCAATTATAAACACCCTGCTGCCGGCAATGTTGCCGTCACCCTTCGAATATTGCGAATACAAAACCGGATTGAAGGCGGAAAAACGTTTTACCAGTTCGTCTATGTGTCTCTTGTCGGTTACATGAGGGGCAACAATAAGTTTCACTTGCGGTTCATTTCTCATAACGGCATGCAAAACAGCCTCGTCGGGGTGCCACGTACTGCCTGCAACCAACAGCTTTCCACCGCCTTTAAACTCCTCAACAAATGGCAATTCCTGTGCCTCCTCCATTATCTTAACAACCCTGTCGAAACGGGTATCGCCAACCACCTCGTTATGATATATGTTTATGGAATTAAGCAATTGCGACGAACGTTCGTCCTGAACAAAAATATAGCTAATCTTTTGCATTTGTCTTTTGAACCAATAGCCCCAAAACTTGAAAAAATATTGCCCCGGACGAAAAACCGCAGATATAATTATCAAAGGTATTTTCCTTTTGTACAACTCGTTTATGTAATTAAACCAAAATTCGTATTTTACAAAAACAACCACCTTTGGCTTCACTATCGACACGAACTTTTTAGCCTTTAAATGCGTATCAACGGGCAAATAAAATATATAGTCGGCACCCTCCCAATGTTTTTTGTTTTCGTATCCCGAAGGCGAAAAGAAGGTGAGTAAAATTTTGTGATTGGGGTACGTTTTCTTCACCTTTTCGATAACGGGACGCCCCTGTTCGAATTCCCCAAGACTGGCACAATGAAACCAAATTATTTCATCATATTTTCCAATACTTTTTTTCAACCTTTCGAACTCTTTTCTGCGCCCCTCAACCCAACTTTTTGCCTTTGCATTTCCCGTTGCAGCGGCAATTTTTATCAAAAAATAATAGGAATAAATTATTATGTTGTAAACGGTTGACATTGCATTTCGATTTTTCTAATAATAATAGTATTTTTCGGGGTAACGCCTGTTTACCGGAATCATCCATCCTATTTTAATGCCTAAAAACATATCGGTGTATCTGTTATTGTCGGGACCCATCAAATCGAAAATGTAATCGCGTTTGCTTTTTGTAAAGGCTTGATAAAGTTCTATCCCGCCGTAAAAATTTAAAACCCTTGAACGTCCCATAAAAAAGTAACCCAAAAATTCGTTGAAAGCAAACCCGCCCGTAAGCCTGTCGTATCCCAAGGCATAATCGTTCGATATTTGTGGTGCCGTATGGTGCTGGTTGTCGATTTTCATCCTGTGAACCAGGTATCCGGCGCCTACCATAACCATTAAACCCGAATTGGAATTTAAACTTAACAGGTTAAAAATTTTACCTGCCCTTATGTTTAGACTGTAACCCCTTTCGTAAAGCGCATACAGGGCATATGTACCGTTACCGTCAATTATGTAACCGTCGTGTGTCTGCACCATTTTCAATATGGACTCGGCATTTTTTATATCGTTCCCGAAAATAAAATTCACGTCGCCGCTCCATATCCAATTTTTATCGGTTTTGTAAAATCCCCCCCCTCCTATGGTGGCATTTTCGCCGTATCGTTGCGCTATATCTCCTCCCGGAAATTGATATGAGAAGGCAAAGTTGGGAATAAACGCACTTGTGGCACTGTCGTTTTGCGCTTGCAGCGTTGACACCGTCAGAATAATTGAAACGGTAATAAATAATTTATGTATCATTAACAAGTTTTTTACAAAAATACAACATACTGTCAAAAATCAAGATTAATTTTCCCAGGTATAAAATTCCAGTTCCAAATCGTCAAGACACAAAATATGATTTCCCCGGTACCATATGTAATATTTGATAATGCCATCTCTTTTTGTCAATACGGGAAGTTTAAAGCCGATATGTGCTTTGCGCCAAACCTCCGAAATGGTGTCGGGTAATCTTTTGAATTTAAACGTTTTGTAAAAGGTGGTGTTTTTCCCCGTAGTATCAAGTACATTAACGACAAAGAGTGCGTGACGGGCTTCGTTTTTCCTGAATTCGTAATACGAAGCGTCAAAATCAACATAAATATTCTTTTTCTCCCTTAACCGTTTATCTACCTTTTGCACATAGGTGGGACTATACAAAAAGCGCTTGTTTAACACGTAAACCGTTTTTCCCGACCCCACGGGATCCTTTATTTTGCGCGGTGCATCCGACCAGTTTTTGGCGGTACCGTCGGTAGTGTATCTTGTCTTTAAAAAAGGGGTGTCGCTTAATTTGCCGTAAAACGATTCGTCGCAATCACCTATCACATATTTGTAATCTTTTCCGCTCTTCAAAAAAACATACCAATACGACTCTTTGTCCATGGCATCGGGATGAATTATACCTTCGGCATATTGGTATGTCTGAAAAAGGTTTAAAAACAGAAACAAAGCAACCGGCACATACAAAACAAGACGCGTGTAAATATTACTTAAATTTTCGAAAAACAAAACGATAAACAAAAAATAGAAGCCGTAATATTCCACCATGGGACGCATGCCGAAACTGTCGCCGTAAAACCAATTCCACCACGACGAAAATATATATACCTGAATTGCAAAAAACAAAACAAAAGAATAAAATGCAAACCGGTTTCTTTTGTACAAAAAGATAAGTGCCGGAAAAACAAAAAGCATCACGGGGGTGTAAACAAACCAACCTTTACGGTAACCGAAAAGAAAATTGATAATTTGCGGATTGCCGAAATAGAACCCCTCATTAATATAGCCGTTAAAAAGAGGATTTCCCGTTTGCAAATAGTTTATCAACAGTTGAGGCGATATTGCCGCCACGACAACCGACAAAGCGATAAAAAACCTTTTTCCGTTTTTCAAATACATTATCCCCGAAAGAAAGTTCTCTTTGGAACTTGCCATCGCCGGCAAAGCCAGTAACGATATTGCATTCACAGGTCTAATCAAAATTATCAAACCGTATGCAAGTGCCGACAGGTAAAGATTTTTTGCATTGGGTTTCAAAAAATAGCTTTTTACGTTGTACAATAAAATTGTAAACCACGCAAAAGAATATACATGCGAAAATGCAGGAGCCACAAAAGCATAATGAAACAAGTTGGTGGAAAAAAGCAATAAGAGTGCTGCAATTGACGATTTTACAAGACTTATTCCGTAAAGCCTCAAAAGTTTTACAAAAAACCACAACCCCGTAACCAGCCAAAATATTGCAGCTAATACAATGGAATACTGAAAAGGTAACGAAAAACCGTCGGGAGGAATACCCCATAAGCCGGTAACCCAATAAGCCAACATGTAAAACGGGAATATCATTAACGATGTACCCGAAGTATATTTGTTCACCGTAACACCGTCCACTTTGTGAAAATAGTGCCCCATATAACTTTGCGAATGCCTTAACCTCTCGGCTTGAAAAACCTTTTCGAAATCTACGGTATGATATATAACCATCAAGGGTAAATAATCGAAATGTCCGCAGCCGTCGCCTTCGGCAATTATTTCGCGCGGTTTCGACGGACCTGCAACATTAATAACATAGGCCGAAACAAGCGAAATAATAATGAAAATTAAAATTACCGTAATGTTTTCAATTTTACCCTTTTGCATTTCACTTTCCCTTTTTCAAAAAGTTTTCAAATATATAAATGTTTTTAAAACTCATTTGACAAAACACACCGGCGAAACTTTAAACAACTTCTAAATTATCTTTTTCAGGGTACAGGATGTTCAAATTATTATTTTTGTAACTTCATGAAATTAATTTTTAAAAACATAACAAAATGAAAAGAGATTTTGATCCGGCAACAGCAATACAAAAGTTGGAGCAGTTCGGCGAGTTCGGCGGTGTAAACCCGTCGATAACCGACTCGGCAACATTTACATTTATGACCGAAGAGGAGATGATAAAAACATTTCACGGTGAAACTTCGGGATGTTTCCTCTATTCCCGGCATTGGAATCCCAGCAACAGATATTTATCCGAAGCCGTAGCGGCTATGGAAGGCACTGAACTGGCATGGGTTACCGCTTCGGGAATGGCGGCAATAACAACCACCCTGCTTCAACTATGCAACTCGGGCGACCATATCATTACAAGCATTACAACTTACGGGGGCACATATGCTTTCCTTGCCAACTATCTTAAAAAGTTCAATATCGAAGTCACCTTTGTAAATATTGTCGACATCGAAAGCGTAAAAAAAGCCATTAAACCCAATACCAAGGTATTGTACACCGAAAGCATGACAAATCCCATGTTGCAAATCTCCAATATTCCCGAGTTGGCAAAAATCACCAAAGCCAATAACATTACCCTGGTGGTTGACAACACATTTACCCCGATGATTTTCAGCCCCTACAAAATGGGAGCCGACATTGTGGTTTACAGCATGACCAAATTCATAAACGGCAAAAACGATTGCGTTGCAGGTGCCATATGCGCTTCCGAAGAGTTTATTAACGCCATTAGCAACGTAAACGACGGCACTGCCATGCTTCTCGGGCCGGTACTCGACCCTTTGCGTTCGTCAAGCATTCTCAAAAATCTGGGAACTCTTCACATAAGAATGCAAAAACACAGCGAAAATGCAATGTTTCTTGCAAAAAAATTTAAAGAGATCGGCTTAAAACACATCTACCCGGGCTTACCTGACCATCCTCAACACAACCTCATGAAAGAGTTGATGAACCATGGTTTCGGTTTCGGGGGAATGATTGCAATAGACCTGGAGACTGCAGAACGCGCTGCTCCTTTTATGGAAACAATGCAAAAAAAGGGTGTGGGATACCATGCCGTTAGTTTGGGCTACTTCAAAACCCTGTTTTCAAACTCGGGAAAAAGCACCTCGTCGGAAGTACCCGAAGAGATACAAAAGGAGATGGGGTTATCGCCGGGTCTGGTACGCTTCTCGGTAGGTCTCGACCACGACATAGAAAGAAGCTACCGCCTGATAGAAGAGACCCTGAAAGAGTTGAAATATATATAAACGGAAAAAGCGGCGCAGTAACGCCGCTTTTTTCTTTTGTTGTTTCCTGTAATATCTCATCACCCTTTCAAAATATCTCTAATTTTTCCCACTCTCTTTTTCGGAGAACACAACGGCTTGATATATATACAAATCGGCGGTTTTCCACCCCTCCCAACCTATTCCCGCCTTATCGCGGGCGCAGTGTCCCAAAAACTCCTCTTTGTTCCAGCCTGTTTCGGTGGCAACTTGCGGTAAAAAGGTGCCGTGACGGTTACCTTTTATCATGTATATTCCGTCGCGCCCCAAAACAATTTCATCCACCGAGTTAATCCTTTTCAAGGGTGTCAAAACGGAAATTTCTATATCAATTTTATCAAGTTCCTCTTTTTCGACGGGAGGAAAACGGTAATCCTGAGTGGCAGCGGCAACAGTCATGTCCATTACCGTTTTGTACAAAGGTTCGGAGGTGACAAAACGCCCTATACAACCCCTTAAATTGCCGGACTCTTTCAGGGTGACAAAAGCCCCGCTGTGAACTTTCAAAGCCTCAGGGAAATCACGTTCAATGGCGGGATATTTTCCCGTTAAAATGTACTTTTCCAGCGTCTCCCTGGCAAGTTTCAAGAGGACTCTTTTTTCCGCTTCATTCAATATGGAGGTCTCTCCTTTGTTGCCGGTTTTTATTGCGGCTATCGAAAAATAACCCACTACCCTCCCTTTATCACCCATGGGAACATCTCCCGAATTACGGTACATCAAAGGGATATATTTTATATCATCTCTCTTTTGGGTAATGTACAAAAGCACCTCTATGCTCGAATGACCACAAGCGCTGGTAACCAAACCCGGATACCGCTTCAGCGCATTGGTCTTTAAAGCCTCTTTAAATGCTTTGACGCTGTTTTTGAGTATTGCTTGCGCCGTCATGCTATCGGCTTTTTGAGCATCATTGTAGCGAGGATAATGCGAAAAATCGGAACTTATCACAAACAGATTGTTTTGGTTGAAATATGGCTCCAAAGTAGCGGCTATCGATTTCAAAACCTCATCATCGTCGGTACCGATTATTACGGGTACTATTTTGAACTCTTTTTTCAAATAATATTGTAAAAACGGTAATTGATTTTCCAAACTGTGTTCATGCAAATGTGCTTGAGGCACAAACGAGAAATATTTATTCTTTTCAATTAGCCTGTTTGCCAAGACCTTATTGACTTCCACCCTGCCCAGTGGCGTCAGATAACCCCCGCCTGCATATACCGAAGCGCCGTCGAGATACATTGTGTGCGACGAACCAATCAAAAATATATTATCATATTTTTTTCCGGGGTCAAGTTGTACAAACGATGTTGCAGCCACTTCGCCCGAATAACTATAACCGGCATGAGGAGAAATAAGGGCTAAAACATTGCCCGGGTGCCTGTTTTCCGCTTTTGAAAAGAGATAGGCAAGCTCTTTTGTCAATGCCGACGAATCGGCTGTATAAAATTTCCCGGCCGAATACATTGGCCTGTCTTGCGCATAAACGGAACTTACCGTTATTGCCGGCAAGAAAACAAAGAGCAAAAATCTTACAACGCTTTTCATAATTCACTAATTTAGTCGCTCAAAATTAATAAACTTAAACCGCAAAATGAAGGCTAAAGCAAAATTATTTCCCAAAGATATTATACTAAGTCAAGCATTTGTTTTGGGTTTTACCGCAATGGCAATCCAAATTGTTTTGTTGCGGGAATTTTTACTCGTCTTTTACGGCAACGAACTAATTGTGGGAATAATTATTGCTCTTTGGATGACCGTTACGGCAGCCGGTGTAATAACCGGAAACCTGTTGCCCGCAAAAACCCCGGTAAATGTTTTACTACTCTTTTTTGCGGCATCGGGTTTGTTTTCGGCACTGTTTATCGAAATTTTTCGCAATATCGTCTTCCCGTTCGGGGTAATGCCGGGACTGTTCGAAGTAATAGGATATTCACTTCCGGCTCTTATTATCGTTTGTATGACAAACGGGATTATTTTCGGTATTTTAAACAAAAAACTGAAAGAGGGAGAAAAGGGATACAGGAAAATTTACGCATACGAATCGCTCGGCAGCCTTGCGGGAAGTGCCATTGTAAGTCTGTTGTTCATTGCGGCACTGGAAATGAACAATTTTTCGATATTGTCATATGTTATTGTCATAAATTTCTTGTCTGTATCACTCTTTTATTTGTCGAAAAAAGAGTTTGTCAAATGGGGTATAGTACTCATTTTGTCGTTGACAGTTGCTGTATTCAACGCTAATTTCTCCCTTAACCGCTATGCAAAAAGAAAACTTTTTCATAATCAAAAAATAATTTCCACCGTTGAAACGCCTCTCGGGAACATCACAGTAACCCGGAACGGAAATCAAATCAATGTTTTTACCAACGGACAACTTACATCATCATCGGAAGAGATATCGGAAAAAGAGGAATCTGTTCATTATGCCATGTTGCAACGCCCCAATGCTAAAAAAGTATTGCAATTGGGAGGGGGACTTACAGGTATAAACCCCGAAATTTTCAAATATAAAAATGTTGAACTTTTAATCCACATCGAACTCGTTAACAAATATTTCAACTATTTTACACATAACAAGTCAACATATCAAATTGCCGTTGACCCCGTTGTTTTTTTACAAAACGATACAATAGCGTTCGATGTGGTTTTAATGCTGGAGCCTCCCCCCGAGAATGCCGGAACCAACAGGTTTTATACCGTTGAATTTTTCAGAAAAGTAAAACGGCGGCTCTCCCCTAACGGGATTTTATCGTTGCGTTTGCCGGCATCGGAAAACTATCTTGACGACGATGAACTTTACCTGCATTCAATAATTTACAAAAGTTTAAAATCGGTATTCAAAAATGTAGTTATAGTTCCGGCAGGAAACAAAAACTATTTTCTCGCATCCGGCGGAAACCTGACTTTACACTACCAAACACTGTATAAAAGAGCAGGAATAAAAAACATATATGTTAATCCCGGCTTTATTAAAGATAACCTTTTAAGTTTCAGGAACAGCCGTATAATGGAACAGTTAATCCGGGACGTCCCGTTAAACCGCGACTATAAACCGGGGGCTTACTATTTTTCGCTGAAACATTGGCTCAATTATTACAGCAACGGGTTTTACATTGTTATTGTTCCCGTTATTTTACTCCTATTGTTTTTTTTGATTTTCTCCAACTGCGAAAAGTCTTATATGTTTGCAGCGGGTTTCGCAAGTGCTTCGTCGGAAATTGTTCTGTTAACGGCATTTCAGGTTTTATTCGGTTATTTATACTATTTTCTGGGAATATTGGTGACGGTATTTATGGCAGGGCTGTCGGCGGGTGCGTTGCAAAAACGGATAGCGCCCAAAAACCCCTCCAACAACATGGCTTTTCTCGGCATTACCATACTAACGGTTATTATTTTTCTTTTGCTGATAAAAAATTTGGGGGATAATTTACCCGTAAAAACGGTTTTGTCTCTTTTTATTTTTATTATAGCCTTTTTCAACGGCAATATGTACCGCATTTTCACCGTAATGAAAAAAAGTTCAAAAGATGTGGCGAAAATTTATTCGTCAGACCTCACCGGCGCAATGGCAGGCGGTTTTATTTCCGCAATTTGGCTTATACCTTGTTACGGTATTATTAGCACATTATGGATAAATGTCTTTCTTATTTTTTCTACATTGCTGGTAAGTCAAATCATAAAATCAAACAGTTGCAACAAAGGGTTTAAAACAGCCAAAACCTAACATCCTTCACTCCAACCCTATCTCCGCTGCATGCAGACAATAGCCTAAAGACCAAAAAGCAGGACTTTGCAAAACCGTCATTTTTGTTTTTTTTAACATCAACGGTAAACTTATTGAAATAAATGGTGCGTTAAAATAGTGTTTTTTATTTACTTTGTAAAACAATATGCTGCAAGAAACAACAAAAATGAACAAACGGGAATTTTTAAAACTCGGCATAACAGGCTTGGGAGGAATTGCCCTTGCAAATAACGCTTTGGGAAACGGATTGTCATCGTTGTTACCCGGCGACAATACAAAACCGTGGCGTTGGAGTAAAGAAGCGACATATTACATAAATACACCCAAGGGGGTAAAATGCAAATTGTGTCCGCAAAACTGCACCATAAAAGAGGGCGAGACCGGCGATTGCCGTACACGTACCAATTACAACGGAAAACTCTATTCAATGGTTTACGGTAATCCCTGTGCCATTCACATCGATCCTGTTGAGAAAAAGCCTCTCTCTCATTTTTTGCCCGGAAGTCTGGCATACTCCATTGCCACTGCCGGTTGTAATTTGGCATGTCTCAACTGTCAAAACTGGACCATTTCACAAAAAGCCCCTGCTGAAACCAGGAACTATAATTTAATGCCGGCCGATGTAGTGGAAGAGGCCGTTAAATATGACTGCAAATCCATAGCTTACACGTATTCCGAGCCTGTCGTTTTTTATGAATACGTTTATGATACCGCCAAAATAGCACGGACACAAGGGATAAAAAACATTTTTGTTTCGGCGGGATACATCAATAAAGAACCACTAAGAGAAATATGTAAATATCTTGATGCCGCCAATATCGACCTCAAATCGTTCAGCGACGACATTTACGAAATGTTAAATGCCGGAACATTGCAACCGGTACTCGATGCGCTTAAAATTTTCAAAGACGAGGGAGTATGGCTCGAAATAACCAACCTTGTTATTCCCTCATGGACAGACGACACGGATATGATAAAAAAGATGTGTGACTGGTTGTACGACAACGGCTTTGAAGATACTCCCCTGTACTTTAGCCGTTTTCATCCGGCATACAAACTAAAAAACGTTCCGGCAACACCTGTCGAAACCATTCACAAAGCTCGTAACATAGCTTTGGAGGCGGGACTTAAGTTTGTATATACCGGCAATATTCCCGGCGACAAAGGCGAAAACACCTACTGTCCCTCTTGCAAAAAATTATTGATTGAGCGATACGGATTTACCATAAAACAAAACAATATCGTCGACGGCAAATGTAAATATTGCGGAACATCAATTCCGGGTGTTTGGAAATAGCCGCGGCACAGTATTTGAAAATTAATCCGGTTGTCTATTTATATTTTTATTATGCATTCCGAAAAAGGTAAATTTATTGCTGCCGTAACAATTCCCGGAATTTTACTAATCCTTATGTGGTTATTAAAAGTCGCCGAAACAATAATAGGTTTCAGTACAGTTAAATACGGCATTCATCCTTTGCATTTAGACGGATTGCAAGGAATAGTGTTGGCACCGTTAATTCATTCGGGATTTAAACATTTGGCGGCCAATTCGCTGGCTTTTGTGGTTCTTGGAACCGGACTCTTCTACTTTTACAGGCAAATTGCGTTAAAAAGTTTTATTGCCATTTGGATATTAAGTGGCATTTGGGTATGGTTTGGAGGACGCGATTCGTATCACATCGGTGCCAGCGGTGTTATTTACGGCATGGCCGCTTTTTTGTTTGTCAGCGGTTTAATAAGGAAAGATACCGGCTTGGCAGCCCTTACACTTATCGTCACCTTTCTTTACGGAAGCCTTATCTGGGGTGCAATCCCGGGGTTTTTACCCGACAAACAAATATCTTGGGAAGCTCATCTCGGTGGTATGGTATCGGGGATTATCATGGCTGTTTACTACCGCAAATCAGGCCCTGAACGGAAAAAATATCAATGGGAAATCGAAGAGGAACTGGAACAACAGAGGGAAAAAGAATATCTTAACAGCAATTTCGATTATTGGAACAACAGCAATAACACGTAAAAACCGTAAAAAAATGTGTCAGGCCTGAAAAATATCATTTTAAAATCATTCTCAATTATTTCAAAATGAGTTTTATTTTAGTAAATTACTATTTTTGCAGCCTTTGAAATTGCACTTACCGGATTGTACTATCCGGATTATTAATGTTGAAAAATTGTATTAACATGGAAACAAAAAATCAAAACAATCGTAATTCTGACACATTGACCAACAATAATGTTCAGAATGAGAAACCTGTAGTTGCAGCAGTTGCAACCGAAACACCGGAATTAACCGATAATGACAAAACTCAAATTATTTCGCTTATTACCGGAAAAGAATCCGGGAAAAGTGATAATCCGGTGGTAAATAACGTAAAAACAGAAGCTGAAGATAATTCACTTGATGAGAAAAGTGAAAAAAGCCCCGAAAAGGAGATTGACGAAACCGACAAAAAATATATTCTAAAACTGCTGCGTGACACAATGTCAGACCAAAAGAGTGAAGAGCAAGAATTAGTTCAAGATGAAATCGACTATGACCACCTTAACAAACAAGAACTTGTTGAAATACTCGAAGACATTGTGCAAGAGCGTGATATAACCAAAATAAAAGATAGTGTCGCCAAAATCAAGGTGGCATTTTACAAACGTAACAGAGAAGATATAGAAAATGCAAAGCAGCATTTTATTTCGCAAGGCGGCGATGAGAAAGACTTTGTTCACACCGAAGACCCCCTTGAACACCGGTTTAAAGCCGCTTTTGCAATATATAAAAGCAATAAAGCCAAATACAACGAAGAACTTGAACAAGAAAAACAGAACAACCTCAAGAAAAAACTCGAAATTCTTGAAGAGCTGAAACAGCTTATAAATTCGGAAGAGACTCTGAAAAAAACATATGACGAGTTCAGAAACCTGCAAGAAAAATGGAAAGAGATAGGACTTGTACCTGCAAGCGAGCTCAACAACTTGTGGCAAAATTACCACTTCCTGGTTGAGAAGTTTTTCGACAAAGTGCGTATAAACAAAGAGTTGCGCGACCTTGACATGAAAAAAAACATGGAAGCCAAAATAGCACTTTGCGAAAAAGCCGAAGAGTTGCTGCTCGAAACTTCAATAATAAAGTCTTTTAAACTGCTCCAAAAGTATCATGAAGAGTGGCGCGAAATAGGACCTGTTCCTTCGGATAAAAAAGATATTTTGTGGGAACGTTTCAAAGCCGCTACCGATAAAATTAACGAAAGGAGAAGGGAACATTACAAAGAGTTGCAGGAAGAACAAGAGAAAAACTACGAAGCTAAGGTCGCTCTGTGCGAAAAAGCCGAAGAGGTTCTCAACGAAAATTATGACACTTTTAAAAGCTGGCAGGCAGGTACCGAAAAGATGAACGAACTTCTGAAAATATGGAAAACCATAGGCAGGGCACCAAAAAACAAAAACGATGAAATTTGGGCGAGATTTAAATCGTCGCTTGATAAATTTTACAGCGATAAAAAAGAGTTTCTTACCCAAATAAAAGAGCAACAAATAAACAACTACAACCTTAAAATAGATTTGTGCGTAAGAGCGGAAGCGCTGCAAGACAGCGAAGAGTGGGGAAAAACAACCCGCGAGTTGATAAACCTGCAAAAAGAGTGGAAAAAAATCGGTCCCGTTCCAAAAAAACATTCCGATAAAATTTGGGCGCGTTTCAGAGCCGCTTGCGACCATTTCTTTAACAGGAAGGAGGAGCACTTCAAAAATATCAGAAATATCGAAGAGGAGAATCTGAAACTCAAAACCGAACTTATTAAAGAGGTTGAAAATTTCGAAGTGAAAGATGACAAACAGGAAAACCTCGCCGCTGTTAAAGATTTCCAAAAACGTTGGCTGGAAATCGGGCATGTCCCATTTAATCAAAAAGACAAAATCCACAATGAGTACAAAAAGGCTTTTGAGAAACTCCTCGACAAATTGAAGATAAACAATCTTGAAATTTCGGTTCAGAATTTCAAAAATCATGTGGAAATGCTGAAAAACAGTCCCGACGGTGAACGGAAACTTGCACGCGAAAGGTTTAACTTGTCTCAAAAAATCAAAAAGCTGGAAGAGGATATCAATCTGTGGGAAAACAATATCGGGTTCTTTTCGCATTCAAAACAATCGGAAGCTCTCAAACGCGATTTCGAGAAAAAAATCGAAAAAGCCAAAAACGAAGTGCGTTATATGACCGAAAAATTGAAAATAATCGATAATGCTTTATAACAAAAAAGGGCAACCTCACGGTTGCCTTTTTTTTGTTACGGTTGCCAAATAGCGGGTTTTGCAGCCAAAAATCTTAAGTGTCATTTTGCATCGGCAGCAATAGTTGTCCCAACGCTTTTAGCAACTCTCTCTTTTCATCATTTCCCACATTCAACCTGTCGATAAAATCAGCCGTATTCTCATTTTTGTAATTCGACCTATCGAACAGAGCTATTTCCCTCCCTTTTACCGGTTTAACAACATACTCTTCTTCATATGAAGGTTCGTTAAATTTTTCACCGGGTTTGGCTCCCGTAAAGCGAATACCGGAATTCTTGTTTGCCTCCTTTATCATTTTCACGGCCAAATCGACAATCTTTACGGGAGGCTTATTTACCACGTAAATCGAACTCTCTTTTCCGTGTTCCAACAACCATATCAAATCGAGGGCAGCCTCCCGGCGCGTGTTAAACCTTCTACTCATATCAGGATGCGTAACGGTGAGATCCTTGCCTTCGTCAATTTGACGTTTGAAAATCAAGGTAACCGAACCTTTGGAATCAATCAGGTTTGCCACCCTTATACCTGTCATCCGCAATTTTTTATCACGGTTTCCAATAATTATTCTCTCAATAAGGTATTTTGTTATTCCCACGGTTGATATTGCGTCCCGTGCCAAATCCGACGATGTAAACAAGAATGTATTTGCCGAATATTTTTTACATAAATTTATAATATTCAACACTCCCCAAAAGTTAACATCTATGGTCAGAGAGGGATTTTTTTCTCCGTCGGCAAAACGCGAAACAGCCGCCAGTAAAATAACCTTGCCGGGATTGTACTTCCCGAAAATCTTGTCCCATTCATCGAAATCGAGCAAATCGGCATACTCCACATCAACGTTTCCGCTCTCTTTCCATGCAGCGCAGCCACCTTCTTTTCTGCATGTTAACACCAATTCGTAATTATTCTTTTTAATTAATAACGGCACCAATGCCCCGCCCAAAAAACTCGATGCGCCGATTATCAATAATCTCTCTTTTTTCATCGTACCGGCAAAGGTATAATTTTTACTTTTGCAAAAAAAACCGTAATGATTGTACTTACCGGAGCAGCAGGATTTATCGGCAGTGTCATTCTGCAAAAACTTAACGAAAAGGGCATTACCGGCATTATTCCGGTCGATGATTTTTCAAAAAAGATTAAAGAGAAAAATTACACGGGCAAAAAGTTTATCCGCAAGGTAAACCGCGACGGATTTTTTTCCTGGTTCGATAAACACGTCAACGAAATTGAGATGGTGTTGCACATCGGAGCACGTACCGACACCACCGAATTTGACATGACTATTTTCGAAAAGTTAAATATCAACTACTCAAAGGAGATATGGAAACGTTGTGCCGGCAACAATATTCCTTTGATTTACGCATCCTCGGCAGCCACATACGGTTCAGGCGAGTTGGGATACAGCGACAGCCACCATATTGTAAACAAGTTGAAACCCTTAAATCCGTACGGGATTTCAAAAAACGAATTTGACAAATGGGTTTTAAAACAAAAAGACACACCTCCGTTTTGGGCGGGATTGAAATTTTTTAATGTTTACGGACCCAATGAATATCACAAAGGAAGAATGGCATCGGTTATTTTTCATGCTTTCAATCAAATTAAAACCACAGGAAAGGTAAAGTTGTTCCGGTCGCACAATCCGAAATACAAAGATGGCGAACAGCTACGCGATTTTATTTACGTAAAAGATGTTGCCGACGTCATTCTCTTTTTGATGGACAATAGACCCGGAAACGGATTGTACAACCTCGGAACAGGAAAAGCACGTACATTTACCGACCTGGCAAACTCGGTATTTAGAGCCATGGGCAAAAAGCCTGTTATCGAATTTATCGACACTCCGGAAGACATCAGGGATAAATACCAATATTTTACACAAGCCGAAATGAGCAAATTGAAAAATGCAGGTTACGCCAATGAGTTCACTTCTCTCGAAAAAGGAACTTCCGACTACGTGAAAAATTACCTTGCCGGACACAAATATTATTAGTTTTCACCCCCTCTTTTTAAATTCAACACACCTTCGCACCAGATAAAATTCTGCTATCTTTGTAAATTGTTAAAAAAGTATTTTTATGATTATAGAATTAGGAAAAACCAATTCGATTTTCAACCAGTTTCTTTATCAACTTCGCGATAAAGAGATACAAACCGACCGGATGCGTTTCAGAAAAAACCTTGAACGGCTGGGCGAAATTTTCGCATACGAAATAAGTAAACATTTGGAATATACCGACAAAGAGGTTGTTACCCAGCTTGGCACCGCAGGTATGCAAATATTAAAAGAACAACCTTTGCTTGCAACGGTATTGCGTGCGGGGTTGCCGTTTCATCAGGGTTTTTTGAATTTTTTCGACGAAGCCGACAACGCTTTTATCTCGGCATACCGAAAATACAGCAGGGAAGACGAAGAGGAGTTTGTAATAAAACTCGACTACATCTCCGCCCCATTGATAAAAAAAAGGGTATTGATAATTTCGGACCCAATGCTTGCCACCGGAGGTTCACTGGTTGCAGCCATAAAAGGCATGCTCGAAAAAGGAAAACCCAAACATATACACATTGTTAGTATTCTGGCAAGTCACGAAGGCATTGAAACCTTAAAACAAAATTTCTCAAAAATCAAAATGACCATTTGGACGGGAGCTATCGACGACGAACTTACCGCCAAAGCCTATATAGTTCCGGGACTCGGCGATGCGGGCGACTTGGCTTTCGGTACTAAAAACGATGATATATAATGAATCTCAGACTCATAATAGAAAATATCAAAATTTCTCTCGGCTCCATAAAAAGCCATATTGTCAGAACAATTCTAACTGTGATGATTATCGCTTTCGGCATTATGGCATTGGTAGGTATTCTTACCGCCATAAGTGCCGTGGAGTATTTTTTAAACGAAAATTTCGCTATGATGGGAGCTAACACTTTTTCTATCAGGAGCCGCTCGCTGCGTGTTCACATAGGTGCCAAAAGACCGAACTTCAAACGTTACGAACCCATTACATACCGTCAGGCCATGAAATTCAAAGAAAAATATAACTTTCCGGCAATAACATCAATTTCGGTAAACGGTACGGAAATAGCAACCCTTAAATACAAATCGGAAAAAACAAATCCCAATGTCAGAATTATAGGCATAGACGAAAATTATATTGTTACCTCGGGATTGGAATTGGACTACGGAAGGAATATTACCGCCGCAGAAACCTCCGAAGGTCCTCATGTTGTCATTCTCGGAAGCGAAATTGTTAAAACCCTCTTTAAAAATTCGGAAAATCCGGTTGGAAAAATCATTTCGGTAGGTCCGGGCAAATACCGTGTTATCGGCGTTTTAAAAGAGAAAGGCTCAAGCATGGGATTTAGCGGCGACAGAAATTGCCTCATACCGTTGAACAATGTACGGCAATATTTCTCGCGACCTAACATGAATTTCAACATCAGTGTTATGGCCGATAATCCCGGACAAATAGAAGCCGCAATAGGAGAAGCCACAGGTCTATTCAGAATTATCAGAAAAGACAAAACAGGTTACGACGACTCGTTTTCCGTCATAAAAAGCGATAACATAGCAAGCATGCTGATAAAACTGACGGGCAGCATTACAATCGGAGCAACGGTAATAGGGCTCATCACACTTTTCGGCGCGGCAATCGGTCTTATGAACATTATGTTGGTATCGGTAACCGAACGAACCCGGGAAATAGGAATAAGAATGGCTCTCGGAGCAAAACGAAGTACCATACGCAATCAGTTTTTGTTCGAAGCTATTGTCATTGCTCAAATGGGAGGTGTTTTGGGAATTGTTGCCGGTGTTTTTGCAGGAAACACCGTCTCTTATTTTACCGGCAGCGCTTTTGTAGTCCCTTGGGGTTGGATTTTCGGGGGTATAATCCTTACTTTTATTGTGGCGCTGCTCTCGGGAATTATTCCTGCCAACAAAGCCGCACGCCTCGACCCCATCGAAGCCCTCAGATACGAATGATTCTCGCGTTTTTAATAAATTTTTCATAATATGAAAAAAGTAGCCTTTAAAACTCTTGGTTGCAGGCTTAATCTGTTTGAAACCGACGCCATTGCCTCGGAACTATCCAAACGGAATTTCAAAATAGTTGATTTTGCCGACGAAGCCGATATTTACATCGTTAACACTTGTACGGTAACAAACCAAAGCGACAAAAAATCGAAACAGGTTTTAAATGCAATAAAACGAAAACATCCCGCTGCCCTAAAAATCGTTACGGGCTGTATGGCTACAAATTACAAAGAGACATTACAACAAAGCGACATCGTGGATTATGTGGTTGACAACGACCACAAAGCGGCTATACCTTCGGTTTTGGAAGCCCATTTCAATGGCGAATCGGTAGCACCCGACATTTTCGACAAAGACGTTTTTGCATACGATGCGGCCGACAACACTTTCCATACCCGCAGTTTGATAAAAATTCAAGACGGATGCAACAACTTTTGCACATTTTGTATTATTCCCAAGGTAAGGGGTCGTGCCGTCAGCCGGCCTACAGACGACATTCTGAAGAACATAGAACAGGTTGTGAATTTCGGGTTCAAAGAGGTAGTTCTTACAGGTGTGAACATTGGCCGTTACAAGTACAACGGCATCGACTTTGAACATTTGGTCGAAAAAATCCTAAATATTCCCGGAAATTTCAGATTGCGCATTTCTTCAATGGAACCCGACGGCTTTACCGGCTCTTTTTTCAGGTTGTTCCAAAACCCTAAACTAACTCCCCATT
Organism: uncultured Lentimicrobiaceae bacterium; assembly: GCA_964549335.1. Classification (GTDB taxonomy): domain Bacteria; phylum Bacteroidota; class Bacteroidia; order Bacteroidales; family F082; genus Sulfidibacterium. The sequence goes on along the minus strand of CAZJUQ010000020.1, from coordinate 49,050 downwards.
TACATATCTGCCTGCAAAGCGGTTCGGAAGAGATTCTGAAAAAGATGAGGCGTATGTACACGGCACAACTTTTCGAAAACATGGCAAACACATTGAGGGAAAAATATCCCGGCTTTAACCTGACTACCGATATAATAGTGGGTTTCCCCGGCGAAACCGAGGAGCAGTTTCAAGAGAGCGTTAAAATGGCAAAACGTTTGAAATTCGGACATATCCACACCTTTAAATACAGTGTCAGACACGGTACAAGAGCGGAAAAAATGCCGGAACAAATACCCGAAAAGGAAAAATCGCGAAGAAGCGAAATTATCAGGAAACTTTCGGACGACCTGAAATTGGATTACAGAAAATCGTTTATCGGCAAAACCCAAACCCTGCTTGTGGAACAATTTACCAAACAGGGATATGCAACAGGATACGGCGAACATTACGTGCCTGTAACGGTTAAACAAACGGGTTTGAAAAGAAACGAATTTTATAAAGTTAAAATAGTCAATATAGAGATGCTCGACGAACCTGTTTTAATAGGCGAAATATTATAATTCGACATAAGGCTCTTTTATCCGCCGGTTAATCATAAAGATTACCGTCAATATTTTCGGTTAAATCTTGTTAAAAATTCTTTATGAATAACTTTCAGGTTAAGTAAATCATATATTTTAATAGCTTTGCATAATTTTTTAAAACAGCAGTCATGACATTGAATAAAGAAAAATTCAGAGGCGAAGGACTAACCTTTGACGACGTTCTTTTAGTGCCCGCACACTCTACCGTTTTGCCGAGAGAAACCGATTTGCGTACAAATTTAACCCGTAATATCGAACTCAGAATACCTGTTATCTCGGCGGCAATGGATACCGTTACCGAATCGAAAATGGCAATTGCCATGGCACAGGAAGGCGGTATAGGCGTGATACACAAAAACATGAGCATCGACAAACAAGCCATTGAGGTTAAAAAGGTGAAGAGAGCCGAAAACGGAATGATACTCGAACCCGTCACACTTAACGCCGATGCCAAGGTGAGCGATGCATTGAATATTATGAAAGAATACGGTATCGGCGGCATTCCCGTGGTAAACAAAGATAATATTCTGGTAGGAATTGTTACAAACCGCGATTTACGTTTCGAACGCGACATGAACAAACCTATTTCGGAGATGATGACCACGGAAAACCTTATTACCACCACCGAGTTTACCGATTTTGAAAAAGCCGCCGACATACTTCAAAAATATAAAATAGAAAAACTGCCTGTTGTTGACAAAGATTATAAACTCATAGGACTTATCACCTACAAAGACATAATAAAAATAAAAGCTCATCCGAAAAGCTGCAAAGACGAGAAAGGCAGATTGCGTGTTGCCGCCGCCGTGGGGATAACACACGACACTCTCGACAGGGTTTCGGCGCTTGTAAATGCCGGAGTTGACGCCATAGTTATTGATACGGCTCACGGACATACCCAAGGCGTTTTGGACATGACGCGAAAGGTTAAAAAACATTATCCCGGACTTGACCTTATTGTGGGAAATGTTGCCACCGGCGAAGCAGCATTCGACCTTGTAAAAGCGGGAGCCGATGCCGTAAAAGTCGGCATAGGCCCGGGCTCCATTTGTACCACACGCGTCGTTGCCGGCGTGGGCGTACCGCAACTTACGGCCATATACGACGTTGCACAAGCACTGAAAGGCACGGGTGTTCCGGTTATTGCCGACGGAGGAATACGTTATACGGGTGATATAGTAAAAGCCATTGCCGCCGGCGCCGACAGCATTATGGCGGGAAGCCTCTTCGCCGGTGTTGACGAATCGCCCGGCGAAGCCATAATCTACGAAGGCAGAAAATACAAAAGCTACCGCGGTATGGGTTCGGTGGAAGCCATGCAGGAGGGGTCGAAAGACCGGTATTTCCAAGATGTTGAAGACGACATCAAAAAACTTGTCCCCGAAGGTATCGTGGGTAGAGTGCCTTACAAAGGTATGCTGTCCGAGGTGATTTTGCAAATGGTTGGCGGCCTCAGAGCGGGAATGGGTTATACCGGCTCCAAAACAATTGCCGACCTGCAAAAGGCTCAATTCGTCAAAATCACTGCTGCAGGTGTGGCCGAAAGCCACCCCCACGATATTACAATAACACGTGAAGCACCAAATTACAGTAGAAAAAATTAACATAAAACAATAAAATGATGAAAACGGTAAAGTATCTTTTGGTTTTTGTTTTTGCAATGGTATTCGCTTCGGTTAACGCCCAAAAATCTTTAATGAAAAAGGAATTGGTTAATATTGGAGGCGAAAAAATTACGGTTGGAGAGTTTTTGAAAGTATATGAAAAAAACAACAAGCCTGTGGAAGGAGAAGAGAAAACCCCTCTCAAGGATTATCTTGATTTATACATAAATTTCAAACTCAAAGTACGTGAAGCCGAAGACCTGAAAATGGATACGGCAAGAAGTTTTGTTAATGAACTCAGCGGCTACCGCAAACAGTTGGCAAAACCCTATTTTAACGACGAAAAAGTAAACGATGCTCTCTTGAAAGAGGCCTATCAACGATTGCTAAAAGATGTCAGGGCAAGCCATATTCTTGTAATGGTTACTCCCGATGCCACACCCGAAGATACCATTAAGGCGTATAACAAAATTATGAAAATACGCAAAGAGATAATGGAGGGTAAAGATTTCGGTGACGCTGCCGTGGAATATTCCGACGACCCGTCGGCAAAAGACCAAAAAGAGATTCCCGGAAAACAACGCTACCGCAAAGGAAATCGCGGCGATTTGGGTTATTTTTCGGTGTTCAACATGGTCTATCCTTTCGAAAATGCAGCATACAACACTCCGGTAGGCCAAGTGTCGAAACCGGTACGGACAAAATACGGATACCACCTCGTTAAAGTAACCGACAAACGCGATGCCATGGGAAAAGCGGAAGTGGCTCACATATTTGTGGCTCTTCGCCCCAATGCCTCCAAAGAGGATTCAATACGCAAAACGGAGAAAATTTTTAATGTCTATAAAAAAATCCAAAACGGAATGAGTTTCGAAGATGCCGTAAAAGAGTATTCCGAAGACAAGGGTTCGGCTCAAAACGGCGGAAAACTCTCAAAATTTACATCCAACAGAATTGTTCCCGAATTTGTTATAGCTGTTGACAACCTCGACAGCGGACAAATCTCTTCTCCGGTCCACACAAACTACGGCTGGCATATTATCAAACTGCTGAACAGGGAACGTCCTCAAAGTTTTGAAAAAGAGAAACGCTGGCTCGAAGACCGGTTGAAAAAAGACGAACGTTCGAAAAAAAGCAAAGAGGCAATTATCAACAAAATAAAAAAAGATAACAAAATTAAAATTTTCGACGATGCAAAAAAAGAGATATTTGCCGCCATCGATACAAGCATCCTGAAAAGAAAATTCAAAGCCGACAGCCTGGCGGGAATGACCAAACCCGTTATGAAACTCGGTAAAAAATGTATATTTAAAAAAACCGGCAAACCCAAAATTTGGACACAGTACGATTTTGCCAAATATGCCCAAATAAAACAACGACCCCAAGAAAATATCGACAAAAACGTTTATCTTGAGAAACTTTTCAAACAGTTTGTCGACGATAAATGTGTGGAGTACGAAGATCAACATCTCGAAGAAAACTACCCCGAATTTGCCTCTTTAATGAAAGAGTATCACGACGGAATTTTGCTCTTTAACCTTACCGATAAAAAAGTTTGGAGCAAAGCCGTTAAAGATACGGTGGGACTTGAAAAATTTTTCGAACAACACCGCAAAGATTATATGTGGGGCGAACGCGTGGATGCTACCGTTTATACTATTAAAAACAAAAATGATGTGGACAAAACCGTTGAAATAATCAAACAATACGAAAACGACGGCGACATAGCAAAAGCTCTCGACTCGGCAAATATCCATTCGGTTCGAATAGACCCCGGCAAATACGAAAAAGGCGACAACAAATACGTTGACAGCATCCCCTGGAAGGTGGGATTGTCAAAACCCATTACTTCCGATGTTGAAGATTTAACGGTTCTTGTAAAAATTAAAAATGTAATTCCTCCCGTTGAAAAAGAATTGAACGAAGCACGGGGAATTGTAACGGCCGATTATCAAAACTATCTTGAAAAAGAGTGGATTAAACAACTGAAAAAGAAATATCCCGTGAAAATTAACGAAAAGGTTTTAAAAGAGGTACTTGCAATTGAAAAATAATAGGAACAAAAACAAAACGGTTTTTCTTAAACTTTTGTTGTTCTTAATTGCCGTTGTATCAATATCCTTTTCTTGCAACCGCAATTTAATGGAAAAAGAGGGAATTGTGCTTGCGCAGGTGGGCAACCGGTATCTTTACGAAGATGACATAAAAGGTTTGGTACCCCCGGGCACTTCGGTGTACGACAGCATAAGAATGGTCAAAAGTTATATCCGCAAATGGGTGGAAACACGCCTTATTGTTGAACAGGCTCTGAAAAATCTACCCGAAGAAAAACTGAATTTCGACAAACAACTCGAAGAGTATAAAAATTCATTGATTATTTTTCAATACGAAACCGAACTCGTTAAACAGAAATTGGATACGGTTGTGGATGATAAAGAGATAGAGGCGTATTACAAAAACCACCTGAACGACTTTGAACTGAAAGAAAATATCGTAAAAGCGGTTTATGCCGTTTTGCCCAATTCGACTGAAGGTGAAGACGAAGCAAAACATTTTAAAAAAATATTGGAGTTGCCCGACAGCTTAATGATTGATTCCCTCGAATTTTACGCTTCAAATCTCGATATTCATTATTCCGCCGATACCTCCAACTGGATTAGATTTAACGACCTGTTGAAAAAATTCCCCATAGAGACTTACAATCAGGAACTCTTCCTGAAAAACCACCGTATCATCAACATAAAAGACGACAAAAACATTTATCTGATTAAATTTGTAAACTTTAAAATAAAAGACGAAACTTCACCGTTGGATTTTGAAAAAAATTATATCAAAAGCATAATTATCAACAAAAGAAAAAACTTGCTGCTAAAAAAGATGAAGAACGATATAATTGAAAAAGGAATAAAAGAAAAACTTTTTGTTATTTATTAAACAATGCCATGAACCGTAACGTAAAACAAAGAATAAAATTGATAATTACCCTGTTTGCCTTTATTGCGGCTTTCCGGGGTTTAAACATACCTCTACACGCTCAAACCGGCGAAGCTAACGACACGGTTGCTCCAAAAGGGCAAATAATCGACCGTGTTGTAGCAATAGTAGGTGGAAATGCCATTCTCGAATCGGACATCGAAAACCAATATATCAACTACAGATTACAAAATCAAATATTGGGCAGCGCCACCGAAATGAGATGTAAAATTCTTGAAGATATCCTTTTTCAAAAACTTATGGTTGCACAAGCCGAGGTTGACAGCCTTACCGTTGACGATGCTCAAGTAAGCTCCGAACTCGACAGGCGACTCTCGGGATTCATTAATCAATTCGGCAGTCAAAAAAAACTGGAAGAGTACTACGGAAAAAGTTTGGTCGATATCAAATCCGAACTTTACGATATAGTAAAAGAGCAAATGCTTGCACAACAAGTTCAGCAAAACATTATTCAAAACGTTCAGGTAACACCTTCGGAGATACGTTCATATTTCAAATCGATACCCAAAGACAGTGTCCCTTTGATAAAAACGGAATATGTAATACGTCAGATTGTAAAAAATCCGCCAATAAGCATCGAGGAAAAACTCAGGGTAAAAGAGAAGTTACTCGAATTGAGGAAACGTATTCTTAACGGCGAAAGTTTTTCAACAATGGCAATACTCTATTCCGAAGATCCCGGCTCGGCAAAAAACGGCGGCGAACTCGGTTATTACGGTCGCGGACAACTCTACCCCGAATTTGAAGCCGTCGCTTTTAAACTTAAACCCGGCGAAATTTCCGACGTGGTGGAAACAAAAGCGGGATACCATATCATCCAAATGATTGACCGCAAAGGCGATTTTATTAATGTGCGCCACATTTTGATGGTTCCCAAAGTCTCGCCCGCCGATTTGGCTAAAGCACGTTCAATACTCGATTCCGTGGCACAACTCATCAGAAACGACTCCATTACATTCGACGAAGCCGTTGAAAAATTCTCCGACGGCGATAACAAAAACAATGGCGGCTATCTTATCAATCCTTACACGGGAGGCATTGAATTTGAAGGTGAACAACTCGACCAACAGGTCTCTTTTACCATTGAGAAAATGAAACCTGGCGAAATATCAAACCCCGTGCCCATGAAAACCGAAGAAAACCAAAAAGATGCTTACCGGCTTTTGTATCTCGAATCGAAAACCAAACCTCACAGGGCAAATCTGAAACAGGATTACAGCAAAATTCAACAGTGGGCACTCCAACACAAGCAAATGGAAACAATAAGCAAATGGATAAACCAAAAAGCCGCAAAAACTTATATCAGAATAATTGACGACTATAAAAAGTGTAAATTCGAACATAAATGGGTACAATAAACAACAGCAATAAAACAGTAACAATGGAATATAAATCGGACGTGGAAGCTGTAGATGCTTTAGTGGAAAAATATAGCAATCTTAAAAATGAAATTGCAAAAGTAATAGTCGGCCAAAACGAAATTGTCGAACAAACTCTGATTTCAATTCTGAGCAAAGGACATGTATTGTTGATTGGTGTACCCGGCCTGGCAAAAACATTGCTCGTAAATACAATAGGAAAAGTCCTGGGACTCTCGTACAGCCGCATTCAATTCACCCCCGACCTTATGCCCTCCGATATCATAGGCACCGAAATTCTCGACGAACAACGAAAATTCAAGTTTCTGAAAGGTCCTGTCTTTGCAAATCTTATCCTTGCCGACGAAATTAACCGCACACCGCCTAAAACCCAGGCCGCTCTCCTCGAAGCCATGCAGGAAAAAGCGGTTACCGTTGCGGGAACAACATACCGGCTTCCGGAACCCTTTTTCGTTCTTGCAACTCAAAACCCCATTGAACAGGAAGGCACTTATCCTTTGCCCGAAGCGCAACTTGACAGGTTTATGTTTAACCTTATCCTGGATTACCCCTCTTTTGAAGAGGAAAATAATATTGTAAAACTTACCACCGCCGGTAACGAAACTGATGTTGATGTTGTTATGGAAGCTGAAGAAATTCTATTCTTTCAACAATTGTTGCGTAAGATACCCGTTGCCGACAATGTGGTGGAATATGCCGTAAATCTTGTTTCCAAAACGAGACCCGGCACCCCCAAAGCCCACGAGTGGACAAATAACTATATCAACTGGGGTGCAGGACCCAGAGCCTCCCAGTTTTTAATAGTTGCCGCCAAAACACATGCGGCTCTTCACGGAAAATACTCTCCTGATATCGAAAACGTAAAAGCCGTTGCCCTCCCCGTTTTAAGACACCGTCTTGTTAAAAATTACAAAGCTGAAGCCGAAGGCGTTTCGGTTGACGATATTATAAATAAATTACTTTAAACAGGCTTGTTGCCGTTAAACACCGGCTGCTGACATAAAAACAGAGTTGTAATATACGAACATGAAAAAAGGGACAACCTATTTTTCAATAAGTTATCCCTTTTTGTCGTCGGAGTGGCAGGACTCGAACCTGCGACCACTTGCACCCCATGCAAGCATGCTAGCCAACTGCACCACACCCCGTTTTAAAGAACATCTCTTTTGATTAAAGACAGTGCAAAATTAATAAAAAAACATATCCTGCAAATTTTTTTTAAGAAAAATAGAAAATATTTTTCGCCGTTTTAGGAATAAAAAATTTAAAAAAAAATTTTCAAAAAAATTGCTTGACAATTAAAAAAAGGTTTTACATTTGCACCCTCAAACAACCGAAGCGGGAATAGCTCAGTTGGTAGAGCACGACCTTGCCAAGGTCGGGGTCGCGGGTTCGAGTCCCGTTTCCCGCTCCAAAATCCCGACACCGATGGTAATCGGGTCGGGGTTTTTCTTTGAAATAGTGCCCGAGTGGTGGAATTGGTAGACACGTTGGACTTAAAATCCAATGACCATTGCGGTCGTGCGGGTTCAAGTCCCGCCTCGGGTACAACAACAAAAAGAGCCTTTGTCAACTTATGTTTGCAAAGGTTTTTTTGTTACAACAACAACAAGCCCGCAACAAAAATAATTCCCCCGGCCAAAAACAGCAAAAAGGTGTACGGCACTATCTCTTTCACTTTTAACCCCGTAATGCCGAGAAGCGGCAATGCCCAAAATGGCTGCAACATATTCGTCCACTCGTCGCCGTATGCAAGAGCCATAACTATTTTTGAAACCGGCACTCCGAGATGTTTGGCCGCTTCCACAATTACAGGTCCTTGAACAGCCCATTGGCCTCCTCCGCTCGGCACGAAAAAATTCACCACTCCCGCACTCAACAGCGTGTAAACGGGTAATGTCACCTGGTTCGAAATTTTCAGAAAACCCTCTGTAAACACCATAAACAGTCCCGAGTATTTCATCAACCCCATTATGCCGGCATACAACGGAAATTGTATAAGAATACCCGATGCTGCGGTTATCGAACGGTTTACCCTGTTAAGAAAGGTGGAAATATCGGGATTCAAAAGGATGGCAAAGGTGAACAACGCAAAATTGATATAATTCAGATTGATAAATTTCAAATTTCCTGCACTTACAGCTATGTAAAGAGCGGTGAAAAGAAATGCAAACCCCAGAATACGCGAAAATATCTTCGACCGGTCAAGACGTTCGGCGCCCGAAGGTTTTTCCTCTTTTTTTTCGTCCGGTTCGTATGAAGATTCCAAGTGCAATTTTTCACCTTTCGAACGCTTTCCAATCCACATCAAAAACAGTGGCAATATTATTAAAAGAGCAAGGCTTATTATGATATTCATATGCGAAAAAACCGTGTCGGTCAAAGGAACAACACCGGTTTTATCCATCAAAAAGTGACCCTTCTCGGCAATTTTCAGTGGTGCCGACCCCGACAAACCGCCATGCCATACCATTAATCCCGAATAACCTGCCGCCCCCGTCAAAGCATAATTCAGCGGTCTCTTTTCCCGCGAAAAACGTTCTCCTGTCTTACGGGCAAATACCGCACCGAATATCAATCCCAAACCCCAGTTGAGAAAACTGAAAACAATAGTGAAAAATGCCACGAGAAAAACCGCTTTGGGAGTGGTATCGGCATAGTTTATCAATTTGTTGATAAAGTTGTTAACAGGTTTTGTCATTGCCAGCACATACCCCAATACCAATATCAACATCATCTGCATCGAAAATGCCAACAGTTCCCAGAAACCTTTTTCCCAATATCCTGCAAGCTCGCCGATACGCGATATGCCGGTACTTTCCTGTGGGGTTAATATCAATGCCAAAATAAATGTGGTAAAGGTCAATAAAACGGCTATACTAAACGGTGAGGGTAAAATTTTTCGCAAAAATCCGGTAAATTTCACTATCAATTTCATGACAAAAATTTTGTTTAAAAATAACAATAATTTAGAGATTGTTTAAATTGTTTTTATCGATGCAATTTATAAACTTTTAAGTATCTAATTATCCGAAATATGTTTACTTTTGAATTTCAAATTACGACAACTTAATTTTTAAAACAATAAAGACAATGAAAAAAGTAACAGTAGTAGGTGCCGGTTCTGTTGGTGCCACCTGTGCCGATGTGTTGGCACAAAAGAATTTTCTCGACGAAGTTGTATTAATCGACATTAAAGAAGGGTTAGCCGAAGGCAAAGCGCTTGACATTTGGGAAAGTTCGGCAATAAATCATTTCGACACCAGGGTTTTGGGTTTTACAAACGACTATTCCAAAACCGAAGGTTCCGATGTTGTTGTTATCACATCGGGATTGCCGCGTAAACCCGGCATGTCGCGCGACGATTTGATTTCCACCAATGCAAAGATTGTCAAATCGGTTACCGACAATGTAATGGCCGCTTCTCCCGATGCTATAATTATTATTGTATCGAACCCTCTTGATGTAATGACATATGCCGCACATATGGCTTCGGGCAAGCCGGCAAACAAAGTGTTCGGACAAGCAGGCGTACTCGATACGGCACGTTACCGTGCATTCCTCGCCACCGAGCTGAATGTTTCGCCAATGGACATTCAGGCATTGTTAATGGGCGGACACGGAGATACCATGGTACCGTTGCCGCGGTTTACAACAGTTTCGGGAATTCCCGTTACCAACCTGATTGAGAAAGATAAACTCGACGCCATTGTGGAACGCACCAAAAAAGGCGGTGGCGAAATCGTTAACCTCCTCGGAACATCGGCATGGTATGCCCCGGGTGCATCGGCAGCACAAATGGCCGAGTCGGTTATTCAAAACCAAAAACATATATTCCCGTGCTGTGTCCGCCTGGACGGTCAATGGGGCTTGAAAGACGTTTACGTAGGCGCTCCCGTAAAATTGGGACGAAACGGTGTTGAAGAGATTATCGAAATCGACCTCAATGATGAAGAGATGTCGTTATTGCACACTTCGGCATCGCATGTACGTGAAGTAATGGACGTTTACGACAAACTGAACCTGTAAAAGTATTATCCAGGCAACATTATTTTTACTGCCGTTTTGAAATATTCAAGACGGCAGTTTTTTTTCCTATTTTTGAAAATATAAAAAAATTACGCGATTACATATGAAACGGGTAGTTGTATTAACCGGAGCGGGAATAAGCGCCGAAAGCGGAATAAGCACATTCAGAGACAGCAACGGTTTGTGGCGTAACCACCGTATAGAAGAGGTGGCATCGCCGGTGGCTTGGGAAAGAAACCCGGAACTTGTTCTGGAATTTTACAACTTAAGGCGTAAACAACTTTTTGAAGTTGAACCCAATGAAGGGCATAAAGCATTGGCGAGACTCCAAAAGGGGTACGACGTTCATATTATCACCCAAAATGTTGACGATTTGCACGAACGTGCAGGCTCGAAAAACGTTTTACATCTGCACGGCGAACTGAAAAAAGCCCGCAGCACCGTTGACCCTTCGCTGATTTACACCCTCGACAGCTGGGAACTGAAATTAGGAGACAAATGCGAAAAAGGGTCTCAACTTCGCCCTCATATAGTTTGGTTCGGCGAAGCCGTACCTATGATAGAACCTGCCGCCAAACTCTGTGCATCAGCCGATATTTTCATGGTTATAGGAACTTCGATGGTTGTGTATCCGGCAGCGGGATTGATACATTATGTAGCTCAACACACACCGAAATACTACCTCGACCCCAAAGCATATAAGGTTCAAGGTGTTGACAACCTAACGGTAATAAAAGGGAAAGCAGGCGAAAAACTACCGGCACTTGTTGACCGGCTTCTTTTTGAAGCATAAAAAAAATCCCGCATTAAACGGGATTTTTTTTTATTTGTTTATCTCCTCTTTGTTCTTGTTTAAAAAGTGGTATTCGAGCATGTGGTACGAATTTACAGGAATAATTTTAATCCACATGTTATATTCGAAAAACCATTTCCACTGCTTTGATGTGAATAGACCTTGCGTAAGATAAGCATGGATAAAAGGATGAACCGTAAGGGTCAACTTTTTTTCGTTTTGGTCGTGGATTAAATAATCGAGATGATTTTCTATGTCGTCAATAATCATCAAACTCGACTTAATTTTTCCCGTACCGTTACAAACCGGACATTGTTCCAGAACCTGAATGCTCATTTCGGGTCTTACCCGTTGCCGCGTTATTTGTATAAGTCCGAATTTGCTGGGGGGTAAAATGGAGTGCTTTGCACGGTCTTTTGCCATCTCCTCTTTTAATTTTTCGTAAAGTGTACGGCGGTTTTTTGCGTCGTGCATATCAATAAAATCGACGACAATAATTCCCCCCATGTCCCTTAAGCGTAATTGGCGGGCAATTTCCACGGCGGCTTCCATATTGGTAACAAGAGCATTTTGTTCTTGCGAATTATCCTTGTTTACACGGTGACCGCTGTTCACGTCAATTACGTGAAGAGCTTCGGTATGTTCAATAATAAGATAAACACCACTTTTTATGGTAACGGTTTTACCAAAGGAAGATTTAATCTGTTTTTCGATACCAAAATGTTCGAAAATAGGCGATTTGCCTTTATAATGTTTTACAATGTCTTTTTTATCGGGAGCAATTCTCTCAATATATGTTTTTGTCTCCTGATAAAGGTTTGGATCGTTAATATAAATATTGTTAAACGATTCGTTAAGAAGGTCTCTTAAAATTGCAGAGGTACGATCCAGTTCGCTTAATACTTTTTGCGGTGCTTTGAGGTTGGGTAATTTACGGTGAATTTTCTCCCATTTATCAATAAGATTACGAAGGTCTGCATCCAGTTCGGCAACCTTTTTATTTTCGGCATTGGTTCTTACAATTACTCCGAAATTATTGGGTTTAATGCTCATTATCAGCCTTTTCAGCCTGGAGCGCTCTTCTTTGCTTCTTATTTTTTGCGAAATTGAAATTTTATTGGAAAAAGGAATTAATACGAGAAATCTTCCCGGAAACGAAATTTCCGTAGATACTCTGGGGCCTTTGGTGGAGATTGGCTCTTTTGCAATTTGAACCAAAATCTGCTGTCCCGGTGTTAAAACCTTTGTAATTTTTCCCGTTTTTTCAATATCGGGTTCCGGAGTAAACTTCTCTAAAGGAATTTGTTGCGTTCTTCCCTGAAGTCCGAGTCGAACAAACTTGTTCAATGTTTGTATTTGCGGACCCAAATCGAGATAATGCAAAAAAGCATCTTTTTGATAACCCACATCAACAAATGCGGCATTCAATCCGGGCATTATTTTTCTTACTTTGCCAAGAAAAACATCGCCCACCGAAAATTCGTTGTTGTTTTGTTCTTTATGAAGTTCTACAAGATTACTATCCTCAAGCAGCGCAATATTAACCTCTTTAACATTCGAATCTATTACTAATTCTTTGTTCACGTTAATATTTGTTTTTTTATTGTTTTAAAATTGCACTGTCAATTTGTTTAATTTTTCATTTACCTGGTGCCGGTTAAAAGAGGTACTTAAATTTCAAACCGAAAAAATCCGGAAAAACCGGTAGGAAAATTTGCTGATTTGTTCCGGAAACAGGGTTGGCTGAAATATTTTATGTAAATGAAAAGGAATACCGGATAAAAAAAGATAAAGCCAACGTTACACCAAAAATGAATAACGCCGGCTTTACTCAATTCATTACATTTGACTATTTCTTCTTATGCCTGTTTTTCCTCAAACGTTTTTTGCGTTTGTGGGTCGCCATCTTGTGTCTTTTTCTTTTCTTTCCGTTTGGCATGATAATACTGTTTAAAAATTATTTTACGTTTTCTTTAACTTTGTTTACAAACGATTTTGCAGGTTTGAATGCCGGAATTTTGTGAGCGGGGATAATAATGGTCGTATTTTTCGATATGTTACGGCCTGTCTTTTCTGCCCTCTCTTTAATGATAAAGCTTCCGAAACCTCTCAAATAAACATTTTCGCCGTTAATCATGGTCTCTTTTATGCTTTCCATGAACGATTCTACTACTGCTTGTACAGCAACTTTTTCAATTCCTGTTTTGTTAGCAATATCTGCTACAATCTCTGCTTTTGTCATCTTTTTATTATTTTTATGTTAATAATTAGTTTAACCTTTTGGCTGGCAAAGATATAATAATTTTATTTTGAAAGGATAAATTTTAAAAATTTTCTACTTAATTCCCTATTTTTTTTCTTCAGGCAGGTTATAATAAAAAAATCATTACTTTTGAATGTTAATTAATCATCTTAATATTTTTATCATTAAAATTAAGCAAAATGGCAGGAATCAATAAAGTTATACTTGTCGGCAACATTGGTCGCGACCCCCAAACATTTGAATTTGAAGGCGGAAACAAAAAGATAAGCTTCTCGCTTGCCACCACCGAAAGCTATCGCGACCGCGACGGCAATTGGCAAGATCAAACCGAATGGCATAACATTGTCGGCTACCGGTACCTTGCCGATAAAAATTTTGCCAAAGGCGATATGGTTTATGTGGAAGGAAAGCTTAAAACGAGGAAATATACGGATAAAGACGGCGTTGACAAGTATATTACCGAAATTGTGGCCGATAAAATAAATATTCTTGTACGACGCAATCAAGAGGGTTATCAAGGTTCGCAAACAAGTTATAATGCACCGGCGCAAGAAACAACAAACGAAACACCTCAGTCGCCGCAACCTCCCGACGCCGAAGATTTAAATTCACAAACCGACGATTTGCCGTTTTAATAAATAAAACATGAGCATAAGCAAACATATTCCCAACACCGTTACATTGTTGAACCTTACCGCGGGAACGGTATCTATCTTTTTTGCGGTGAAAGGCGATCCCGGAAGTTTGGCTACCGCAGGCATATTTATTTTCATTGCTGCACTTTTAGACTTTCTCGACGGTTTTGCCGCCCGTATGTTGCATGCAAGGTCGGCAATGGGTTTGCAACTCGATTCGTTGTCCGACATGGTATCATTCGGCGTAGCCCCGGGGTTTATCCTTTATCAAATGCTTATTTTGAGTCACGGCAAACCTATGGAGATAGTTGACGGCGTCAATCTTGTCCCCTTTTTCGCAATATTTGTGGTTTGGGGAAGTGCCTTGAGGCTGGCCAAATTTAACATTGATACCGATCAACAATTAGAATTTAAGGGATTGCCAACTCCGGCTCTTGCCATTCTTATAGCCTCGCTTCCTTTGATACGTCAAGACCTGTATGACGAAAGGGGATTTTATTACATGATAATAACCAACAGCTATTTTCTTTTGGCAATAGCTGTTTTTGGCAGCCTGCTGTTAATCTCCAAATTCCCGATGTTTTCTTTGAAATTCAAAACTTTCGGGTGGAAAGACAACATGATAAAGTATATTTTCCTGCTGATAAGCCTTACTCTTGTTATCTTTTTGGGGTTCGGCGCCGTTCCTTATATTCTCTTTGTTTACCTGTTTTTCTCTTTGATAATTTATTTGACGGATATTCAATAACAGTTGTTTATAGGTTCCGAATAACATGTTTATTAGAAATATGTTATCAATGCAATTGTTGGTTTTAATTGATAACACCATCTGCTCAGGAACGAACAAACGGGGAAAATACCAAATTTCAACACCTTGGGGGTTAACTTGGGGCAAGTTGAAATTCCGGACATAAATATTGAACCGGTAAAAAAACGGTAAAAAAAGAAAGTTACCGGCTATAACCTCAATTTTTAAATAATAGTAAAAATTTCACCGGTTAAATCCACTTCAATTTCGATAAATACAGGCAGGTGGTCGCTGTATCCTCCGAAATACCGTTTTCCCAAGGCGGTACGGTTAGGACGCGGTTCTCCCTTTTTTGGTTTATACAACATCCAATCTTTTTTAATAATTATCTGGTGGTCGGTAACGGTTTTCATTCCGCTGTAACCGGCAATCAAAGCTGTTGAGACAATAATCTGGTCGAACATATTCCACCCCCGGTAATAGACCGTACCTTGTCCATTTTTGTACAGTCCGTACGAAAGATTATAGAGCTGTTTTGCCGCAAAGGGACTTTTCACCTCTTTTGCTCCCAGCGAGATATAAACACTGGTATCGGTAGGATTGTCGTTCAAATCGCCTTCGATAAGAATATTGGCATTAGGCTGAACATTGTATATCGAGTCGGTAATCAAACGCAAAAGATGACCGGTATATCTCCTGAATTTATCGGTTTTTTGCCTGCCGCCGTACCTCGAAACCCAATGGTTAATAAAAATGTGTATTGTATCTTTTCCGTAAACCAAACCTTTTGAATAAATAATATCGCGGGTACCGTTATTGGGAGCGGAGGGGAATGACAAACGTATAAAACGGGTTTTCAAAGGTCTGTACTTTCCTGGTTGATACAGCATTGCAACATCAATTCCCCGCTCGTCGGGACTATCTTTATGAATAATTTTATATCCCGCCTTTTTCAGTTCTCCCGTATTTATCAGGTCCTCGACAACTTTCCTGTTTTCCACTTCGCTCAATCCGAATACTGCGGGAAAGCCTTTGGGATCAATAGCCGACATCACCTTTGCAAGGTTTTTCAACTTACGGTTATACCTTTGGGTGTTCCACGGGTTTTTGCTTCCCGGCAAATAGTTGTTATCATGTTTATGCGGATCGTCAACGGTATCGAAAAGATTTTCGACATTGTAAAATGCCACCGAAAAAAACTTTGTTTTATCTCCCGAACAGGAGGTAAAAAAGAGATAAGCCGCAGTAATAATAGTTATCGAAAAAGCAGCGATTTTTTTCATTGTCTTTTATTTTGCAATTATATAATTCAATGTTAAACGGTTTTTGCCCCCCTCCTTTAATCTTACAGGAAATGCAAGAGAAAGCGCCGTTTTCAAGTTGCCCGGCTCTCTTTACAGCCTGACGTCAAGAGTATTAAACCTTCAGCGAGCTCATTTGCCCCCCCGGACTGCCCATGAATAAGCGGCAACAAAAATCCGTTTTATCAATGTGCAAAAGTAAAATAAATTAGTTGTTGACAATTAGTTTTCAGGCGGGAATGGTAAAACAAAACGTGGTTCCTTTACCACGGCGGCTTTCCACGGTAATGTTTCCGCCAAGGAGTTTAACATAATCGTAACACAATAACAATCCCAATCCGGTGCCCTTTTCGTTATCGGTACCGGGCTCAACCATGTTGCTGCCTACTTTAAACAAAAGATTGAGCTTTTCTTCGGGAATACCCACGCCGTTATCCGACACACATATTTTCACATTATCCCCTTCCCTACGGGCTTTTAAAGTAACTTTTCCGCCTCTGAAGGTAAATTTCACCGCATTGTTAAGCAAGTTATTGATTATATTGTTTACTATTATATCATCCGTATTTGATGTTAAATTGCCTGAAATATCGCAGGTTATTGTAATCTCTTTTTGTTTTGCCACAGGCGAATAGAGTTCGCACGATTTTTTACACACATCGCTGATATCGACTTTATGAAAATAGGGCTCTATCTTATTCATTTGTATCCGCGACCATTCCAGCAAATTATTAAGAAGGGTAAATGTATTTTGAGATACACTGTATAACGAATCAATCATCATCTTTTTTTCATCATCAGGAATTTTATCGAAATCGTATTTTAAAATTTCGGAGAGTCCGAGTATAGTATTAAAAGGGGAAATCATATCATGGCTTATTATCGAGAAGAACTTGTTTTTAAGTTCGTTTTGCTTTTCGAGCATAAGTTTTTGCTCCGACAACATTTTGTTTTTCGATTTCAACTCTTTATGCAGCCGTTTTATCTTTTTTTTGCTCAGGTATGTTTGAATGATAATTAATAGTACGAGTACAAAGAGTATCGTCTCCACCAAAAGGACAATGTTTTTTCGTTTTATCAGCTCTTTTGTAAGTAAGTTCTCCTTTTTTAAAAGGTTGTTCAACTCTTTTTCGTGTTTCAGTTCGGAGGCGATTCTTGAGTTTTCAATCTCTTTTATGGTTTTGCTGTTTACTAAACTGTCGTTCAGGGATACCGACTTTTTCAAATTTTCGACCGCAGATACCCAATTACCCATGGCCGAATCCAATTGATACATGTTGTAATATGCGTGCATTCTAAATTCGGGAAACTTGTATTTTAAAGTTAATTCCAGACCTTTATCCAGAAACAGTCGCGCCGAGTCGTATTTATTGAGGAATATGTAACAAGCGCCAATATTCACCGTTGTTGCCGTTTTCAACAGGCTGTTTCCCTTTATTATGTCCGATGTGTTCAAATCGAGAAACATCTGTAAGGCTTTGGAATAGTCCTTTTTGGCAAAATACACATTGGCAAGGTTCAGTATAACGTAATAATAGCTCACACGCTCTTTCTCCTGGTCTAACATTTCGCGCGACATATTCAAATATATCAAAGCGCTGTCTAACTTGTTTATTGCAGTGTACAGATAACCTATGTTTCCTAAAATTTGTGCCGTAAAATCGACGTTATCGGCAATGGAATCGTAATGTAACGCCATATAATAATATTTTAGGGCTTGGTCGAAAAGTTCCGACTTTTGAAACGTTGCCGCCAGTGAGTTGTAAACAAACAAAAGCACGTCGGGCTTGTTAACCTTTTCGTAATAATCGGCACTTTTAAACATCATGCGGATGGCCGTATCAAGTTTACCCTGTTTTGCTTTCAATATTGCCCAATTTAACAGCATGGAATACATGGCAGCGCTGTCACCCTTACTTTTAACAAATTTGTGTGCCAACCCGTAATAGTATTCCGAAGAGTCGAACAATCCTTTGTTTGAATATACGGTAGCAACACCTTCATAACCTTTAAAAAACAAAACTGTATCTTTGATTTTTTCAGCTATGTTCAACACGGTATCGTAACACGACAACGCTATTGCATTTTTATTTTCGAGGTGATTGTTGATATTTCCTTTGAGGTAATAGGCGTAAGCAATATCGGAGAGATTTTTTTCTTTACTAAGGCTTAGCTTCTCTATTAACGAATCGACGGGAGCAATAAACCGTTCGGGGTTTTGCTGAACAATTTTGAGCAAGCTGTCGATATATATTCTGCTGCCGCTCAAACTGTCATTATTGTCACTATTTTGACAAAAATCGAATTTTGGCGATAACAGTGAAATAATAAGCAGTAGATATGAGAGTAGTCTTATTTCTTTTTTAAAAACAAAATTCATTAATATCGGCTAAATATTGGTTTGCTCTGTAAATATTCAACGTAAAAATCACAAAAATGTTTCGGAATAAGGCTCTTTTTTTGCCTTTAAAGTCGCTTTTTAAGTTTATCTATTATTCTTCTCTCTTTTTTGGTAGGTCTGCCGGCACCTCGCTCGCGCCGTTCATAATTCAACTGCCTTATCATTTCGAGTTTTTCCAGTTCGGCGGGGGGTGTAATATCCTCCATAAGTTCGGCAACAAATTTTGCCGACACTCTGTTTTTGGCAGGTTTCAGAACTTTCAAGGTTTTTTTTATGCTTTTCGACTGAACCGTAATTATATCGCCGGTTTTAACCTCGCGTGACGGTTTTACGGGGACACCGTCTATTTTCACTTTGCCCCCCTTGCAAGCTTCGGCAGCTTGCGAGCGGGTTTTAAACACCCTAACCGCCCACAGCCATTTGTCTATTCTTACAGCAACATCCATTTGCTTTTACTTTTGACGGAAAAAGAGTTGGACGGGAACACCCGTAAAATCGAAATTCTCCCTGATTCTGTTTTCCAAAAACCTTTTGTACGACTCTTTTACTTCGGCAGGGAGGTTACAGAAAAATACAAATTGCGGAATTACGGTATTTTTCAATTGCATAACATATTTTATCTTAATTCTGCGCCCGCGCGACACTTCGGGGTGGGGACGGTTTTCGATAACAGGCAACATCAAATCATTAAGTTTTGATGTACTGATATGTTGTTTTTTCTTATGGTAAACCTCTTTGACCAAATCGAGTATCTTGATGATACGTTGTTTTTCCGAAACGGAGGTAAATACCACGGGCACATCGTTAAAGGGAGCAAAACGCTCTTTAATGGTCTTTTCAAACTCCAGGTGTGTATTACTCTCTTTTTTTACCAAATCCCATTTATTGACAACTACAACAATACCGTTTTTATTTTTTTCGGCAAGATGGAAAATATTCACATCCTGCCGTTCCACACCTTGCACGGCATCAATCATAACAACACTTACATCGGCTTTTTCAATGGCACGTATGGTGCGCAATGTGGAGTAAAATTCAATATTTTCGTAAACTTTACCTTTTTTGCGTAATCCGGCGGTATCAACCAAAACGAATTCGTGACCGAAACCTTTGAAAGGGGTATAAACGGAATCGCGGGTAGTTCCGGCAACCGGGGTTACAATATTACGTTTATTGCCTATCAATGTATTTATGAGTGACGATTTACCCACATTCGGTCTTCCGATAACAGCCACCCTGGGAACATCAAACATATCATCTTCATCCTCCTCTTTGGCATCGAAAACCTTAACCATTTCGTCGAGAAGTTCTCCCGAACCGCTTCCGTTTACCGCCGAAACGGGGAAAACATCGCCCAGTCCCAGCGAATAAAATTCACTCGTCAGATGCGACATGTTGGGAGTATCAACTTTGTTAGCCGCAACAAAAACAGCCTTTTTCGATTTTCGCAACATATCGGCAACATCTTCGTCGAGCGGGGTTATGCCCTCTCTTCCGTCAACCATAAAAATAATGGCATCGGCTTCGTCAACGGCAAACATAACCTGTGTTCTGATTTCCTCTTCGAAAACATCGTCGGAACCGCGAACAAAGCCTCCTGTATCGACCACGGTAAATTTAACCCCGTTCCAGTCGCTTTCGCCGTATATTCTGTCGCGCGTTACACCGCTGACCGATTCAACTATTGCCTCTTTTTTCCCCGTAAGACGGTTAAAAAGTGTCGATTTACCGACGTTGGGACGTCCTACAATTGCTACTATATTACTCATATATATATCTTTTTAAGCATTATAAAAGTGCGGCTAAACATTATGGTAGCCCAGTTTATCGAGCATCTTCTCATCGTTTCGCCACTCTTTTTTAACCTTGACGGTGATTTCAAGGTATATCTTTTTTCCGAAAAACTTCTCCATATCCATGCGTGCCTCCGTTCCCGTTTTTTTTATGGCTTTTCCTTCGTGTCCGAGTATGATGGCTTTTTGCGACTCCCTTTCAACAAATACAATTGCATGAATCTTTATTATGTTTTCAAACTCTTTGAAACTATCCACGGCAACTTCGCTGGAATAAGGCACCTCTTTTTTGTAGTTCAAGAATATCTTTTCCCTGATAATTTCGGAGGCGAAAAAGCGTTCCGTTTTATCGGTTAACTCATCTTTAGGAAAGTATGGCGGGTTTTCGGGCAGTTTCTCGAGTATCAAATTAAAAATCAATGAGACATTAAAACCGTTAAGAGCCGACAAAGGTACCACTTCGGCAGCGGGAAATTCTTTTTTCCACCTGTCAATCTCACGCGATACTACTGCTTGTTCCGAAAGGTCAATCTTATTTATTGCAATTATTAACGGCACCTCCGACTCTTTTATCTTTTTCAAAATATCAGCCTCTTCAAATTGCAATCCGGTTTCGGTCATCAACAACAGAATATCCGCATCAATAAGAGCCGTATCAACAAAACGGTTCATTATTTCGTGCATTTTGTACGAGGGTTTCCTGACAATACCGGGCGTGTCGGAATACACTATCTGGAAGTCGTCGCCATTTACAATTCCCATAATTCTCTGGCGTGTTGTTTGCGCTTTTGAGGTTATAATAGAAAGTTTTTCGCCCACCAAAGCATTCATTAAGGTGGATTTCCCCACATTGGGATAACCTAAAATATTGACAAAGCCGGCTTTATGAGACATGGAAAAAATTATTAAAAAAATTAAAAAAAATTTGTTTTGCAAAGAAACAAAATATATCTTTGCACTCCTCTTAAAAACGGGAGAATATATTGCGGGGTGGAGCAGTGGTAGCTCGACGGGCTCATAACCCGTAGGTCGTAGGTTCGAATCCTGCCCCCGCTACTTAGAAAGGTTGTCAAAGGAATTTGGCAACCTTTTTTTGTCCGCATCGTACCACCAAGGGGAAGGTCATTTGCATTTTTTTTGTTGCCAATGAGACGGAAAAAGCGTTATACGTCTATACCAGAGAGGGATGTAGCAATTCTATTCCGTTTACATATTTCGAACTTTTGGTAAGTCTGAAGGGAAGCATGGCAGAAACACCGGGAGCAATTACGGCATCGGCATAACCGTATTTCAGCTCCACAACAACATCTTGCGTGCCGTAACGTTCGGAAAAACAGTTGTTGTTTGCCGAAATTGCATAATACTCCAGTTCAGTATCGGTGGTAATTCTGAATTTTCCGTCAAAACTCAGAAAATATTCGCGCAAATACCTGTTTACAAGTGAAGGGCGAAGATGTTTCAAAACATCTCTTGCCCATTGTGGCAAATCCGACTTGTCGAAAATTTGTTGTAAAGCCCCCTGGCTTATGTTTTCGTCGAAACTGAAAGGCGGCAACAGAAAAGATATTTTGTTACCCAAATAGCCTTCTCTTATTTTAAACTCCAAAACAGGTTTGCCGATATTTCCGTACAGGTTGCCGTACCAACGTATTCTTGCCTTTTTTCGACTTCCCCTACCCGACAGGTTATCGTAAAAGAAATCCAACTCGGCAGTATCCAAATATATATTATTGATGTAACGCGGATGAAAAACAGACGAAAATGTTGCCGGATGCATTTTAATGTGCTGTACTATTTGCGGCAGCATCATATCACTAACAACAAACTTGCGTTCGTAGCGACTGTTTTCTATGTCGAAGGGTGGAAAAAACAATGCCTTTGGAATTAATTAAAAGGTTTTACTCTCGACCACCGACACGTGTACATCTTCGGCAAGGTCGTAAACCCTGTTTTTAAACTGTTGCAGTTTTGAAGGATTTGACATTTCAATCAAAAACGACACCTCAAAGCGTTTGTCGTTTTCGTCGTAACGTTTCAAAGTATTTCTGCCGAAAGTCTCTTTTACCGCCGAAACGACATCGTCAATTTTTATTTTGCCGGGTTTTGAGGTAAAGTTCAAATATATGTGTTGATAACTGTTTTTGCTTTTAATAAGATAGCGTCCCCATATTATTAGCATTCCGATAACAAAAGCTTCAACCACCACCAAAGTTTGATTTGCTCCCAATCCCAAGCCAATGGATATGGCAAAAAAGAGGTAAGCCAGTTCTTCGGGTTCTTTAATGGCTGCACGAAACCTGACTATAGACAGAGCACCCACCAACCCCAACGAAAGGGCAAGCGAAGATTTCACGATTGTAATTATCAACATTGTGGTAAATGCTATTAAAAGGAATACGCCGGCAAACTGTCTCCTGTTTGAGATGGTGCGTGCACATTTTATATATGTTACTTCCAAAATCAACGAAAGTATGATTATCACTGCCGAATTAATCAAAAAATCGGTTACCGAAACGGTTTGGTTTTGTGTAATTAAAAACTTTTGAAAGAGGCTCCACTTATCGTTCATATCAATATTATTTTAAAAAACGGGCAAAAATACATAAATATTAAAAACTTAAACCCAATATTAAAATGTTATGTTAAAACGTTTCATTCGACGGTCGAGAGCCTGCCAGGTAATTCCCAACAACTCCGCCGCTTTCGATTTTTGGTAATTCGACATTTCCAGAGCTTTTATTATAAGGCGTTTTTCGTTTTCTTTCAGGTTAAGAGTGGTTTCGTGGGTTTCGGCACTGTCCGGTTTTGACACTACCCCGGCACTTTCATTGTTTTGTTGTATATCCCTGTTGCCGTTGTTAATAATGAAATGTTCGCCGGTAAGCAACTCCCCGTCGCACATAATAACGGCACGCTCAACAAAATTTCTCAGTTCGCGCACATTGCCCGGAAATTGATAGTTCATCAACTTATTTACTGCCGAAACGTCAATTCCCGAAATATTTTTCCCCATTCTCGAGGCAAAAATTTTCACATAATAATCCAACAACAATGGGATATCCTCTTTACGTTCGCGCAGAGGAGGTATTTCAATCACAAAAATACTAAGCCTGTGAAACAGGTCGAGACGGAATTTATTTTCGTGAGTAAGAGCTTCGAGATTTTTATTGGAAGCGGCAATAACCCTGACGTCAACTTTTTTGCTTTCGCGCGAACCCACTTTGCTCACTTTCCTTTCTTCCAAGACCCTTAACAGTTTAGCTTGTTGGTCGAGCGGCATATCGCTTATTTCGTCAAGAAAGAGAGTGCCTTTGTCGGCAATTTCGAACCAACCCTCTTTGTCGGTCAGGGCACCTGTAAAAGCCCCTTTCTTGTGTCCGAAAAATTCGCTTTCGAAAAGGGATTCGGGAATTGCCGAACAATTTACCGAATAGAAAGTGTTGCGGTTTCGTCTTGACAAATAGTGTATTCCGTGTGCAACCAACTCTTTACCCGTGCCGCTTTCGCCCAGAATCAACACCGAAGTGTTATCGGTTTGTGCCACCTTTTGCATCATTCCTATCATCTTTTTCAGGCTCGAACTGTTTCCTATTAACTGGGCGCCTATGTTTTCCAGTAGTTTTTCCGACAGGAAATCCAGATTTTCCTTTGTGGATTTCAGCTCTTCGTTTAAAGCGAGGAACCGTTTGGTACGCGTTATTGCGTTATTTATATCAATAAGCCTGAACGGTTTTTGAAAATAGTCGCTTGCACCGAGACGCATAGCTTCGATAACCGTTGTCATGTCACCGTGTCCGGAAATCATAATAACTTCAACGGAGGGTTTCAACTCCTTTGTTTTCTTTAACAATTCAAGTCCGTCCATACCCTCCATTTTAATGTCGAGAATAGCCAAATCGATATCGTTAGTTTTCAGGATATTTAACCCTGTTTCGGAATTTGTGGCACTGAACACCTTGTATTTTCTGCCTTTTAAAAATTCCACTATTTCGTCAACAACACGTTTTTCGTCGTCAACTACCAGAATGGACAACTTTTTTTTCATCTTTTAAGCTTTTGGCAATTCTATTACAAAAGTAGTATAATTTCCTTTTTCGCTTTTTACGGCGATACTTCCTTTCATCTCTTTAATTATTCCGTACGATATCGAAAGTCCCAGTCCGGTACCCTCTTTACCGCTTTTGGTAGTAAAAAAGGGATTGAATATTTTGGTAATGACTCCTCTATCGATGCCGGTGCCGTTGTCGGTAACCTCAATAACCACTCTGTTGTTTTTTACCGACGATTTAATGGCAATGCTCATTTTATAGTTGCTACCTTTCAACATTTTTCTTTTTTCACCGAGGGCATATTTGGCATTGGACAAAAGATTTACTATTACCTGTTCCAGTCTGTATTGATTACCTTCTATTAAGAGCGGTTCGTCGCTGAGCTGCAAATCGACAAATATGGAATGGTTTTTCATTTGCATCTCCATCATCGACAAGGCGTTTTCAATCACTTCGTTAACATTGACCTTTTCGTTAAGGTTAAACTCCTGCTCGCGCGAAAAAAGTCTGACATGTTGTATTATTCTGTTTATTCTTTCAATATCGTCGAAGACATATTTAAACTTGTTGTGCAAATATTTAATATCTACAAAATTATCTTCCGACACTTTCATCATAATGTTATCAAGGGCCATTGAGATACCCACCAGCGGTTGATTAAGTTCGTGAGCCAAGCCTGCCGAAAGTTCGCCCATGGACTCGAGTTTCGACTTTTGCATCAGCAGTTGTTGCTGCAGTTTAATATCTTCCACCTTTTCTTTAATACGCTCTTCGAGCGATTTGTTAAGCATATTCAGTTTGTATTCGGCATCTTTACGCGCCGTGATATCCGAAATAAAGAGCAGATACGAGTCAACATTGTCCCACACAATTTTATTGCTTTTTATCTCCACCCATTTGCTTTTCCCATCGGCTGTTTCAATAACCACGTCGAAGGAGGCACATTTTTCGTGATATTCGTTTTTTTCAAAGCAATCAACAATAATTTGTTTGTATTTTTCGTTCACCAGCGCCGACAATTTATTTCCAATCATAACTTTCGGGAAATAATTAAAGATGTCAACGGTTTTGGGGTTTACCAAAGTTATTATTCCCTCGCGTATTAACAAAATGGAGCTGTTGGCATTTTCAAAAATAAGCCGGTACTTTTCTTCGCTGTCGCGCAATAACATTTCGGCTACTTTACGTTCTGCCACTTCCACTTCCAAATCGCGGGTACGTTGTTTTACGCGTTCTTCAAGCAAGGCGTTCATACGCAGCAACTCCAGTTCAACATTTCTCCGGTAAATGGCTGCACCGAGGTTGTTTGCCATTGCTTCGAGGGCTTTAATCTCCACATCGGTCCAAATTCTCTCGGTTTTTTGGTCGTCGATACCTACGAAACCCCACCACTCGTCATTGACGAAAATAGGAATCATCAATATAGAAAGAACGCCGTATTTTTCAAGGTTTTTCCGCAAGGTGTCATTTTTTACATTCCTTGTTAACGAGACTACATTTTCACCTTTTGATAGTTTCTCCACCCAGTCGGCTATTAACTCGGTCGAAAGCGAGACATCATTATAGACTTTGTCGTTAATTCTTTTTTTCACCCCTTTTGCTGTCCATTCGAAAAGCAGTTTGGTGAAATATCCATTGTTTTCCTTCTTGTTTTCGAAAATATAGACCCTTGACGATTTTGTGGCCTCGCCCAGGTTTTTCAACGTCGGCAAAACGCTGATACTGTTAAAACCGTAATGGAAAAACGAAGCGCTTGCATCAACAAGGGTTTTCAAAATGGTTTCGCTTTTCAGTGTGGCTTCTTCGGCTTTTCTTCTTCTCTCTTCCTCTTTTTGGAACTTCCACTCGAGAAAAATATCTTCAACCTGCTCGTTTATAACGGATTTAAGTTTTTCGGCATCAATGGGTTTCATTATAAAACTTTTGACGCCCAGTTCGATGGCTTGCATAAAATAACGCGGTTCCATAAATGCCGAAACCAATATGATACGGACATTTTTATCGAGCATTTTTATGTTCCTGGCCATGTCGAGTCCGTTGATAACAGGCATTCTGATATCGGTAACAATAATTTGCGGACGGTATTTTTTATAAAGTTGGTATCCCTCTTTACCGTTATTGGCAAAATACAATTTGTCCACAATTTTTGTAAGTGTGTACTTGTAAACGTTTTGCAATACTACATCGTCTTCTACAAACAACAACGATATTTCGGGTTTTTCCATGGTTTTTTATTAAAATTTACACACCAGTCTCTATTCCGGGTTTTCACTCATTTTCAACTCTTTGAATTTTTTCACACTTTCGTCGATATCGGGATGAAAGAAGAGATAAACCCACAGATAAGCCACAAATTCGTTGGTTACCGTTCTGAAACCTTTTGAGGTGCGCCAAAAATGTTTTGAATCGAATATTTTCTCTTTTCCGGCTATAATGCCTATTGAAAAGTCATCACCGAAAACTTTGTCGAACATCAATTTGGTACGTCTTGAATGTGTACCTTCCGAATAGATAAGAAAACTTTTTTCCCAACCGGGATGCTCGTCGAAGAGTATTTTTACCGCTATAGCCGTATTGAAAGTTCTGTCAATTAAAATACCCTTTGGAATAACGGCCTGATATACGGTATCGGTAAATCCCGAATTTTTTATTTGCGCCGCCGCAAGTTGTGCGGTATTTTTAAAGTATGAAAACAATCTCCGTTTCGTTACGGGCAATCCTGTTACGATAAGTTTGTTAAAACCGTTTTTCCGGTAATAGTCGAGTGCTTCGTCCAAAACGTTGTCGTCAACCCAACCCTCAATAACCATGGTTTTGGTATCGACGGTTTTATTTACGGTCAAAAAACGGTAAACATTGATTAACATCAAATATCCAAGCAAAACAATACCCGAGACAACAATAAAACGTGTCAACAGTGTGGCTTTTCTACACTCTTTTTTTATGAAAAACCTTATCTTCACCTGTTTGTTTTTTTGTAAAACGTTTAAACAATAGCTATTCGAAACGTCAGCCATTAAAATAACGGCTTTGCTCCGTTATGAATTTTCCGGTATTCTTTCAGTAGCTTTATAACGGTTATTAAAATTCATGTTTGCTTTTTAACAATTGATGTTTTTTTTGCCACGGAAACAGCATAAGAAATCAAAACTGATAACAGTGCCCTGAAACAGTGCAATTACCGCAATAAAAGAGACTATACTTCACACAAATACGTAATCATATTTATAGGCGAAATCTCTCTTTTTTAATTTATTTGAATTTCTTCATATATTTTTTAAACATATCTTTATGAACCATAAAGTCCATCATTTTCAGTTTTACGTAATCGTCGCTAAAGAAATAGTAGCCGAATTCAGGGCTGTCGGGGTCGATGTTTCTTGAGCCGGAGCTTGAATCTTTTATCAAAAACCAGTATTTACCCTCTTTGTCTTTCAGATAGCCTACGGCATGCATTCCGTGGTCGTCGGTAGTGGTTTTATTGGAGAACCTGAACTGACGTGCATTATCATTAATATATGCCGAAGGAATATCGAAATCCGGTATTAGAGCCACATTTGTTTGCCGCGAAAAACCTGCTTCGGAGACATCGCCTCCAACGGCAACGGTATAACCATTTTCAAGTGCAGTATGAAAAACATCCATAAAGACATCGAGCGGAACGTTATAATAATCTTTGCTGTGCCACCAATTATCGGGAACTTCGTACTCCACTTGCCGCCAGAAAGGTTGCTGCAGATATGATAAAACATCAACATAATCGTCGGGGTTCAGTTTAAGATAATCTTTCAGGAATGATTTGGGATTGTAAGTTTTCCCTTCGTATTGGAAAGATGCGGGAGGTTCGCCCATGTAGTGGTTCATAATCGATTTAATTGTTGCCACCACTTCATCTTCGTTCCAGGCGTCAGCTGCTTTTACACTTTTCAAATATGTTTTCATCTCTTTTGCCATATCGGCATGCGAATAAAATTTACGTCCGTCTTTCAATCCGTCGTAAACCGAGCGCGGCATGGCTCCGTAAAGTTTCATTATGCGCGTCACGGCATTGGCTTCGGAACCTTCGTCGAAAACCGAATTGCCCCTCGAGGCCACATAACCTTTGGCTTTTTCAACATATTCCCAATACACCGTAAACATCTCCGAGAGTTTCACCTTTTTTCCGTGCAGACGGTACTCTTCCGATTCCATAAACGATGTTGTGGAAAAACACCAGCAAGTACCGGCATTGCCTTGCGAGGTGGTTGGAAAATGCCAATATGTGTGCTCTTTGTAATCGGCAACTTTATTCGGCAAGTCCAGCCCCGATTGATCCATCATAAATTTCTTCTCTTTTTTTTGCGGGTGCAACTTTTCTCTTACCGCATTTACATCTTTAAGAATAAAATTTTGATAATACCCGGGTTGATACTCTTTAAACTTGGCTTTATCTTTGCTTTGTCCGAAAATAGATGTTACCGGAATAATCATTAAAACCACAAAAAACAGTGCTATCTTTTTCATTTTTTTTTGATTAATTAATTACACATTTTTTTATGAGGTTTCAAAGGTACAATTTTTAATTAAGATTTCGGGGGATTAACATCCGTTATTTTAACATACAAACCCGGCACGACTATTATCATCGACACAAAACGTTTTCAAACTTGCAATACAACAAGTATTCTTCACTCTCAAAGAGACTTTTGCAGAGAATCGTCTCAACGATTTATTAACAATTTATTGGTAATAATTTTCCGAAATGCAGGCTTTTGGGTGTATTATGCAAAGTAAATTTGCACCGTTAAGATGAAATTTTTTCCCGACGACATACGCAGCGAAGCGCAGGCAAGATTAAATTATAAACGATTGGCGCTTTTATATCATCCCGACGCGGGAGGAGACGAGAATATAATGCGTGAAATAAATGCCGAGTACAATGCCATTAAAACGAGGCTCAGAAAAACCAGGTTAAAACTAATGGAGGTTAAGGTGGGCGACACGGTCTATGTCAACGGTACCGAATGCGAAGTAACGGCGGTTTTCAAGGATACTTTTATGGCAAAAGCCAAAGGAAGATTTAAATTTGCCCTTTTCGATAAAAAAACCGGCAGAGGGGTTTATAACAAAAAATACAGGGCTACTCCCCTGTTACAAGATTAATATTTCAACCATTTCCAAAGCTCGGCATAATTTACCTTTTTACCGTAAATTAATATTCCTATTCGGTAAATTTTTGCGGCAACCCAGACTGTAAATACAAAGGTCAACAGCAAAATGACAACCGACAACCATATTTGCCACATGGGAACGCCGAACGGTATCCGCATCATCATTATCACCGGAGAGGTAAAAGGGAACATGGAAAGGAATACCGACAAGCTGCTGTCGGGCTGGTTCACCACAACACTCGACATTACCACCGAAAAAATAAGCGGAATTGTAATGGGCAACATAAATTGCTGCGTGTCGGCATCGTTGTCAACAGCACCCCCTATGGCTGCAAACAATGACGCATACAAGAGGTATCCGGCGAGGAAATAAAACAGAAAGCTGAATATCATTACCCTAAAATCAATACTGCCGAGTATCTCCTGCATCTGTACCAATGCCAATGTTTGCCCTGCATTTCCGCTATTAACACTTTGGCTTTGGGTCATCATTTGAATACCTTCGGAGATATCCTTTCCCGTTAATCCCGCTTGAAAAACACCTATGAATACTCCCGTTAAAATTATCCACAACAAAAATTGCGTCAATCCCACCAAAGCTATTCCAACTATTTTGCCCATCATAAGTTGAAAAGGTTTTACCGACGACACCAAAACCTCCACTATCCGGTTCGATTTTTCCTCGACAACACCTTTTAACACCTGAGCGCCGAACATAAAAATAAAGAAATAGATAAGTATTCCGGCAAAAATTGCCAATCCCACTTCCACTTCGGTATAACTCTCCTTTTCTTCTCCGTTTTCGGCCACTTTGACCGTTACCAGATTTATGTTGACTTTTGATGCTTTAATCACTTCGGGGTCTATTCCCGAGGCAAGAAGTTTTTTGTTTTCGACCACACGTTTCATTACCGTTTTAATGTATGCCCGCACATTCAGTCCGGGTTGTTTTTCGGAATAGAGTTCGGCATTAACGGGGATATTCAGTTGTGTCATGGGAATATACAACAGCATGGCACCCGTAACCATTGCCTTTTGTTTGGCGGTATTAAAATCGTCTTGCGTATAGGTAAACTCCATTTTATCCCCGCTCTTGAATTTTTGGTAAAACCAGCCTGTTTCATCCAGGACCACTATTTTTTTTGTGGTTGCTTCACCTATCTCCGACAAATAGGCGGGCAAAATAACCATGGCGGCCATCAACAAAGGCCCCAATACGGTCATTACAACAAAGGATTTTTTTCTTACCCTTGTCAAATATTCGCGCTGAATTATCAAAAATATTTTATTCATAATTATTTCAATAATTTTTTGGCAATAAAAGGTCCTTCGTAAACAAATCCCGTAAACACCTGAATTAAATCGGCACCGGCAGCAAACATTTCGTTGGCGTCATCAGCCGTAAAAATTCCTCCCACCCCAATTACGGGGAATTTTTTTTCGGATTTTTCTTTCAAATACCTTACCACCTCCAAAGCCCTCTTTTTTAGAGGCGCACCGCTCAGTCCTCCTTTACCGATAGCATTCACAAGTGTTTTCGAAGTTTTCAATCCGTTACGGCTTACCGTCGTATTTACGGCAACAACACCGGCAATACCTGTTGTTTTTACCAGATTGATAACCTCGTCCAACTGGTTATCGTTAAGGTCGGGCGAAACTTTCAGGAGCACCGGTTTGGGGTTGGGTTTAGCGTTATTTATCTTTTCTATTTCGAGCAATATTTTTTCAAGAGCCTCTTTGTCTTGTAACTCACGCAAATCGGAAATATTCGGGCAACTGACGTTTATCACAAAATAATCGGCAAAATCGAAAAGTTTTTCAAAAAGGAGAACATAGTCATCAGCCGCTTTACTGTTGGGAGTATGTGTATTTTTTCCGAGATTAACACCGACGACAATGTCGGATTTTCTCTTTTTGAGTTTCCCTATCAAGAAATCCACCCCTTTGTTATTAAATCCCATGCGGTTTACCAGTGCTTTATCGTGCGGCAAACGGAAAAGGCGGGGTTTGGGGTTTCCGCTTTGGGGTTCCGGTGTAACGGCACCAACCTCAATAAAACCGAAACCAAACGACGATAGTTCATCAATAAGTTCGGCATTTTTATCGAAACCGGCGGCAAGACCCACCCTGTTTTTAAAATGCAAATTTAACAGGTCGAACCCCTCATTTTTACCGTTACTACCGGCGTAATAGCGCACTAACGGAACTACGCCCGGTATTTTAAAAGAAAATTTAATAAACAGAGATACAAAGCCGTGTACCTTTTCGGGGTCGAATAAAAAGAAAAAGGGTTTTATAATATGCTTGTAAAGCATAATTATTCTGCTTTTTCATCACCATTACCATTATCGGTTGTTCCGGAATTTTCATCCTCGTTTTTCTCCTCCGGGAAGTCGAGCAAACCTTTTTCCAAAAGGATATTATACCAAGTAAAAACTTTTTTCATGTCGGAAACATATACAGCATCTTTATCGTAATCGGGTACTGCTTTTTCAAAAAGAGTTTTCAAATCGTTTCCGCTCATCTTTTTTACATTTTCCACGGGTTTTGCCTGTTGCACTTCAAAAATTTTTTTCAGCACATCCTCAAGGGGTTCGTCACCCGTTTCGGTGTAAATGCTAATCTCTTTAAGCGAACTTATACGTTCGTGCGAGAATGCGGGTTGTTTTTTACCGTCGGTTAACGATTCGACAACTATATTATTTTTAGCCTCTCCTATCAATTTAAAAAGGCCCGGTTTTCCTGCTATCGACAAAATTTTACTAAAATCCATTTTTCTGTTTTCCTTAATTTACCAAATGCAAAAATAATTTAATATTTGTGAAAAGGTATAACTACCAATCCAAAATTTTCCTAAAATCGTACTCTACGGGATTGGGGAGATATTTTTTTGCCTCTTCGTAATCGCCGGGTTCAATAAATTGCAAACCGTTATTAAATACCAGCTTGGGTTTGTCGCCTTCAAGATTTACCAGACGAGGTTTAACCTTTCCCTGTTCATCGGCAACGTCATCAAGATAAAGCGGTGATATTTTTCCCGAGGGGCTTGCCGTAACCATGCAACCTGTTCTTCCTTCGTCGAAGAGTTTTTTTACGCCGTAACCCAGCAGGCCGCAATACATCAAATCGAAAGCCGTGGGCTGAACACAACGCAGTTCGTAACCCAACTCCACGGGACGGCTTTTAACTTTTAGTCCGAGTTCTTTTAACCGGTTTTGAAGAAGCACATTAAAGATATGCGCTTTGCTTACGTTTCCGAGTTCGGGATGACCATGGTCGTCGTACGTAAAATCTATTCCCGAGTTTTCAATCTCACTGTCCGACATAAAGTGGAAAACCCCTTCGCTGACTATTGCAACACCGTAGGGTATTCCTGCAATTTTTCTTTTTACGATAGCGGAAATTATCAAACGTATAATACGGTCGAAAGTAACGTCAACTTTATTAAACATTTCGGGAATAACAATCATGGGGAAATGGGAAGCCGCCCCGATACCGAATGCAAGGTGACCCGCTTCGCGTCCCATGGCTGCAACAACAAACCAGTTTCCGCTGGTACGGGCATCTTCGTATATTGTTTGTGCTATTCTGACCCCTTCCTGTTTTGCCGATTGATATCCGAACGTGGGTGTGTCTTCAGGTAAGGGCAAATCGTTGTCAATGGTTTTGGGGACATGTATATTTTGAATTTGCACATTGTGGTTTCGTAAAAATTTGGAGATACGGTTTGCCGTGGAAGCGGTATCGTCGCCGCCTATTGTAACAAGGAGTTTCACATTGTTTTCAACAAAAAAGTCGGTACTGAACTCACTGTCGGCGGGTTTGTGGCGGCTCATTTTCAAAGCCGACCCACCCCTGTTGTGAATGGCATCAGCAAAGGTAAAATCTATTTCTACGAGTTTGCGGTCGCCGGAGAACAACCCTTTGTATCCCTCGTGAATACCGAGAACGCGGTATCCGCTTTCGAGAAACACATGTGAAACGGAACTTATTACCGAATTAATGCCGGGGGCAGGACCTCCGCCGCACAAAATAGCAACTGTATCTTTCATTTTTGAAAAATTAATTTTGATTTTTGAAAAATAATATCGGGGCAAATATAAAAAAAATCGCCCCGCCTTGGTGCGGGACGATTTTTTAATGATAAGCTGTAATGTGAATGTATTAAACTACACCCTGAGCCATCATGGCATCGGCAACTTTAACGAAACCGCCGATGTTAGCACCTTTAACATAATCCACATAATCACCTTCCGAACCGTATTTAACACAGGTTGCGTGAATATCTTTCATGATTTGGTGCAAGCGGCTGTCAACCTCTTCGCGAGTCCAGCTCAAACGAAGTGAGTTTTGGCTCATTTCCAGACCCGAAACGGCAACACCACCGGCATTGGCAGCTTTTCCGGGAGCATAAAGAATTTTATGAGACTGGAATACCTCAACGGCTTCGGGAGTAGAAGGCATGTTAGCACCTTCGGAAACAACATAACAACCGTTGGCAACGAGTGTTTTTGCATCCTCTTCGTTAACTTCGTTTTGAGTTGCACAAGGCATTGCCACTTCGCATTTAACACCCCAAGGACGTTCGCCTGCATGATATTCCACACCGTATTTGTCGGCATATTCTTTAATACGACCGCGTTTTACGTTTTTCAGTTCCATAACGAAAGCCAATTTTTCGGCATCGATACCGTCGGGGTCGTAGATGTATCCCGAAGAGTCGGAAAGGGTAACAACTTTACCGCCGAGTTGGGTAACTTTTTCGGTGGCATATTGAGCAACATTACCCGAACCGGAGATAACAACGGTTTTACCTTTTAAGCTGTCGCCTTTTTTGTTAAGCATCTCTTCGGCAAAGTAGGTGGCACCATAACCGGTAGCTTCGGGACGAATAAGTGAACCGCCCCATTCAAGACCTTTACCTGTCAACACGCCTGTAAATTCGTTTCTCAATCTTTTGTATTGACCGTATAAGAAACCTATTTCGCGTCCGCCAACGCCGATGTCGCCTGCGGGAACGTCGGTATTGGGACCAATGTGACGTTGTAACTCTGTCATGAAGCTTTGGCAAAAACGCATAACTTCGTTGTCGGATTTACCTTTGGGGTCGAAATCGGAACCACCTTTACCGCCACCCATGGGGAGAGTTGTCAACGAGTTTTTAAATACCTGTTCAAATGCAAGGAATTTCAAGATTCCGAGATTAACGGTAGGATGGAAACGCAAACCGCCTTTGTAAGGACCAATGGCGCTGTTCATCTCTATACGGAAACCGCGATTGATTTGAACGTTGCCTTTGTCGTCCAACCAAGGAACACGGAACATAATAACACGCTCGGGTTCAACCATGCGGTCCAAAATTTTTGCTTCTTTGTATTGAGGATTCTCTTCGATGTAAGGAACCAACGATTCCACTACTTCGTGAACGGCTTGATGAAATTCAACTTCGCCGGGATTTTTGGCAATAACTTTAGCCATAAAGTCATTTACCAGTTCTTCGTAATTTGCCATATTCTGTTTTATTTATTAAAAGGTTAAACTTTATTATTTAACGTTGTCAAATGTATAAGATATTTTTTGACATTTAAAATTCCGTAATGTTTTTTAAGGGTATTTGCGTATAAAATTAAGGGTTTTACTTAAAGGGCATGCAAGACATTAAATGCGGACAAACAGCATATTCCGTTGTAAAATCAGGTATGAGTCTTTTTCTTAGGGAAAGGATTGTGCAAAATTACGGAAAGAGTTAAAAAAGAGAGGTTTTAGGAGAGATGTTAAGAACGGAAGGGGAACGCGGCAGGGATGGAAGCGGCAGCCCGCAGGCGGCAGCACTAATGAGGCAGGCGGAGGCAGGGCTGACGTGAGGAAGCCCCTGAAAACGCCATTGCCGAATAGTGCCGCCGCCGAGGACTATAAGCGGACAGCCCGTACGCCGCCACAGTAGAAAAAAATAACGACTATAAAGAGAACAAAGTGTTGGAATTACGCATATGCAACATAAGTAATTAAGGGAAACCGAGGCTGTTTACAACATATTAACGGGTTACGGTGTCATCAAAGATAATTTATTCTATTATTATATTTGTAAAAAAATGCAGTTGAAAACATATTTTACCGCAATACTGTCGGCAGTAATTATATTTACCTCGTGTAAACGACACGATGCAAAAACGGAATTTAATCCTGTGTACAGACTATGGTACAATAAACCGGCAACCGATTGGAACGAAGCATTACCACTTGGAAACGGACGCCTTGGAGCCATGGTTTACGGACGGGTATATAACGAGTGTATTCAACTTAACGAAGAGAGTTTGTGGGGGGGATACAACTTTGACGTGAATAACAAAAACGCTCTAAAATCGTTGCCCGAAGTAAGACGATTGATATTCAACGAACAGATAAAAGAGGCTTACGACCTTGCCAATAAAGACCTTTTGGCAACTCCTCCCCGATTTCGCTCGTATCAAACCCTCGGCAATCTGTACCTGCTTTCAGACAGTTTGAAGCCCTATTCGGCATACAACAGGTCGTTAACGTTAAACGCAGGCGTCGGTAAAACTTCGTACAGCATCGACGGGGTAAATTTTATGCGTGAAATATTTGTTTCGTCGCCCGACAATGTTGTTGTAATACATTTGGTTGCCGGCAAACCCGGTTCGATAAATGTAAAGATTGCCTTAACCCGGGTAAAAGACGCCGTTGTTACCGCCAAAGGCAAAGATATTGTTATGAAAGGTCAAGTTGTTGACAAACCCGACCCCGCAAAAGGCAAGGGAGGAAAGCATATGAAATTTGCTGCAAAACTTATTGCCCTTAACAAAGGGGGAAGCATTGTCCCCGGCGATTCTACACTTAAAGTTGAAAATGCTGACGAATTAACAATTTTGCTAACGGCGGCCACCGATTACAATATTGAGAAACTGAATTTCGACAGAGATATAAAACCTTTGGATGTTTGCAATTCGATATTAGACAAAGTAAAAGACACTCCATATAACGAATTAAAAAAGAGACATGTATCAAACCACGCTTCAATATTCGAACGGGTAAAAATAGAACTGGGCGACGTACAAACCGACACATTGCCCACGGACGTCAGGTTGAAAAGAGTTAAAGCGGGAGAGAAAGACCCCGCCCTGACAGCACTCTATTTTCAATACGGCAGGTATCTGTTGATGAACAGTTCAAGAGCTCCCGGAGTGCTACCGGCAAATTTGCAAGGAATTTGGAACAGACATATCAACGCCCCATGGGAATCGGACTACCATACCAACATAAACCTCGAGATGAACTACAGTCCAGCCGAAGTTTGCAACTTAAGCGAGACGGTAATACCCCTTGTGAATTTTGTGGATAAATGGCGTGTTCCGGGCAGGATTACCGCAAGAAAGATGTACGGCTGCCGCGGGTGGGTAATACACCATGCCACCGATATATTCGGCAAAACGGCACCCAACGCCGATATGCGCTGGGGCATGTCGCCCATGAGCGGTGTTTGGATGACTTTTCCGCTTTGGCGGCATTACGAATATACCATGGATACACAATACCTTAAAAACAGAGCTTTCCCCATAATGAAAGAGGCTATGGAATTTGTAAGCGATTTCCTTGTGGAAAAGGACGGTATGCTTGTTACAAATCCTTCAATGTCGCCCGAAAATTCATATAAATTAAAAGAGAGCGATTGCCGTTGTCAGCTGACCTACGCCCCCACAATAGATAACGAATTGATACGCGCACACATAAAACATTGCATAGAGGCGTGTAAAGTTTTGGACACTTGTGCGGAATCGGTAAAAAAGTGGCAACAAATAGAGAAAAAAATCCCCAAAATAAGAGTAGGAAAAGACAGCACTATAATGGAATGGATAAAGGATTACGGGGAGTGGGAGCCGGGACACAGACATATGTCGCACCTGTTGGGTTTGTATCCGCTGGAACAAATAACGCCGCAAACTCCCCAATTGTTTAAAGCCGCCGGAAAGACCCTGGAAAAACGTCTGAAACACGGAGGAGGACATACGGGTTGGAGCAGGGCTTGGATAATAAGCCTGTATGCACGCCTTTTGGAACCCGGAAAAGCGTATGAAAATTTACAAGCTCTATTCAGAAAATCGACACTTAACAACTTGTTCGACACACACCCGCCTTTTCAAATAGACGGCAACTTCGGAGCAACGGCAGCCATTGCCGAAATGCTTTTGCAAAGTTACAACGACACCATAAACCTGCTGCCTGCACTGCCCGGAGAGTGGCCACAGGGGAAGGTTTACGGATTGTGCGCCAAAGGCGGCTTCACCGTTGATATGGAGTGGAAAGAGGGAAGACTTGAACAGGCCGTTTTGCACTCGAACAACGGAGGAGTGTGCAAAATAAAATACGGCAACATTTCAAAAAGGTTTTTTACAGAAAAAGGGGAATCGTACCGCCTGGATAAAAAGCTGAACTTATTGAAACAGGAATAGACAAAACAAAATTCAAAAAAGATGAAATATTTATTAGTTTTCGCCATATTGGCGGTATCCACATACGGAATTGCACAAGAAGATAAGAGCTATGTGCCCGAAACCGACACACTTGTTTTAAAAAA
Organism: uncultured Lentimicrobiaceae bacterium; assembly: GCA_964549335.1. GTDB lineage: Bacteria > Bacteroidota > Bacteroidia > Bacteroidales > F082 > Sulfidibacterium. The sequence goes on along the minus strand of CAZJUQ010000020.1, from coordinate 10,752 downwards.
ACTTGAACAGTGGCAAAATCTAAAATTCGGTTTGCTGATGCACTGGGGAACATACAGCCAATGGGGCATTGTGGAATCGTGGTCCATATGTCCCGAGGATTACGGATGGTGCGAACGCAAAAAGGGGGGAAATCCGGGCAACTATTTCGAATACGTAAAAGAATACGAAAACCTGAAGACAACATTCAACCCTGTTGACTTTAATCCTGAGAAATGGGCAAAAGCAGCCAAAGAGGCGGGAATGCGTTATGTAATATTTACCACCAAACACCACGACGGCTTTTGTATGTTCGACACAAAACAGACCGATTATAAGATTACCGACAAGGCATGCCCGTTCCATTCGAACCCGAGGGCAAACATTACCAAAGAGATTTTCAAAGCATTCCGCTCCGAAGGATTTTGGACGGGAGCATATTTTTCAAAACCCGATTGGCACAGCAAATACTATTGGGACCCATATTTTCCTCCGCGTGACCGTAACGTTAACTACGATCCGGGTATTTATCCCGGCAAATGGGAAAAATTCGTCGATTATACCCATAAGCAAATTATGGAACTTATGACCGGTTACGGCAAAATAGATATTTTGTGGTTAGACGGCGGCTGGGTATCGAAAAAATCGAAAGAGGACATTGCAAAGTGGTATAATAAACAAGCTTCGAAAACCGAAACGGGCTTCATTAAAAGAACCGTCGTAAATCAGGATATAAAAATGGACGAGTTGGTACAAGAAGCACGTAAAAAACAACCCGGGCTCATTGTTGTTGACCGCGCCGTTTACGGAAAAAATCAAAACTACCTCACACCCGAAAACAGGGTTCCCGGCAAAGCACTGCCATATCCGTGGGAGTCGTGTATTATTGCGGGCGGGGGCTGGTCGTGGGTACCCAACGCCAAATATATGAGCGGATACAAAGCCGTCCACCTTTTGGTGGATATCGTTGCCAAAGGAGGAAACCTGTTGCTGAACATAGCCCCGGGACCAAAAGGTCAATGGCATAGCGACGCATACAGACTGTTGAAAGACATCGGAGCATGGATGAAAATTAACAGCGAGGCGATTTACGACACACGGCCTATTGCCCCTTACAAGGAGAACAATATATGTTTTACCCAAAAAGGGGAAACTTTGTATGCCGTATATCTTGCCGCCGAAGACCAAATGCAAATGCCCGGCAGTGTAGTCATAAAATCGTTTACACCGGATGACAATGCCGGAGTGTTTTTGCTGGGAACAAAAGAACCTTTGAAATGGCAAAAAAAAGATAAAGGTTTTGTAATTAAAATACCCCGCCGCTATCAAAAAAAGCCCCCGTGCAAATATGCCTGGACATTTAAAATTGAAAATCAGTAAAAACAAATCATCACGGGCTTATATAAATGATAATAATGGTGTTTTTGAAAAGATATTCCGTATTAAAAACGGTAATTGCACCGACAGCATTTTCGTCTTCAGCAACGGAAAGCCGGAACCAAAACGAATGCGGTGTTTTTGATAAACAAAGCCGTGGAAAAAGTAAATTCCCGTTGGAATATTCAAAAAAACATTACCGTACAACACAATATTCCGAAAGGGGAAATATTGGGCAAAAACATTTCATGTAAAAATATACCCCTAAACAAAATAGATTATCAAAAAGAGTTTCAAATGAATAAACATTAAAATTATGAAAAAAATCATTTCACTGATAACGGTTTTAGTTACATTGATATTTTACACGGCAAATTTGCAAGCGCAAGAGCCGGGTACCGATACCACACGTATGCAATGGTTCGGCGATGCCAAACTCGGAATTTTCATTCACTGGGGAATATATGCCGTTAACGGTATATCGGAATCGTGGTCGTTTCATAACGAACAAATTTCGTACGAAGATTACATGAAACAATTAAACGGTTTTACCGCCAAAAATTATAACCCTGCCGGGTGGGTTAAATTGATAAAGGAGAGCGGCGCAAAATACTCGGTTATAACATCAAAGCATCACGATGGTGTGGCATTGTGGAACAGCAAATACAATAAACTTAACGTTGTGACAAAAACCCCCGCCGGTCGCGACCTGCTGAAACCTTTCGTGAAAAAGTTAAGAAAAGCAAATATCAAAGTGGGTCTATATTACAGTCTGCTGGACTGGTCGGACACTAACTACCCAAACTTCACAAGAAATTCCAAAAGGTATGACAACAATGCCGACACAATACGGTGGCAGAAATTTGTGGAGTCGAACATCGGACAAATAAGCGAGCTTATGGACAACTACCATCCCGACCTGTTATGGTTTGACGGCGGCTGGGAGCAAAGTGCCGGTAAATGGAATGCCGCCCGCATAAGGAAACTGCTGCTCGAAAAAAATCCGGAAATAATCATTAACAGCCGGCTGCCGGGCTACGGCGACTACGCAACCCCCGAACAAGGTTTGCCCGTTAAAAGACCCAAAGCGAAATATTGGGAACTCTGTATGACAACAAACAATTCGTGGGGTTACCAACCCAATGATAAAGATTATAAATCACCATACGAAATTATCAGAATATTTGCCGATGTTATCTCGATGGGAGGTAATTTGCTGCTTGACATAGGTCCAAAAGCCGACGGAACAATACCCCGAGAACAGGTGCATATTCTTAAAGAGTTGGGAAAATGGACAAAAAAACATAAAAAAGCCATATTCGCAACAAAAGCTGGAATACCTCCCAACTACTTCGAAGGTCCCTCAACACTCTCGAAGGACGGAAAAATCTTATACCTCTTCTTAACAGGTAAACCCAACGGACCGGTTATGATTAAAGGCTTGAAAAATAAGGTCAGGAGTATTTGGGTGGTTGGAAACGGCACTTACCTTAACCACACTATAAAACTTAAAGCATGGTGGAGCAAAGTCCCCGGCATCATTTTTATCGATGTCCCCGGCAATGTAATAGATAAATATATTACCGTATTGGCAGTATCGTTAGACAAACCCGTTGAGCTATACGATTATGAACAGCATTGAAATCGCCGGCAAAAACATATGCCCAACCGTTATACAAACACAAAATATCGACACATGAAACATCTTTACACCCTTTTATTCGTATCAATAATATTTTTAACATCGTGTATTAAGAAGGAAAAAGTAACGTTCTCTGCCGGTAGCTTTTCGCTTTCGCTGAATGACAAAGGATACCTCACATCAATGAAAGATGAAGAGAGCGGAAAAAATTACCTTGCCGGAGAAATAGCAGCACCGTTACTTTCAATAAAAGTAAACGGAAAAATATTTCCTCCTTGCAGACTTACAAAAAAAAATAACAGGCTAACATTATATTATGATAATGCAGGTGTAACAATAAAAATTGTTGCCACCGAAAAAAAATCGTATTTGAAATTCAAAGTTGAAAGTGTATCTCCCGCCGACACCGTACAGCTTGTAATTTGGGGGCCTTATCCCACAACCATTAACAAAACAATAGGCGAAACCGTAGGAGTAGTAAGAGACAGCAACTATGCCATCGGTATCCAGTCGCTCAACATGAAGACCTTGGGGGGATACCCGTGGCGAGAAAACGACTGTATGCCCCAAATCGATATTTTTGAAAATAAAGATTACTCCGACTTAAGCGAAAAGGGTAAACGTTATGTCCTTTACAGGGTGGAAGCAGCCAAACCCGAAACTTTCGGAAGCACGCTTCAAGCATATTGCCGTAACAGAAATAGAGAGAGAATAGCAAGTAATCTGGGGTACAAATTCTACACCTTACCCGAATACGACGACGGAGGTGTAACGGGTTCTGAAATCGCCCTTTTCGGATGTCAAACCGAAAAAGCCCTTGATGTACTTGGGGAAATAGAAACCGGCGAAAACCTTCCCCACCCGTTTATCGACGGTGTGTGGGGTAAAAAATCGAAAACCGCTAATGCCTCTTACCTCATTTTGGCCTTCGGCGTTGACGATATTCAAAAAGCTCTTAACTATACCAAAACCGCAGGTCTAAAATACCTGTACCACCCCTCGCCATTCAAAACCTGGGGACACTTCTTGCTAAACAAACAATTTCCAAACGGAATACAAGATCTGAAAAAATGTGTGGAAACAGCCGAAAAACAAGGAATACACATCGGCGTACACACACTTTCGAATTTTATCACCACAAACGATAGTTACGTCACTCCCGTTCCCGACAAAAAATTGGCAAAAGTAGGCAGCGGAATGTTAACAAAAGATTTGGACAAAAATCAAAAGGAGATATATATCGACTCGCCAAAATTTTTTAACCAACCGGAAAACAACAGCCTTAAAACCGTTATTATTGACAATGAACTTATTAGATACGGCTATGTCTCAAAAACGGAGCCGTGGAAACTTATGGATTGTCAAAGGGGTGCTTTCAATACCAATAAAGAATACCATAAATCCGGAGCTAAAATATCGTTGCTTGCCGACCATGCTTACAAAGTCTTTTTAACCGATGCGGAACTTACCAAAGAGGTTGCCGTTAATCTATCCGGCCTGTTCAACAAAACGGGACTAAGACAACTGTCGTTCGACGGACTCGAAGGAACACAGTCGGCAGGACTCGGCAATTACGGCGAAATACTTATGGTAAATACATGGTACAAACACCTCGACGAACGGCTAAAACAAAATATCATAGTGGATGCAAGCCGTACCAATCACTATTTTTGGCATATATTCTCAAGGATGAACTGGGGCGAACCGTGGTATGCCGGCTTCCGCGAAAGCCAAACCGAATACCGCTTTAAAAACCAAAAATATTTCAAAAGAAATTTTATCCCCGGAATGTTGGGCTGGTTTAAAATGACTCCGGAAACAACACTCGAAGATATTGAATGGCTCCTGGCTAAAGCTGCAGGTTATAATGCGGGGTTCGGACTGGTAAGCAGCTATGATACTTTCGATAAAAACGGACTTACCGGTACCATACTGAGTCAAATAAAACTATGGGAAAATGCCCGGCTGAAAGGTATATTCGATAAAAAAACCAAAGAACTTCTGAAAAATGTATCAAACGAATTTCATCTGAAGGAAATAAACGAAAACAGACTTGAATTGACACTCTATACCATTGTCAGATTTGAACACAAAAACATTGAAAAACAACCCGGTGAGCCTTCGTTTTCGAAAACTGAATTTTCTAATAATACTCCCCACCCGCAAAATGTTGTACTTATTATTTCCGCCAAAGGCAATAATATTGAAAATATAACTCTCGAATTTGATAATTATAAAAACTTTAAACTTCCATTTGTTTTACACAACGGCGATTATATTAAATATTACGGCACAGGAAAAGCCTTGTTGTTCGACAAAAACAATAAACTTACAAATAGTGTGGAAACGGAAAAATTTGTTGTAAACACCGGAAATCATTCCGTTGCCATCGATTGCAAATTTACTGACGGTAATCCCGGCTCCAAACTAAAAACGGAAATAAGATTGCCACAAAAAAGGATAATATTATAAACGATGCTTTTTTAAGTATTATCCCGGTAAGTCAAAAATTGTACCTGCAACGGGTGTAATTTGTCCGCTTTTCCGTTTCTTCGGGTTTTGTAAATTTTAACCAACCGCTGCAAATCCTGTATGCATGTCTGTATGAAACAAAAACTCCTCTTTTCATTTCTTTGTGGCGACAAAGAAACGAAACAAAGAAAGCGCCCGGAACGGGGAAACCGGAAGTTTTTTAGATTTTTTGAATAAAACCGTATAAATCATCCCCGGGCGAAAGTCCCAGTTTCTTTTTCAACCGGTTTCGGGCACTTTTTATGGTATTGGGTGATAAATTCAATACCGATGCGGTCTCTTTTATGTTCAAATTCAACTTTATCAATGCAGCATGTCGCAAATCGTTAATGTTTAAATACTGGTTTCTTTCTCTCAAACGGTCAAAAAAACTTTCGTCGAGTTCTTCGAAATAGAGTTTAAATACCTCCCACTCTTTCTCCGAACGTAACCCGTCGGCAATTCTCCTCTTTACCCTTTCAAGTGCTTGACGGATTTCGGGTCTTGCATCTTCGGATATTATTTTCACTTCTTTCATCAAGGCATTAAGCAAGATGTTTTTTTGCATCATATTCAATGCGTGTGTAGTCAATTGACGTGTTTTATATACAACTTCACGTTTCAACTCTGCCGATCGAAGTTCTCTCTTTTCCAATTCATTTTGCATCATTATCCTTTCCTGCCTCTTACGGTACAATAAAAACCTTATGGAAAGCAAGGCAATAATTAAAATCAACACAAAAACGGAAATCAACACCTGCCGCACCTGCTTCTCCCTCAGCTCTTTTTCTTTCAATGCTTTTATTTCCAATTGGTTTTGTTTTGTTTCGTAACGGGTCATTAATTCCTTTAGTTTGGCATTGTTTTTCTCATTGAAAAGACTGTCGCTTATCTTTTTTAACCTGGCAAGTGAAATGTACGCCTGTTTATAGCGCCGGTTTTCATAATATAAATTTGACAAAAACTGCAATATATCCATAACATATTGTTCGCTTCCAAGTTCTTCGGCTACATCCAGAGCCTTTTCGGCATAGTTGACGGCATCGACGGTTTTGCCTGTAGCTGCGGAGGTCTTGGCAAGTAAAAAGAGTGAATTTTCAATACCGAATTTATCGTTAATATCTTTTTTTATAGCAAGTGCTTTGTCGAGATAGTAGTATGCCGAATCATATAGTTTTTCTTTCAGAAAAAGCTCTCCGAGGTTATTAAAACATTTGGCGGCACCTTCTTTATTTTCCAGCTTTTGAAAGTTTTTCAACGCTCTTATGTAATAGCTGTACGCTGTATGAGGTTTATTTTTATTATAGTAAATAATTCCTATATTATTGAGTATTTCAGCTTTTTGAGCCGGTAATTCAAGCATTTCAATAACAGGAAGTGCCTTGTTATAAAACCTGAGAGCTTCATCGTAACGGTGTTGCTGTTGAAATACCGTAGCCGTATTGGCAAGAGTTATCATTAACCCTTGACGGTAAAAGTCATTCTCGGGATAGCATTTACTTAACGAGTCGAATAACTCTTCGGCTTTGATATAATAAGAGATGGAATTGTGATAATTTCCGCGAATATTATAAATAATGCCCAAATACATGTTTAACCATGCCTCCGTTTTGCTGTAAAATTCACCCGTGCCGTTTCTGCTTGCAGATATCCCTTTCAAACAGACATCTATTGCACTGTCGGTATTTCGTTGCATGAGAACTTCCACCCTCTTTATGGTGCCGGTCAAAAAAAGCGAATCGACGTTACTTTGCCCGTTAATACACAACGGAAGTATGTAAATAACAAGAAAAACAAATAGCCCTATTCCGTCAATACAAAATTTGTTGTCAAGTTGTATTTTCATGTCGGTTTTTTGTTTGTCATAACAAAAATAGGCTAAAACTCCTTTTTTTACAACTTTTATTCCCGTTGCATACCAAATGCCAACCTCCCATGCTTGATATGCATACCATATGCCAACCCCTTTTTATTGACATAACCGCCTTTGAACCTGTATTTTAGCAAAAAAATCGCAACCATGCTTATTTACACGTTCAATCATATGCTTATCATTCAATCATCCCGTGTAATAACCAAAGCAAAAGTTAAGATTTTCAGAAATAAAAAGGTTGTATGGGAAGGATTGATGATAAATACAAATTTTTTCAGCCATTTTACCGATTTGTCACCGGGACATTATACCGTAGCCGTTTACGAAAATCACAAGAAAACGGCTGAACGTTCGGTCTTTTTCGGACACAACCGGAGGTCGTTAAACAAGTCGCTTTAAGGCTATAAAGATATACACGTAAAAAAACAAGACTGCAAAATGCAGCGGAAGCGTTCTTTTTTCAACAGTATTTTCCTGAGGCAGGAAACTTGGTTTGTTTTTAGGTGCGGACGCGGGGCACACGCCCCGTTGCCGCCCTGTTTCAGCTAAAAAAAAAGAATAATTGTTAAATAAACATATAAAACAGTATCGCCATGAAAGGATATTTTTTAATAATAAGCATGTTTATTGTAACCGTGGTAACGGGTCAGGTTGCCGTAAATAACGACGGAAGCGTTGCCGACGGTTCTGCCATGCTCGACGTGAAAAGCACAACAAAAGGAATGCTTATTCCGAGAATGTCCTCCTCTCAACGTACTGCCATAAGTTCTCCGGCAGCCGGATTGATGGTTTTCGATACCGATGAAAACGCTTTCTTTTATTATGATGTGTCCAACGGTTGGTTAAAAGTAGGATACGGTGTTACGGGATGGTATCTGAACGGCTCGTCCGTTTTTACCGATTCGTTGCACAAAGTGGTTGTGGGAGATTCTTCCACAAACGGGGTTTTTGAGGTGGCTACCGACAAAGCTACCGGAAATTACTCTGCCGACCGTTGTATAAACGGAAATGCTTCGGCACAGGAAAGTTATCCCGGCAAACCGGCTTCCAATGCGTTTGATGATAACGACTTGACATATTGGAGCAACAACGGCACTTTACCTTCCTGGCTTCAGTACGATTTCGGAGAAAACCAGGGAAAGGTTATTTCGCGCTACCGTATCTATTACGGCTCGGGAAGTTATGATTCCTCGCCCGACAGTTGGGACGTAGAAGCCTCCAACGACGGTACTTCGTGGACAACCCTCGACAGCCGCAGCGGGGAAGGCTGGACATCCAACGCATGGAAGGAATATACTTTCGGTAATGATAACCGTTACCGGTATTACCGGTTGAATTTTACCAACAATAAAGGAACCACCGACGATTATGTATCGGTGTATGAAGTCGAAATGCTGGAAATGCTTTACGAAAAAGAGCATACTCTGTTTATTACCGATAACAAAGTGGGGATTGGTACCGATGCCCCGCAAGCAAAACTGGATATTAACGGCTCGTTTCGGTTTGACGACGGAAATCAGGCAACAGGTAAAATCTTAAGTTCGGATGCATCGGGAAATGCTGCGTGGGTTGACGGCTCTTCGGTTAACGGCGGAGGCTGGACGGTGTCGGGAAACTATATATTCAATTTAAACGACAGTGTAAGTATCGGTAACGGAACCCCCGGTGCCAGACTTGACGTCAGCGGACGTATTTCAATTACAGGCACGGGAGGTTCGGTGTATATCGGTCATGGTGCCGGAAGTAAAGATGATTTTTCATCTACACTCGGTAATGTTTTTATCGGGGAAAATACAGGACAAAATAACACCTCGGGCTTTTACAATACTGCCATTGGATACGAAACTTTTTATTATAACAGAAAAGGAAACTATAATACTTCCATAGGTTGCCAAAGTCTCGGAAGTTTGTTGGATTCGGGAGATTACAATGTTGCCGTGGGATATATGGCATTGTCAAACAAAATCAAGGGGAATTGTAATATAGCGGTAGGTTCAAACGCTTTGAAAAACGATACGGCAGGCACTCACAATATTGCCATTGGGAACGAAGCGATGGGTTATTCCTCCTATACAGTTAACAATAATATAGCCATAGGCGATTCCTCTCTTTACAAAAACGGAAAAAATAATTATGGAGATGAAGGTCACGACAACCTCGCTTTCGGTTTATGTGCACTTCGTAATAATATTTCAGGACATAATAACGTAGCAATGGGAAATTGGTCGCTTTATAAAATTAATAATGGAGACAATAACGTTGCCATTGGAGATTCTACTTTATCACATAACCTCAAGGGTGGATGGAACATAGCAATAGGTTCCAGTGCTTTGAAAAACGATACCGCCGGCTCTAACAATATTGCTATTGGGTACAAAGCAATGGGTTATTCCAGCTACACAAGTGGCGAAAATATAGCAATAGGTAATTTCTCTCTTTATAAAACAGGGAAACCGGGTTGGTGGACATCTACTGGTTATGATAACATTGCTCTTGGGGAAAGTGCACTTTATAATAATACTGAGGGAAATTATAACGTGGGAATAGGGAACGTTGCTCTTTATAAGAATAATACAGGATGGGGGAATGTGGCCGTTGGATATGCGGCGCTTTATAATAATAATGGTGGTACAAATATTGCCCTTGGATACGAGGCTCTTTATAATAACACTTCCGGATATAGAAATATCGCAATAGGTTATTGGTCATCTAGACAAAATACTACGGGAAGCTATAATGTAGCGATAGGTGATAACTCCGGTTTTGGTGTGAGTTTGGATAATACCACATGTATAGGTAGTGGAAGCGGAGGTATTGCGAACAATGATAACCGGGTGGAAATAGGAAATACATCCGTTAATTGGATAGGGGGACAAGTTACGTGGTCAACGTACAGCGACGAACGTATTAAAAAAAATGTAAAAAATGATGTTGCCGGATTATCGTTTATCACAAAACTGCGTCCCGTAACATATTATCTCGATATTCACAAACAAAACCGGCTAACAGGAAAGGTTGATACCGCTACTTGGAGAGGTAAATACGATATCGAGAAAATGAAAATGACGGGGTTTATTGCACAGGAAGTAGAACATGCGGCGCAAGAATGCGGATACGACTTCAGCGGAGTACAAAAAGGCAATGACAATGTGGGAATGTATAGTATCAGTTATGCCCAGTTTGTGGTTCCGCTTGTAAAAGCCGTTCAGGAACAACAGGAAATAATAGAACGGCAAAAACAACAAATTAGCGTAATGCAAAATAAAATCAGGGATCTGGAAAATATGAAAAAAGAATGGCAAGAGTTAAAGAAAAATCTTTTTAAACAGTGATACAATAGTCAATAGCTCAGGAAAAATACTGATTTTTTTA
>CAZJUQ010000019.1:0-10742 GCA_964549335.1 uncultured Lentimicrobiaceae bacterium | reverse complement strand
GATATTGATTTCATATATTCAACCCTTTGTTGATGGAAACAAGAGAACAGCAAGGATAGTAAGCAATGCAATATTAATAAATCACAAGTATTGTCCTATTTCGTTTAGAACAGTTGATAGTATAGATTATAAAAAGGCAATGTTATTGTTTTATGAACAGAACAATATAACTGCTTTTAAGAAAATTTTCATTGAGCAATTTGAATTTGCTGTAAAAACATATTTTTAAGAGGATAAAATGGAAGAAAAACGAGCTACAACAATGGCTATAAACAATGCGGGGAAAGTGCTAAAATTGAAATTAACGACTAAAAAAACGACATAGCGGTTTGAAAATGAGTAGCGTTAAAACCCCATCTGCTTATAGCCGTGACCGTTATTGAAATTTAATGAAATTAAAGCATTAATATGCATAAGTTTCGAATCAAGGGCACAAAATTCGCTTTTACGATTTTCAGCTCCCAAAGCAGACAGTGCCATGAAAAACAAGCGCTTAACAGGGAGCAAAAGACTCCATGAAAGGTTAATTCAGGTATTAATACATGAAAGGGTCCGGAAATTAAAAAATATCCAATGCCAACAATTGATATGGTTAATGCGCCCTTCGCAACGCATTAGTCGTTTTCGACAGCTGCTATTCCCGGCAAGGTTTTTCCTTCGATATATTCAAGCATGGCTCCTCCCCCGGTAGATACATAACTTACCTTGTCCTGAAGGTTAAATTTGTTAACGGCAGCTACCGAATCGCCACCCCCGACAAGCGAAAAAGCACCTTTGGCAGTGGCACCGGCAATACTTTTTGCAATGGAAACTGTCCCTTTGGCAAAATTTTCCATTTCGAAAACACCCATAGGACCGTTCCACAATATTGTTGCCGAATTTTCTATAACCTCCGAAAATTTTTCAATGGTCTTTTCACCAATATCGAGTCCCATCCACCCTTCGGGAATATCAGCGGAGTTCACTGTTTTCCTGTTTGCATCATTATCGAATTTATCGGCAATAACGGCATCTTGCGGAATCAAAAGTTTTACGCCGAGTTTTTCCGCTTTTGCAACGGCTTCTTTTGCCGTTTCGAGCAAATCGTCTTCAACAAGCGAATTTCCCACATTACCTCCCGCGGCTTTAATAAAAGTAAACATCATACCGCCGCCTATTATCAGGTTGTCAACTTTATCCAGCAGATTGTTTATTATCTCTATTTTTCCCGAAACTTTGGCTCCGCCCAATATTGCCGTAAAGGGCTTTTCGGCCTCTTTCAACACCTTGTTGATGTTTTTTATTTCGTTGGCCATTACATATCCGAACATCTTTTTATCGCCGGGGAAAAATTTTGCTATAACTGCAGTGGAAGCATGAGCACGGTGTGCCGTACCGAAAGCATCGTTTACATATACATCGGCAAGCCGTGCCAATTTTCCGGCAAATTCTTCGTCGCCCTTGGTCTCTTCTTTGTAAAAACGCAAGTTTTCCAACAAAAGCACATCACCGGCACCAAGCGACTTCGATTTTTCATAAGCCTCTTCACCTATGCAATCGCTTGCAAACAACACCTCCGTACCGAGTTTTTCTGACAAATCATTTATAATGTGCTTCAATGAAAATTTATCCTCATAACCGTTTTTTGGACGCCCCAAATGCGACATTAATATAACAGCCGCACCTTTCTCCCTTAACTTTTGTATTGTGGGTATTGCAGCCCTTATCCGCGTATCGTCGGTAATCTCAAATTTTTCGTTTAAAGGCACATTGAAATCAACCCTTACAATTGCCCTTTTTCCCGTAAAATCATAATTATCTATAGTTTTCATATTTAATCGTTTTATTACGTATTAAAAATACAAAGGTATTAAACTTTTATAAAGCACCGCTATTATCCAAATATAGATTTTTATTATTTTTACCGTAATTATTATTGATAATTCATTATTTAACATGCTGATTATCATTAACTTTTTTCTTAAAACAAATTTTTTTAAACGATGAAATCACTATTTTTTTCCGTATTGTTAACCGTGGCCATATTTTTTTCGTCATATGCGGGTAACGAAAAAACTTTTGACGAAAGTTTCAAATCCAACACAAATTTTCAAATAAATCATATATCACTCCCCGTTGACAACCGCACGGCCGGAAGTAGGCCTTACAGCCAAAAAAACAATAACGGTTCGTTTTGTTTCAAAAACCTGTTTAAACACAAAAAAACAACCTCAGGATATTTCAAAAAAGAGCCTTACCTGTTGTTTACCGGCGACAATTCCGAGATGTTGGTGCTTTGGCAAACCGACAGTACACGCTCTTGTATTTTCGACTACGGAACCGATACCACATATTCGCAAGGTTCATTTACGGTAGATGAATATGGAAACGACCACCAATACAAAATATTAATTTCAGATTTATTGCCCGAAACAAAATACTATTACAGGGTAAATTGCAACGATGTCATTAAAAAGGGCAGTTTCTTTACCGGCCCCGGCGACGAGGCAACCTCTTTTACTTTTTATGCTTACGGCGACACCCGAAGCAACCCCAACGCCCATAACAGCGTTGCGGGACAAGTAGTTCAAGAGATTGAACAATCGCCCGAAACCCAAACATTTATTATCTCGTCGGGCGATTTGGTTTCGAACGGAAACCATGAAAACGACTGGCAACAACAATTTTTCAGCTCCGACTACGAAAATATCAGAAAAATGATGGCCGAACTACCCTATTTTGCCGCAATTGGAAATCACGAAGGACAGGGTGTTTTGTTTAAAAAGTATTTCCCTTACCCCATGTACACTACCGACCGTTTTTACTACTCGTTCGATTACGGTCCGGCACACTTTACGGTGGTCGACCAGTTTACAAACTACCAAACGGGCAGTCCGCAATACAATTGGATTGTAAACGACATTTCGTCGAGCAATAAAAAGTGGAAAATTTTTGTGTTTCACAAACCCGGTTGGTCGGCAGACGGAGGACACAGCAACAGCACAACAGTACAACAAGTTTTACAGCCGCTGTTCGAACAACACGGCATCCAACTTGCCATTGCCGGACACAACCACTATTACGCCCGCGCAGTGGTAAACGGTGTTCACCATATTACTACCGGCGGAGGAGGCGCTCCACTGTACAATCCCAATCCCAATTACGACAGCATAGTAACCGTCAGCAAAAGCTATCATTTTTGCAAAATATCAATAAACGACGATACTCTTACCTTTACCGCCACCAAATACAACGGAAGTAACATAGAGACCTTTAAAATAGTAAACATAAACACAAAAATCGACAAACAAAAAGTAAAATACGATTTTAAGGTTTATGCTTCCGGAAAATACATCAATATCGAAAACAGAAGCAATACAAAAGGAATCGTCACGGTGTTCGACAATTACGGACATAAAGTTTTCGAAAAAAACATAACGGGAATCACCAATGCAATTCCCGTTAAAACATCCGGTATCTATTTTGTCAGATTGACAAACGGCAATAAAATCGTTGCCGTTAAAAAATTATTTATAAAATAGGGCTTTTTGCAAAACAGCCCGTCAAATACTACCGGTGCCCGGTTTGTTTAATCGCCAAGGGTAGCCACCATAACCGCTTTAATAGTGTGCAGACGGTTTTCGGCTTCGTCGAATACAAGTGAATGTTCCGATTCGAAAACATCATCGGTAACCTCCATAGCCTCTATGCCGAATTTTTGATATATCTCCTCTCCTATTACTGTTTCGCGGTTGTGAAACGAAGGCAAACAATGAAGGAATTTAACTTTGGGATTTCCCGTCTTTTCAAGCATGTCTTTATTTACCTGATAGGGTAACATAAGATTTATCCTCTCTTCCCAAACCTCATCGGGTTCACCCATCGATACCCAAACATCGGTGTATAGGAAATCAACACCTTTTACTCCTTCGTCAACACTTTCGGTGAGGGTAATTGTCGCTCCTGTCTCTTGGGCGATTTCCCGGCACTCTTTTACCAGCTCCTCTTCGGGCCACATGGCTTTGGGTGCCACGGCACGAAAATCCATACCCATTTTTGCCGCCCCCACCATAAGCGAATTGCCCATGTTGTTTCGCGCGTCACCACAATAGGCAAACGACACCTTATGCAAAGGCTTGTCGCTGTTCTCCATCATGGTTAAAAAGTCGGCAAGTACCTGTGTGGGATGAAATTCGGTGGTAAGACCGTTCCATACCGGAACTCCTGCATATTTGCCGAGATCTTCAACAATATCTTGCCCGAATCCCCGGTATTCTATCCCGTCGTACATGCGTCCCAACACTCTCGCAGTATCTTTCATGCTCTCTTTTTTTCCTATTTGCGAACCGGTAGGGCCAAGGTATGTAACATTGGCTCCTTGATCGTATGCAGCGGTCTCAAAGGCACAGCGGGTTCGCGTAGAACTCTTTTCAAATATCAACGCAATGTTTTTTCGCTTTAAATGTTGCTGCTCGGTGCCTGAGTATTTCGCCTTTTTTAAATCCGCCGCCAATTCAAGTAAAAATTTTATCTCCTTCGGAGTAAAATCAAGGAGCTTTAAAAAATTTCTGTTTCTTAGATTGAATGCCATCTCTTAATGTTTTATAAATTATTTAATACCAAATTGTTAATTATATTTTCCGGACACTTATACTTCCCGGAATTTTCACCTGCAAATGTAAATAATTTTAACACCCTTAAAACTTTTATCGCTATTAAATAGCTTGTTACCTCTCTGTTTTTTAAAATTAAAAGCCCGATAGTACGCATGCGTATTAAATTTATATTCATTCTTAACAAATTTTGCCGTAACATTGTTTTTTATTTTGTAGAACCCAAATTGTACAATTTATGTTAAAGCAAATAGTTTTCCTGATAGTTTTAATAATTACACTTGCTGTTTTTGCATACAGCATAGCACGTTATTTCAGATTTTTCAAATTCACCAAAAAGAGACCACTGAAGAATATAGGCAAAAGGCTTTGGTTAACCATAAAAGTTGCCGGATTTCAAACCAAGATATTCAGGCGTCCGGCTGTAGGCCTTATTCACGCATTGGTTTTTTGGGGATTTATGATAATTCTTTTCGGCAGTATAGAGATGGTCATCGACGGTTTGTTCGGTACCGAGAAAGCTTTTAGCGGTTTAGGAGCGGTTTACGACTTTTTTATGGCATTCGGCGACATATTCGGGTTGGTAATTGCCATTGCCATGATAATTTTTTTGGTGCGCAGACTGGTATTACACATAAAACGGTTTTCGGGTATCGAGATGAAAAAGGTATCGGAATACGATGCCGTATTGGCACTTACGATAATATTGATTTTGATGATTTCGCTGTTGGGGATGAACACTTTCTACCTTAAATGGACAAGCATTGTAAACGAACCCGCCGAAGGCATATATCCCGTAAGCTCTTACCTTACAGGTCTGTTTCCCGGTATAACGGCAGAACAGGCATGGAACTATTACCAAATAAACTGGTGGATACATATAGTACTGATTTTCATCTTTGCCAACATATTACCTTATTCCAAACATTTCCATGTATTTATGTCCATCCCCAATGTGTTTATCAGCAAACTGGAGCCCTTGGGTTACATTGACAACATGGAAAACATTACCAAAGAGGTAAAATTGATGCTTGACCCCAATGCCGATTTCGACAATGTTCAGGATGATGAAGGAGAACCGGAGCGTTTTGGCGTTCTTGATGTTGACGATGTTTATTGGACACAATACTTCAATTCGCTTGCATGTACCGAGTGCGGACGCTGTACATCGGTATGTCCGGCAAATATCACCGGCAAATTGCTATCGCCGCGGAAGGTGATGATGGATACCAGAGCAAGAATGAAAGAGAAAGGCCCCGGACTTGTCAAAGAGGGTAAAAGCTACGACGACGGAAAGCATCTTGTTTACGATTACCTTACCGAAGAGGAGCTTTGGGCTTGCACATTGTGTAACGCTTGTGCGCAAGAGTGTCCTATTAATATTAATCACCCGTCGTTAATTTTGGACATGAGACGCTATTTGGTTATGGAAGAGTCGAAAGCCCCGTCGGGACTGAACACCGTATTTGCCAACATCGAAAACAACGGCGCCCCATGGCAATTTTCGCCCGAAGACCGTATGCTGTGGGCCGAAGGACTCGACGTTCCGTTAATGTCCGACAAATTTGCCAACAACGAAAAACCCGAATATCTGCTGTGGGTCGGCTCGGCAGGAGCCTTCGACGACCGTTACAAAAAGGTAATGCGCGAGTTTGTTAAAATTTTAAATTACCTTAAAATCGATTTTGCAGTGCTCGGCACCGAAGAGAGCGACAGCGGCGATGTAGCCCGGCGTGCAGGAAACGAAATGCTGTTCCAAATGCAGGCTCTCACAAATATTGAAGTACTGAACGGCTATGAAGTTTCGAAAATTGTCACTTGCGACCCTCACGATTTCAATACCCTTAAAAACGAATATCCCGACCTGGGAGGCAAGTACGAGGTTATTCACCACACTCAATTTTTGCAACAAGCCATTGCGGAAGGTAAACTTAAAATCAACAGCGACAAATTCGCAGGAAACAAAATAACATACCACGACCCGTGTTACCTTGGAAGAGGAAACGGCGAATACAACGCACCGCGCGACGTACTCAAAGCCATACCCTCGGTTAAAGTGGAAATGGAGAAAAACCGCAGCTTTGCCATGTGCTGCGGTGCAGGCGGCGGACAAATGTTTAAAGAAGCCGAAAAAGGAGAAAAAGAAATATTTATCGACCGTACCGAACAAGCCCTCGAAACCGGAGCCGACATCATTTGTACCGCATGCCCGTTCTGTATGACCATGCTTACCGACGGCATAAAATACAAAAACAAAGAAGAAGAGGTGAAAAATTACGATATCGCCGAACTGGTTAGCATCAGCCTGGAATTGTAATTACCTGTCGCCTTTCCTCTCATTTTATCGTTTGTGATAGAAGCATAGCCGGTTTGTGCGGTTACCGGCAATAAAAAAGGGGCACTATTTTTACAATACCGTTAACAATGCTGCTTTCCATAATTTTTGTTAATTATAAACATTTTAAACCCGAATTTTCCATAAATTTGGACTTCTTAAAAAAATAATAAAAATGGACTATCAAATTTTAAAAACAGACTTATCCGGAGGTATTTTAACGGTAACCATAAGTCGTCCGAAAGCCTTAAATGCTTTAAACACGAGGTTTTTTAATGAAATGGACGCTTTGATTGAAGAAATTAAAAACAATCCGGAAGTTAAAATTATGATTATAACAGGTGAAGGCAAAGCTTTTGTTGCCGGAGCCGACATTGCCGAAATGGTAAACAAGAGCAAGGAAGAGGGAACGGATTTTTCAAAATTGGGACAAAACACATTTCGCAGCTTGGAATTGCTCGACATTCCCGTAATTGCAGCAGTAAACGGTTTTGCCCTCGGTGGCGGAATGGAACTTACCATGGCATGCGATTTCAGAATAGCAAGCAGCAAAGCAAAATTCGGACAACCCGAAGTAAATCTTGGACTTATTCCGGGATATGCCGGAACACAAAGACTTTCGAGACTCACCAATCTGGGTGATGCTCTGTATCTGCTTATGACTGCCGAAATGATTAGTGCCGCTGATGCACTGCGCATAGGATTGGTACAAAAAGTAACTGAACCCGAAACCTTAATGGAAGAGACTATGAAAATAGCCAAAACCATCATTTCCAAAGGTCCCGAAGCTGTAAAAAAGATAAAACGGGTAGTGCGAAAAGGTTATGAAATGCCACTTGACGAAGGTGCAGCCCTCGAAGCCGAACATTTCGGATCGTTGTTCGGCGAAAACAGTCAGGGGCGCGAAGGCATGAAAGCTTTTCTGGAGAAAAGGACTCCCGAATGGTAATAAAACAAAACCGGAAAACAAAAGAGAGAATTTATTAATTATAAAAAAAAACAAAAAATATGACTTACGACGAAAGATTACAAAACGTTTCGGTGCTGGGTTCAGCCGGTAAGATGGGCAGCGGTATTTTGCTCCTTACCGCCGTTGAAATGGCCGACCGTTCCCTGCTCCCCGAAAACAAAGGAAAAACCTTTGTGCTGAATGCCATAGACGTGTCGGACGAAGGTTTGGCAGGATTGATGAACTACCTGAAAGTTCAAGTCAGAAAAATTGCGGAGAAAAAGACCGTCTGGCTGCGCAAAATGTATGCCGACCGTGAAGATTTAATAGAAAATTTCGATATCATCGACGAATATATCTTTACGGTGTTAAACATTGTGAGACCCACAACGGCGCTCGAAGCCGCTTACAAATCGAATATTGTCTTCGAAGCGGTAAACGAAAACAGAGCGCTTAAAGTAAAACTCTTTTCACAAATTAAAGAGAACAACCCCAACGACGTTTGGTTTTTCACAAACACCTCTTCGGTACCAATTCACCTTATTGACGAAGAAGCCGGGCTTGACGGAAAAGTTATCGGCTTCCACTTTTACAACCCGCCCGCCGTACAACGACTGGTGGAGCTTATCAAAACCGACAACACAAAACCCGAAGTGGTTGAATTTGCCCTCGAATATGCCAAAAACCTCAAAAAGGTTATTGTTCATTCAAACGACTTTGCAGGTTTTATCGGAAACGGACACTTTATGCGCGACGGACTTCACGGAATTAAAGAGGCCGAAAAACTCTCGTCCGAAAAAAACATTCCGCTTACGCAGGCAATTTACATGATTAATAAAGTCACTCAAGACTACCTGATACGTCCCATGGGAATATTTCAGCTTATGGATTATGTGGGTATTGATGTTATGCAATTTATTCTTAATGTGATGAACCCGTTTGTGAAAAACGAGGATTTACACAGCACACTTCTGGATACCATGATGGAACAGGGTGTGAAAGGCGGACAATATTCGAGCGGCGCACAAAAAGACGGATTTTTTAAATATGAAAAAGGTAAACCCGTTGCCGTTTGGGATATCGACAAAAAAGAATATGTAGATATCGAAAGTTTTAAAAACGATGCTGATAACATGCTCGGCAATATTCCGGATTCGGCTGTGGCATGGAAAAGCACTTTACGTATGAAAAACAAAGAGGAAGTATTTACCAGATTTTTCAACGATTTGAAACAATCGAACACTCTCGGGGCAGAGATAGCCATACGCTACGGAAAACGCTCGAAAGAGATTGCCGAAAAACTTGTTTCGGACAATGTGGCTAAAAACACCGATGATGTAAATACGGTAATGCTAACGGGATTTTATCACGCTTACGGTCCGGTAAACAACTATTTTGATTAAAAATTTTTGAGTTATGAAAAAATTAAGAAGAAAAGTATATATGACAGCCGGTTACAATACCGTTTCGCTCGGTACCGGCAGAAAAGAGTTTAACCCTAAAAAGCCCCGCCCGGGGATTGAACACTACATAAAAGAGGCGGGACAAGGCGTTTTGAAACAGATAGGCGGTGCTAAAAACGTGGACGAATCTGTAATAGGAAACTTTATGGCACCGCGTTTCAACAAACAGGGGCACCTCGACGGCTTTATCCCCATGATTGATAAAGGCTTATCGATGAAACCCGCCGTACGTGTTGAAGGTGCATGTGCCTCCGGAGGTCTCGCTTTGGTGACAGGTATCCGCCACATTCTTGCCGAAACTTCCGATGTGGTTCTTACAATCGGTTTCGAAGTTCAAAACACCGTAAAAGCCATTTACGGAGCCGATATCCTTGCCCTTGCCGGATGGTTCAAAAAACGTAAAAAGGGACACGCATACTTCTTTCCGGGACAGTTCAGCGACAGGGCGGGAGCCTATTACGAAAAATACGGCTACGAGCGGACACGCAAAGGTATGGCGCGCTGGTATGCCAATGCCATTGAAAACGCACGCCTCGACCCTACGGCTCAAGAGTACCACAACTCCAATCCCGACCCCTATGGCACCGCTTTGAAAATGCAACCCAACGGCAAAAATTTTGTTGACCACCTTACCGTACTCGATTGCTCCAAAGTTTCGGACGGCGCTTCGGGTATTGCCATCTGTTCCGAAGAGGGATTGAAACGAATCGGTATTGACAAAAAAGATGCCGTTGAAGTTATCGGTTTCGGACACGCCGTACGCGATATTACCAGCGACCCGACAGACCTTACCGAACTCGAAACCATTAAATTCGCGGCACACCAGGCTTTGGAAAATGCCGGCATTACAATAGACCAGGTGGGTACGGTGGAAACACACGACTGCTTTTCCATAGCTGGAATTCTGGCGGTGGAAGCTCTCGGCTTGGCTGCCAAAGGCGAAGGTGCCGATTATGTTGCCGACGGAAAAACCGGCAGGAACGGTGAAATACCCTTTAACACAACCGGCGGTCTTATCGGTTGGGGGCATCCTACGGGAGGTACCGGCGTTCACCAGGGGGTAACCATTTGGCAACAACTTACAGGAAATGCCGGCGATGCTCAAATTACCATTGACGAAAACCGCCCCTACGGTCTTACCATCAACATGGGTGGCGACGACGTAACGGTAACCTCTATAGTGTTTAAAAGGGGATAGCCTTTAATATTCCGACTTTGTATAAAAAAAACCCGCTTTTACAGCGGGTTTTTTTATACATATATTGCTGCAATTAATTTTGTAACAATCGCCAACAATTTACCGTTTTTTGGCAAGCGCCACTATAAAGCCGATTACAGGACTGAACAACATGCTGATAAAAAATAGCCATTCCACTCCGGGTTTGCCTTTTTTGCCGAATGTT
>CAZJUQ010000018.1:0-11343 GCA_964549335.1 uncultured Lentimicrobiaceae bacterium | reverse complement strand
CTAATGATTTAGCAAATAATAGAATTATTAATGATATTGTTTCAATAATTGAGAGAACAAAACACCAAATTGTAGTTCATGCAAACAGTTCTTTAACATTAATGTTTTGGCAAATAGGAGAACGAATAAGAAAAGAAATATTAAAAAACAAAAGAGCTGAATACGGAAAAAAGATTGTCGCTACATTGTCACGAGAATTAGTAAGTCGATTCGGAAAGAACTTTGAAGAAAAGAATTTAAGGCGAATGATACAATTTGCCGAGAGATTTCCAGATTTTGAAAAAGTCGTTACACTGTCACGACATTTGTCTTGGTCGCATTTTTTAGCAATAATCCCATTAAAAACAGAAGCAGAAAGAGATTTTTATTCTAAACTTGTTTGTGAAAATCCGATGGGTGTTCGAAAATTAAGAGAACAAATTTCCCGAAAAGTATATGAAAGAATTGAAAATCCAAACCTTCAAATAATTGAAAATAAAAATATCGAACCAGGAATTTTTAAAGACCCGTATTTATTGGACTTTTTGAATTTGGAAGCCGGATACTTAGAAAATGATTTGGAACAAGCCATACTAAAAGAACTCGAATTATTTTTATTGGAATTAGGGACGGGCTTTACATTTGTTGAAAGACAAAAACGAATGATAATTGACGGAGATGATTATTATCTTGATTTACTTTTTTATCATCGTAAAATTAAACGACTGGTGGCGATAGAATTAAAAATTGATAAATTCAGAGCAAAATACAAGGGACAAATGGAATTGTATTTAAAATGGCTTGAAAAGAACGAAATGCAGGAAGGAGAAAATACTCCGATAGGAATAATTTTATGTGCAGAAGCAAGTAAAGAACAGATAGAATTATTAGAAATGCACAAAGATGGTATTATGGTAGCAGAATATTGGACTGAATTATTACCCAAAAATGTTTTAGAAGAAAAATTGCATAAGACATTAATCGAAGCAAGAGAACGATTAGAAAGGAAAAAATTAAATTAAAACGGTGTGCAACACAGCATATACACAATGGCGGGTAAAGTGCTAAAATTGAAATAAATATGAATAAAACAACGGACATGGCAATAATAAACAGAAGTGCAAAAAACACCGCCACTGTGCATATGCCAAACCGATAACGGATTATAAGTTTTTTGTGTTTTTATTGATGCGCCGGTTTCGTATGTATGTCTGATACACATTTTTAATAAATTGATGAAAGAGTCTTATTTTTTTAAAACCGTTTTGCCGCTTTCTGTTGCGGCTATTGCCATGTTGCTCTATTTTACGGGGATTGCCGCCGGTAATCATCTTTTGCGGCTTGTTGCAAAACCGGTACCTCTACTGGCCTTTTTATTTATGTTGAAACCGTCAACATTATACCGTAAATACATTTTTGCCGGCTTGTTATTGTCGTTAACGGGTGATATTCTGTTGGAGGCGTCGCCTGATTGGTTTGTTTTCGGGTTGGTCTCCTTTTTATTTGCACACATAGCCTATATTATTGCATTTGTCCGAAGAAGTAAAAAGGCCGGATTGTTGCCCCTGATGTTTTTGTCTGTTTTCGGAATTATAATGTTTTATATTTTATATCCGGGTTTGGACGGTATGATGCTGCCCGTAGCAATATATTTGACGGTTATTTTAATAATGGTATGGCGTGCATTGGCTCAACGCAACTTTAACAACTATTCCGTATATGCGGCGGCAGGAGCTTTGTTTTTTCTGTTTAGCGACGGCGTTTTGGCAATAGACAAATTTTATTCGGCCGTACCTTATGCTCGTTGGATAATCATGATAACATACTGGGTTGCTCAATCGCTTATTTTTTACTCTGCATTCAAAAGGGAATGACTCCGGCAATTTTCTTTTTAATTTTTTGTTTCAAAAACCACATTTGGAGTATCTGTTCATGGACATGCACAAAAAACTTTACAAAACCTTCGAAGTATATTCATACATTTGCAAATTATCGTTAAAATAAAATTTCAAACATGACATTAATAAAATCCATTTCGGGAATACGCGGAACCATTGGCGGAAAAGAGGGTGATAATCTTACGCCGCTGGATACCGTCAAGTTTACGGCGGCATATGCAAAAATGGTGCAGGATAGTGCCGGCAGAAAAGATATTTTGCTGGTAGTGGGTCGCGATGCACGAATTTCGGGAAAAATGATTGAAAACCTCGTTGTCTCCACATTGTCGGGTATGGGGGCAAATGTAATAAATACGGGATTATCAACAACTCCAACGGTTGAAATGACGGTGATAGATAAAGAAGCCGACGGCGGAATTATTATTACGGCAAGTCATAATCCCAAACAGTGGAATGCTTTGAAGCTGTTAAACTCAAAAGGGGAATTTATTTCGGCTGCCCAAGGGAAAATGGTGTTGAGTTTAGCTGCTCAAAGCAATTTCTCGTTTGCACCTGTTAACGGTTTGGGTAAAATAACCGAGGATTACGAAACCATCGATAAACACATCGACAAAATTTTAAAACTCGACTTGGTAAATAGAGAACTGATTGAGAAAGCAAATTTTAAAATTGCTGTTGACGGAATAAACTCTACCGGTGGGATAGCGATACCGCAACTGTTAAAAGCTCTCGGCGTTAAGGATATTATTAAACTCAATTGTGAGCCCACAGGCGATTTCAGCCATAATCCCGAACCTTTGCCCGAAAATCTTACCGCTATTTCAAAAGCCATATTGGAAAATAAAGCAGATTTGGGCATTGTTGTCGATCCCGATGTTGATCGCTTGGCTTTTGTTATGGAAAACGGCGAAATGTTCGGCGAAGAGTACACCCTTGTGGCTGTTGCCGATTATGTGTTGCAAAATAAAAAGGGAAATACAGTATCCAATTTGTCGTCAACACGTGCGTTGCGTGATATTACCGAAAAAGCGGGTGCCGGGTATTTCGCCTCTGCCGTGGGCGAAGTAAATGTTGTTGAAAAAATGAGGGAAGTGGATGCCGTTATTGGCGGCGAAGGAAACGGAGGGGTTATATATCCGGATCTTCATTCGGGACGCGATGCCCTTGTCGGTACAGCACTCTTTTTAACTTTCTTGGCGAAAAAAAATATCAAAATATCGCAACTGCGTTCCACATACCCCGATTATTATATCTCGAAAAACAAAATATCCCTTGACCAAGGAATGAATGTTAAAACCCTGTTCGACAAAGTTATTAATGCATATTCGCACTATCCGGTTTCCACCGTTGACGGGGTTAAAATAGACTTCCCCGACGGCTGGGTACATTTGCGCACTTCGAATACGGAACCAATAATACGTATTTATGCCGAATCCACTTCCCCGGAAAAGGCACGTAAATATGCCGGTGATGTCATCTCCATATTAAAAAATTAGCTTGTGAAATACACATACGACAGATTATTGCGGTTTACCTTTGAGGTTTTTCTGAAAATGGGTTTGCATGAAGATGATGCGCTTCAGGCTGCCGATATTTTAATGCGTGCCGAATTGCGCAATATTTCCACACACGGATTAATGCGTTTGCCCGAATACGTAACGCTTTGGAAAACAAAGAGGATTACCGTAAACCCTAACTTCAGAATTGTGCATCAAACACCTTCCACGGCACTGATAGACGGCGGAAAAGGTTTCGGGTTGGTTACCGCTCCCAAAGCCATGAAGATTGCTATTGAAAAGGCTAAAACCGCCGGAACGGGTTGGGTTGCGGTGCGAAACTCTTATCATTTCGGTATTGCCGGATACTATGCCATGATGGCTCTTGAGGAGGATATGATAGGAATTGCAACCACAAATGCCAACCCTTTGGTGGCACCCACTTTTGCAAAAGAGGGCATGTTAGGTACAAATCCGATTGCCGTTGCTGTTCCCGCCGGCAAAGAGCCGCCTTTTGTAGCCGATTTCGCCACATCGCCGGTGTCGAGGGGTAAATTGGATGTTTACGCCATGAAAGGAGAAAAAGCTCCCGGAGGTGTGGTTCAGGACAGCGAGGGCAATGTTACACGTGACCCCGCAGTTTTGCAAAAAGGTGGTGCTTTGCGTACGCTTGGCGGCAATGTGGAAACGGGAGGACACAAAGGATTTTGCCTGACGGCAATTGTGGATATTCTTTCGGCTGTTTTACCGGGAGCAAATTTCGGTCCTACGGTTGTTCCTACTCTCGGTTATGTGAAAAACAAAACCGCAAACCAAGACAAAGGAATTGGTCATTTTTTCGGCGCCATACGTATTGATGCTTTTCAAACCGCCGGGGAATTCAAAAATGAGATGGACAACTGGATTAAAACATTTAAAAATGCTCCTGTAATCGACGGTTTCGACAATGTTATTATCCCCGGCGAACCTGAACGCCGGTACGAAAAATCGAATAGAATAAACGGGATAGAAATCAATGAAAAAACATTAACAAGTATGAGAAAAATTGCCCGTGAATTCCATTTGGAGATTTGAACGGATAACAAGACCCTCTCTTCTGTCAATTTTCCTTTACAGGCTTTCTTATGCAACAAAAAGCATATCTTTGTGGTCAATTAATTATTAAGGATAAAATAACTTTTTATCCTGGTTAATAATGCAGTTCTTTTACACTAACATTACGGTTTGGTTTGATTTGTCAATTAGAGCAATTAAAACGGGAGGGGGCTTAAATTCTTGTAAGTATGCCTTTTACATACGGCAAATTTCCATTTTGAAAGATACTGTTTTTTTTTATATGTTTTAATGCTATTAAATTAACTTTATTATGAATACGAGTAAATATATTACGCTTTTTATAGTGCCGGTTTTTCTTGTTTTATCAGCCGGAGCGCAGAATTCCGGTTCTAAAAACAGAATATCGTACGATACCGCCGATTATCCCTACTGGATAGAGATGATGCAAAATCCCGGAATAAGTTTTTACGAAACGGTACGTGCATTTAACAAGTATTGGGAAAACCGTGAAATAGGCAGGAGTTCGGGTTATAAACCTTTTAAACGTTGGGAGTATTTTTGGGTCGATCGTGTCGATGAGAAAGGAATGAGACGTCCTGCAAGCGAAGCCTTTGAAGCATGGTTCGATTTCAAAAGAAAAAATTCCGCCGACAACTCTTACGAAGGGGATTGGACAAATTTGGGACCGGTAAATAAGCCTGTAAACGGTGGTACCGGTCAACCTAACGGAAACGGAAGAATTAATGCAATAGCTTTTCATCCTTCCGACCCCTCTGTTATATACATCGGTGCGCCGGCGGGCGGACTGTGGAAAACCACCGACGGTGGTCAAACTTGGAACAGCAATACCGACAACTTGCCCACGCTCGGAGTCTCTTCAATAGTAGTGGATTATACCAACCCCGACGTTATTTACATGGGCACGGGCGACAGGGATGCGGACAATGCCGAAGGTATGGGAGTAATGAAAAGTACCGACGGCGGTGCATCGTGGCAGTTTGCCAAAGAGGGTATGGGCGACGTGACGGTTGGCCGAATTATTATGCATCCCTCAAATAACAATATTCTTATTGCGGCAACTTCGTCTGGTATTTTCAAGACCGTTGACGGTGGTGCCAACTGGACAGAGTCGAAAAACGGAAATTTTAAAGAGGTGGTTTTTAATACCGGCGACCCCTCTGTCGTTTTTGCCTCGGCGGGAGGAAAATTCTACAGGTCAACAGACACGGGAGACTCCTTTGTGAGGATAACCGATGGAATAGGCTCGGCATCGCGCGGTGTTATAGGAGTTACTCCTGCCGACCCCGCTGTAGTTTATTTCGTTACTTCCAAAAATAGCGTTTATGCCGGAACATATAAATCTACCGATGCAGGGCTTACTTTTACACTTCAGTCCGACAGCCCTAATATCCTGGGTTACGATTGTACGGGAGGTAACGGCGGACAAGGTTGGTACGACTTGGATGTCGCCGTTGATCCCGACAATGCCAACATCCTTTTTGTGGGAGGCGTTAACGTGTTCAGGTCGGTAAACGGCGGAGTAACGTGGACAATATCCTCGCATTGGGTTGGCAATTGCGGCGTGCCTGCCGTGCATGCAGACTGTCATGTATTGGAATTTTCCCCGCTTAACGGATATTTGTATGCAGGAAACGACGGGGGTATTTACTATTCGCCCGACGGGTCGGGATACGCTTGGACGGATATAACCAGCGGAATAGCAATATCTCAAATCTATAAAATAGGTCAATCGGCTACCGATGCCGACAAGGTTATTAACGGTTACCAGGATAACGGTACCGCTACCTTTCTTGGCGATTCCACATTTTTGACGGTTATGGGGGGCGACGGCATGGATTGTGTTTACGATTTTCAAAACAGCCTCTTTGCTTACGGCGAATATTACAACGGAGCAGGTATTACAAGAATATTTAACAATTACAGCAGAGTGGGTATTTCGTCGGGTATTAGCGAGTCGGGAGCATGGGTTACTCCGTTTATTCTCGATGTCACCGACCCCCAAACAATGTATGTGGGAATGAAAAATGTTTGGCGGTCAAATAACATACAATCGGGAAATGTGGTTTGGCAAAAAATAAGTGACAACCTCGGCGGTATCAACGACGAAAATATAAGATTATTGGAACAAAGCGGGGCAAATCCCGATATCTTGTACCTGGCAAGGTGGGACGGAAAAATGTTCCGCTCCGATAACATAAGGGACAACGACCCTCAATGGCTAAGGATACAGGTGCCCGCCGACGGTACACCTTCCGATATCGAAACAAACCCGTTTGATGAAAATGTGTTATACATCACATTGAATTACGATGTTTACAAGTCGATAGACAAAGGGGAAACATGGCAAAATATAACATCGAACCTTCCGGCGGCAAGCAAGAACACAATAGAGTTTTATAAAAACGATAACGAGGGTTTATATGTTGGAACCGATGCCGGAATATATTACCGGAATGCAAATATGACAAGCTGGGTTTCTTTTTCCAATGGTTTTCCTGTTAGCGCCAATGTTACCGAAATAGAGGTGTTTTACGATTCCTCGGGTTCTGCCGGCGATTTGGTACGCGCTTCGACTTACGGACGTGGTTTGTGGTCGTCACCGGCTTGGTACGGAAATTTGAATGCTGCGTTTGCCGCTTCCGATACCATGATACCTACAGGGTGCGCCATTGACTTTTACGACAAAAGTTCGGGTGTTCCGCACTCATGGCAATGGACTTTTGAAGGGGCAATCCCCTCCTCGTCATCCGTAAAAAACCCCCAAGGCATACTCTATTCCACTCCGGGGGTTTATGCCGTTACCCTTGCTGTTTCTAATCCTTTGGGTGGCGATACCGCTTTTGTTGCAGGATATATTACCGTTAGCGATACCATGAAACCGTTGGTGGATTTTTGTGCCTCCGATACGGTTGCTTGCTCAAACAGTAAGGTCTATTTTTACGATAAAAGTTCCCGTTGTCCCACATCGTGGGTGTGGAATTTTATCCCCAATACGGTGACGTATGCCGACGGTACCGATAAAAACTCTCAAAATCCCGTTGTGATATTTAACAATTCAGGTTCTTATACCGTTACATTGAGAGCCTCTAATAATGCAGGACAGCGTACGGCATTAAAGAATAACTATATCTTTACCGGGGGAAGCTTTTTGCCTTTCAAAGAAGATTTTGAATCTCCCTCTTTTGCCTCCGCAGGTTGGACGGTGGAAAACAATCAGGGAATAACCACATGGGAGTTGATAGAAACACAAGGGAAAACGGGAACCACAAATGCGGCTTACATGAATTTTTATAACTATACCATTATGGGGGCTCGTGATCTCTTGATTTCGCCCCTGTTGAATTTTCAAGGATATGATAACGTTTTTATGACTTTCGACTACGCATATGCTCAAAGGTATAACCAAAAAGACTCTTTGATAGTGAAAATATCCGATGATTGCGGCGAAACATGGACAAGGGTTTATGCAAACGGTCCTGACGGTAACGGTATTTTCGAAACCTCAGAACCCACCACAATGTCGTTTGCCCCGCAAGAGGCAGCCGACTGGTGCGGTATAGGTTATGGCGCCGGATGTCCGGTAATAGATTTGAGTAACTGGGCTAACCAATCGGATATAAAGATAGCTTTCGAATCGTTTAACCAATACGGAAATAATCTCTATATCGATAATGTTGAAGTAAGTAACGCAGTAGGTATCGGGAAAATATCTTTCCAAAAGCAAGGCTTTAGCCTTTTCCCGAATCCGGCACGCAAAAACGTTTCGTTGGTATTGTATAATAACGTAAAAAATGCCGTCGCCGTAATTGTTAATATGGAAAACAAAGAGATGCTAAAACAAAATATTGTTAGCGGTAAAAACAATATTGACTTGAGCAGGCTTTCCCCGGGGCTCTATTTCGTTACGGTCGTTTCGGAAAATTCGGTAAATACTAAAAAATTGATAGTAAAATAGATATGATAAAAAAAGCAAGCGGACTTTTGGTCCTTATATTTTTGTTGACAAATCCCGGTCTCTTTTCGCAAGTAAAGAATATCAAAGGTGAAAAAGGATTTGCCGTAAAAGAGGCTACGGTAAACATGAAAGAAATAGGGAAAAGACATCCCGAGGTAAAAAGTGAAATCCCTGAAATGAAAGTTCCCAACGAAGAGTGGGAAGAACAACCGCATTTCGGAGAAATATCTTCTTCCGAAATAATATACAAAGCACCGGCGGATATGATGAAACGCAGTTTAATCGGTGCAAACCGTGAGGTTTCACCCGCCCCCGACACCACCTTTCAGGCTCTTTATGATAACGGACACTCCATTCCTCCCGATGTAAACGGTGTTGCCGGCATAAACAACCTTATGGTAACCCTAAATACCCAGGTGCGTATTCAGGACAGGGACGGGAATAATCTTATGACCACTTCACTGAGCAACTTTTGGGAGCCTATGCCCAACAATGCTGCTACTTTCGACCCGAAAATATTATACGACCCTTACGAAAACCGCTGGATAATGGTTACCCCGAGTTCTTCAAACAGTAACGATTCGCGGATTTATATCGGGGTTACAGCCACCTCAGACCCTTTGGGCGATTGGCATATGTTCTGGATTGACTCCGATCCGCAAAATATTACCTGGTTCGACTATCCGAGCATAGGCTTTAACAAAAGATGGATAGTGGTAAACGGCAATATGTTCGGCGGCGATTTTTACAGTACGGTGTTTGTTATCGACAAAGAGGCTGCTTATAACGGGGATGATAATGTTCCCTATACCCGTTTCGCAACAAATTTGGGATTTACCATTGTGCCTTCCATTACCTACGATTCCCTTTTCGATGACATTTATCTGATATCTACCGCCAACGGCAATTCGGGGGGGTACGGATATATACGGAAATTTATTGTTACCGGTGATTTGCAAAACCCGCAGTTTATTTACCAAGGTGCCATAGGGATACCGTACACGTGGGATGGCGGCGAGGGTGACTTCCTCCCCCAGTTGGGAACAAATGCTAAAATAAATTCGGTTGACTCACGAATGGAGAACGTAATATACCGTAACGGTAAACTTTGGGCGGTTCATCATGTGTTTCTGCCTGCCGACAATCCTCAGCGTTGTGCCTTACAGTGGTGGAACCTTGATGCCGGCGACGGTACCCTTCTCGATTACGGCCGCATCGAAGATACTACAAACCTCTTTTCTTTTGCTTTCCCTACAATAGCAGTAAATGCAAACGAAGATGTTTTAATAGGTCATGATATCTTTTCGTCGACCCAATATGCCAGTGCGGGCTATTCGTATAAAGCTAACTTCGATACCCTTTTCCGCGATTTTTATCAATACAAAGATGGTCTGGCTCCATACAACAAAAAATACGGCGGCAATCGTAACCGTTGGGGCGATTATTCGGCAACATGTGTCGACCCCGTTAGCGATTACGATTTTTGGACCATTCAGGAATATGCCGAATTGCCCCAGGGTCAAGACAAATGGGGGACGTGGTGGGCATTTATGAAGCCCATGTTTTCCCCCATGGCTGATTTTTCGGCTGATAACATTGTGGTTCCTACGGGCGATACGGTGAATTTTACCGATTTGACTCTTGGCGTTCCCACCTCCTGGAACTGGACTTTCGTAGGAGGTGTGCCCGAAAATTCAACGGAGCAAAACCCTTCTAAAATAGTCTATCCCGATGAAGGTGTTTTCGATGTCGAATTGATAGCTTCCAACATTTTGGGTGATGATACGGCAATAAAAACGGCATATATCACCGTTAGCTCCTCCATTTTGCCCGAGGTCTATTTTTCGTCCGACAAGTTTTTTGTTTGTACGGGTGATACGGTCTCTTTTTTCGACTCCACACTCTATATGCCTCATCAATGGCAATGGCAATTTGAACCCGCTTCGGTTACTTTTGTAAACGGCACAAACGAAAATTCCGAAAATCCCAAGGTGGTGTTCAACGATGCAGGTTTGTATTCGGTTACTCTGACGGCATGGAACCTAAACGGACAATCGTCGGTTACCAAAGAAGGTTTTATTCAAGCCGGCGGATATGTGCCCTTTTTCCACGAAACTTTTGAAGAGCCGGTTGCAGAAAATCATTGGACGGTTGAGAACCCCGATGACGATGCAACATGGGAGCCTTATACCGTGGGAGGAACTTCACCGGGCAATACGGCAATGGCTGTTAATTTCAGGGAGGTGTTCGGAATAGGCAGAAAAGACAGGTTAATTTCGCCGCCTCTCAATTTGGAAAATATGAACGAAGCATACATGGAGTTTCAACACGCCTTTGCACAACGAAATGCCGGAGTTTCCGATTCGCTGATAGTAATGGTGTCGCCCGATTGCGGGATTACATGGACCAGAGTTTTCGAAGGAGGTGAAAACGGTAACGGTAATTTTGCCACACATCAGCCTACAAATTACGATTTTGTTCCCTCCGTTGCATCCGATTGGTGCGGCTTGGGCTGGGGTAGTGCCTGCAATACAATAGATCTGTCGCCCTGGACGGGGTTGAGTAATGTGAAAATAGCCTTTGAAACATATAGTATGTACGGAAACCCTGTTTTTGTCGATAACTTTTTTGTTGATAGATATACCGGTACGGGAGATGTTAAAAATCAAAATTGTAACATAAATGTCTTCCCCAATCCCGCTGTTTACAGGCTTACGGTTTCGTGGGATAATAATATGGCGTTTGATAACTTAAAGATATTGAACGGTATGGGCAATGTGGTTTTGAACAGGACCGTGGATATACACCAAAACGGTATAACTTTGGATATTTCATTGCTCAAAGCCGGAGTGTACACGGTTATGTTGAAAAACAGAAATACCGTGAAGGTTAAAAAGATTGTAGTATTCAAATAATTCCCTAACCGGCCTTGATATAC
>CAZJUQ010000017.1:0-142328 GCA_964549335.1 uncultured Lentimicrobiaceae bacterium | reverse complement strand
AACAATATGACTGTTACGGGCGTGGAAAAAACAAGTTATTACATAGCGGTTCACCATAGAAACCACCTTGCCGTGATGACAGCAAATACTGTTGACCTGTCGGCAGCTTCACCGGCATACGATTTTACAACGGCTCTAAGTAAAGCCTGGGACGACGCAAATGTAACAACCAACGACGCCATGAAAGAAGTGGAAACAGGCGTTTGGGGTTTGTGGGATGGTGATGCTACCCAAAGCGGAGATGTGGCATACAATGGAGCAGCGAACGACAGGTCAGAAGTCCTTTCAACCGTGGGCGTTTCAACTCCAGGTAATACCGTAAGTAATGTTTATTCCGAAAAAGATGTTAATTTAGACGGGAACGTAATATACAACGGAGCAGGGAGTGATAGAAGCTTAATTCTGAATACCGTTGGAGTATCAACCCCCGGTGCTATCATAAGTGAACATATGCCCAATTAATTTGTTTTATTTACCGTTATAAGAAATTAAAAATAATACGAAAATGAAAAGAATCTCAGAAATATTAATTTTTGCAGCATTATTTACATGTTTTTTACCGGCATTGAATGCTCAGGTATTTGAAATAAGAACGGTGGAAAACAATATGGGATATTTATCCGTTGAAATGCGCGAAACATCAGGTACGGGTACTCCTTCTACCTCAACACACATAGTCGATATTACTTTTGTTGTGCGATATCCAGCAGGAAATGTGGACATAGCCTTATTATGTTCAACAAATGATTATAATATTATGGACGGTCTTAACGGGGAACAAACTTCCGGAGACGGAGTATATGATTACCATTACTGGAATGCCGACAACACCCCGTTTAATTGTCCCGACAACTGGGTTCAGGGCCAATGGCAAGAGATTGCCGTATTTAAAGTTACCGGTGCAACCGGCAGCGGACTGTTCGAAATTGCTCCTAATTACTGGGAAGGTAGAAGCCTGAACTGGAATCAAGAAGGTACTGATTATACACCAACTCCCAATGGAGATGTTACCTATTCTTATCCTACTTTAGTGTATAACTATGTTTGGAAAGGAGGGTCGGCACCACCACCAAACTTTAAAAAATGGAACGTCGCAGGTAACTGGAATGACGAATGCGGTAATACGGCAAGTTCGTATCCTTGGGGTGGCGGAAATGAGAATGTTTACATCCCTAGCGGGTTGACATATTACCCCGAACAAACTAATGGAGGTGATGATTATGCATATATTTGTAATTACCTCCTTATTGAATCTGGTGCACATATTACGGTTCCTGATTTAAGTGCTCAAACATCAACTTATAATTATTTTAGAGTAGTAAATGATGCTATAATACGTGGGCAAATACTAATGCCTGCTTTGGGATATACAACAATTCTCGGCACGACCAAAATTGACGGCGCAGGAGGCATCGAAGTCCAGGCCGATGCAACAGGTGTAGGTTCCTTTATTGATAACGGAACCATTACATACGGGACAAGCGGTACGGCTAAGGTTCAAACCTATTTGAGCAACAGCGCAGGTTCAGGAAACTTTTACATACATACGGTAGGCCCCACTCTTGACGACGAAAACTACACGGGAACGGGAAGCGGAGCCTTTCTTAGCGCTTTCAATATAAACCCGGGAAATACATATGCATACAAATGGGAAGAGTCTGTAGCGGCAGGTAACGGTTGGCAAAACATCTATTCGTTGACATACGAGGTTCAAAGCGGCGACGGTATTGCTCTCTCCACCACCGATGGCACAAACCACACTTTGGAAATGACCGGCCAGTTGATGACAGGTAATGTTTCGCCGCCGGCATTGACGTACAGCAACAACCATTATGAGTTAATCAGCAATCCCTATCCTTCGTCAATCAATTTCGATGATTTTGCTACCGACGGCTCAAACAGCGGTGTAATTAACAATAAATACTGGCTGTGGGATCCTTCGGCCGGAACTTACATTACCCGTGCATCAGGTTCCGGCGGCAGTGAACATATCCAAGTGGGTCAAGCCTTTTTTGTTGAAACGGTAGCCAACGGTACGGTAACTTTTAAAAACAGTTTCAGGGAACACAGCAACGATCCGTTCCGGAGTATTAATCCCAACGAATTGACCATGAAAGTATCGGGCGGCAATTACGGTTTCAGCGACGAATTGGTTGTCCGCTTCGTGGAAGATGCCACTTACGGATACGACGAAACATTAGACGCCCATAAATTTGCCAGCATGTACGACGATGCCACCCAAATAGAGAGTGTTGCCGAAGACGGAACAAAATTGGCAATCAACTTTTTACCCGTTGACGGACTCTCGGGCGACATGGTAAGTGTTCCCGTCAATTTCTATTGCGGCTATACCGCCGAATACACTTTCGATTTCGAAGGTATCGAATCGTTTGAAAACGGAAACGAAATTTGGCTCGAAGACAAAAAGGATAACGACAGTTGGATATATCTCAACGGAAATCCGCATTACACCTTTACGGCAGCCCCGTATCAACCGCACAACCGTTTCGTACTGCACTTCTTCGGACCAACTTCGGTTAACGAAAACAGTGTTGACAAACCCGTGGCAATATACTCGTACCGTCAATATGTTTACATTAAGAAAAACGAGCCCAATGAAGTAATACAAAAAGTTTCGGTTTACAATATCAGCGGTGAAGAACTCTTCAGTAAACGGGTTCCCGACCAACCGGTAAACAAACTTTGGGTCTCTGATCAGGTAGGGTATTACCTGGTAAAGGTAATTACCGACAAAAATACTTATACGGGTAAAGTGTTTATATTTAAGTAACAGATAGAGATGTTGAACATTAAAAAATTAGAGACCATGAAAAATATAAAGATAATATTAGCCATTTTAACGATAAGTTTATTTGCCGGAATATCGACAGTAAATGCAGACAATAATCCGCCCAACCCGCCACAAGCCCCACTACCCAATGACCATCCCATAGGCGGAAGTGCTCCGGTAGGTAGCGGTTTGGTTATTTTACTCGGCCTCGGAGCGGGATACGGCGCCAAAAAGGTTTACAACTATTACAAAACCGGTAAAGAAGAATTGGAAGAGTGACAATCCTTAACTTCCGACATATGCTATTTATCAAAAGCGCAGATAACCTCTGCGCTTTTTTTATTCAACATCCTTTTTCGTTTCATTTTCAAAAAAATATTAAAAAAGCTGTTATTACGGGTTAGTATTATATTTTTGCACAAAAAAATATCAATCCATGAAAAACATTGCATCATTCCTTATTTTACTTCTTTTTCTCTCTTCGTGCGGAGGCAACAAAAAAGCCAGAGTTGAAAAACTGAATATTCCCGAAATGAAAATTGTCGACAGCATTGAAAAGGCAAAAAAAGATACGGTTGACAAAGAAGGGCTGAAAAACAGGTTAAAGATTTCAAAACCGTTAACCAAAGAGGAAAAAAACAGAAAAGCGGCTTTAAAACATGCGCACACCGCATTTAAACTGGGTAAAGAGGCATACGACAAAGGCGATTACGAAACGGCAATAGAAAAATTCAGGGAGTGCCTCGCATACGACCCCGAAAACAGTATTGCGGGATACAATCTGGGAAAAATATACTTCGACCAAAAACAACCCGAATTGGCACTCTCCTATTTCGAAGATGCAATAAAGGCAAATCCCCGTGATTCTGCCTCAATGGTTGCAGCAGGATTAATATTTTTCGAGAAAAAAGATTACGACAAAGCCAAAGAGATGTACGACAAAGCCGTTGCTATTGCACCCACTTACGGCAAAGTATATTTTCACAGGGGAACTCTTTTCGGCGTTTATAAAAAATATGAAGAGTCGAAAAGAGACCTGCTCAAAGCGGTAAAATACGAACCCGGCAACTCCGAAGCGTATGTAAACCTCGGATTGGCATATTTTTATCTGAAAAATATGGACAGCGCCTGTATTGTTTGGAAAAAAGCCGCCGCAATGGGCAATCCAAAAGGGAAACAGGCGGTACAAGCCTATTGCGGCACAAAAAAGGGTAAAAAATAGAGGTTATCCACATAATGCCTTTTAAAACATATATTGCCACGGCGGGAGATTTAAAAATCGGCGGGTCAAACCCCGTTGTTATCCAATCGATGACCAACACCGCAACACTGGACACCCTGTCAACCGTCAGGCAAATAGAAAACCTTGCCGCCGCGGGATGCCAAATGGTAAGAATTTCCGCCCAAAACGCAGTGGAGGCTAAAAATTTATACAACATTAAAAAAGAGTTGCGGAGCCGCGGCATAAAGATACCGCTGGTTGCCGACATACATTACAAACCCGGAGTTGCGGGAATTGCCGCCGCCATAGTCGAAAAGATAAGAATAAACCCGGGAAACTACATAACATATAGTGCCGGTCAGGGAGATGACCCGGTAAGTGTACTCGAAAAAACAGCCGCGAAACTTTATCCATTGTTAAAAATTTGTAAAGAAAACGGTACGGCTATCAGGGTAGGGACAAATCACGGTTCGCTTTCGCAACGCATTTTGTATAAATACGGCAACACACCGGCGGGAATGGTATTCTCAGCACTTGAGTTTGTTGACATACTACGCAACAACAACTTCCATAACATTGTGGTATCGGTGAAATCGAGCGATGTTTTTACAATGATTAAAGCAAACCGTATGCTTGTGGCAGAGATGAAAAAGCGAGGATATCTCTATCCAGTTCACCTCGGCGTTACCGAAGCGGGGGCAGGACAAAGCGCAAGAATAAAATCGGCGGCAGGCATAGGCTCGTTGCTCGCTTCGTCAACAGGAGATACCATCAGGGTTTCGCTCACCGAAGACCCCGTCAAGGAGATACCCTTTGCAAAACAACTTGTAAAAACATTTCCCAAAACAAAAAAACATGTATCAAAACCGGAGTTTTATACACCGGAGGACAAAAACAGATTAAAGCATACCGCTCCCGTTGTCATCTCGCGGAATCCCGCCGACGGCGCCGACTATCATGTTGCCGGAAACAGAAACCCCGTCAACAACAGAGGCGAGGAACTGCAATTAAAAAGATGTAATTACGTTCCGGCAAAAGGCATTTTAAAATTAAAATACAACTTTCGGAATTTTGATGAATTATTAATATTACCGGCAGTTGACACTACACTTATAGCCGAAAAAAAGGGAATTGCCGGATTGTGGATAGAAAATACCGGCAACAAGCTGACGGAACATACCGGCACCATTGCCCTCGACATACTACAGGCGTTGAAACTGCGCTTTTCAAAGACCGAATTTATAGCCTGTCCCTCGTGCGGACGTACCCGTTTCGACATTATGAAACAACTGGCAAAGGTTGAAAAAGCACTTCCCGATTTGAAAAATGTCAAAATCGCAATAATGGGTTGTATTGTTAACGGTCCGGGCGAAATGGAAGGTGCCGACTACGGCTATGTGGGCTCGGGAAAAAACAGAGTCACCATATTTAAAGGAAAAAAGGCGGTGTATAAAAACATTCCCCAAGACATTGCCCTTGAAAAGCTCACCGGTTTGATAAAAAGCGATAAAAAAGAGAACTTTTGAGAATTTTTGTTTTTCTCAACTGCGGTTCAAAAACGGACTGTTTTACTATTTTTGTAAAAAAGAAAAAGGAACGGTTACAATGATGTAACATTTAACAAGAGATTTCGGAAAAGCGATAAATTATCAAACATATCAATATGAAATTATTACTTATAAGCAATTCGACAATGGCCGGTGAGGAGTATCTCGGCTGGCCAAGGCAATATATTGCCGATTTTTTAAATAACGAAGGTGTTAAAAAGGTGGTTTTTGTTCCGTATGCAGGAGTAAACCTGTCGGACGAAAGTCTGGAAAAATCGTACGATGTATATAGCGAAAAGGTCTCTTCGGTATTCAGCCGGCTTGGTTTCGAGATAGTACCGGTTCACAAATCGGGCAATCCCGTTGAGGTAATAGAGAATGCCGAAGCAATTGCCGTTGGCGGCGGTAACACTTTTCATCTTGTAGCCCAAATGCACAATACGGGAATTATGGAGGCTATACGCAAAAAGGCTATGGACGGCACTCCCTATATGGGCTGGAGTGCAGGTTCAAACGTTGCTTGTCCCACACTGAAAACCACCAACGACATGCCCATTATCGAACCCCGGAGTTTCAATACATTAAATTTGGTTCCTTTTCAAATCAATCCGCACTATTTGGATGCCAATCCCGAGGGACACGGCGGCGAAACACGTCAACAACGCATTGAGGAATTTTTGGCAATCAACAGGGAAGTTGCGGTAGCCGGTCTTCGCGAAGCATCGTTATTATACCTTGAGGGGAAACTGCTGAAACTTCTCGGCAAACGTCCCATGGTTCTTTTCAGATACGGCAAAAAACCCGAAGAGTTTCAACCGGGTGCCGATTTGAGTTTTTTATTGTAAAATAAAAACCTGATATTAAAATGGGAGATCAAACACTTTTGTTAGTAACAATGCTCTCCTATATTATTCTCCTCATCGGCTGGGGGATATTTCAAGGGAGAAAAGTTAAATCGTCGGACGATTTTGCCATAGCAGGCAGAAATTTACCGGGGTGGGTTGCGGCACTGTCGGAACGTGCCACCGGCGAATCGTCGTGGGCACTGCTCGGGCTTCCGGGAGCGGCCTACGCCATGGGTTTAACGGAAATATGGACGGCAACGGGTTGTGTGGCGGGAATTGTTACCGCATGGGCGGCACTCTCGTGGAGACTTCGCAACAGTGCCGAGAAATACAATGCAACAACATTTACCGGATTTATCTCCAAATCGCATCCCGGGGAAGCGAAAATTATAAGAATGGTATCGAGTGCTTCAATAGTATTTTTCTTCTTTTTTTACGTTGGGGCTCAATTTCTCGGTGGCGGCAAAACCCTGCACACAATGTTCGGCATTGATGCCGTTACCGGCATGTTGATTACGGCGGCGGTTATTATTCCCTACACCATATACGGCGGTTTTCGCAGCGTGGTTTATACCGATGTGGTTCAAGCCGTTGTTATGATAACGGCATTGATAATAGGTCCTTTGGTGGGATTTTATTACATCTCATCACATCCCGGCATGTATGCCCAAAGCATTGGAGAAGCGTTACACAAGGCGGGGCCTTCTTTTACGTCGTTAACGGGTGCCGCATCAGGTTTCTCTATCGGGGTGGTAATTGCCGGTGGCTTCTCATGGTTTTTCGGTTATCTCGGCGGACAGCCACAACTTACTACCAGATTTATGGCGATAAAAAACCCGAGGCAGGCAAAAATAGCAAGAAACATCGGTATTGTCTGGACACTGATAGCATACCTCGGAGCCTTATCCATAGGCTGGATAGGTCTTGCCATATTCGGACCTGAAGGCAGCGGAGGCGGCCTTGCCGACCGTGAATTTGTTATGCCCAAAGTAATGCTCACCCTTTTTCATCCTGTAATTGCCGCACTGCTGATAACGGGTGCCATAGCTGCAATGATTTCAACCGCCGACTCGTTGTTGATACTATCGGCCACAGAATTTTCGGAGAACTTGTTGAAACCTTTGTCAAAAAAACATTCAAAAGCAGACAACAAAAAAAACCTTGTGCTTTCGAGGGTTATTACCGCACTGCTTGCTCTTGTAGCGCTGTTTCTGGCTTGGCTCAACG
Organism: uncultured Lentimicrobiaceae bacterium; assembly: GCA_964549335.1. Lineage (GTDB taxonomy): Bacteria > Bacteroidota > Bacteroidia > Bacteroidales > F082 > Sulfidibacterium. Next base: position 134,696 of record CAZJUQ010000017.1, on the reverse strand, counting down.
GCGACAACAAGTTTATTTTCACTTTGGTAAGTTATGTATGGGCGGGAATAGGCGGAACTTTCTCGGTGGTTGTTCTTTACACTCTGTTTTGGAAACGGTACAACGGAAAAGCCGTTATAGCCACAATAGTTTACGGAATAAGTTTTACCGTCATATGGATTAACACGGGAATGGAAGAGATAGTTTCATCAAGAATTACCACATTTGTAACCACTCTCATAGTTGGTTTTGCGGCAACTATCATTTTCGACAAAAAAAACAGAGTTAAAAACAGTTAACCGTTATTATCTTCAAAAAACTTTTCGTGAGCGGGGAAGTGCAGTTTTTCTGCCGCCACTTTCTGCGGAAAGGTGTAATAGGTTACATCGGCAACGGCGCATAATTTTTTACCGGGGCAAAAGAGTTCCACATGAACATCTGCAAGGTTCCGGCGCATACCGACGAGTTTGGCACGCAAATTCAAAGAGCCTTTGTTTACCGGCACCGGTTTCAAATAACGTATTTTCATCTCGGAAGTTACCCCTGCAGTTTTCAGTTTAACCTGTACCAACCACGAAGCTATTTCGTCCATCAAGGTAGCCTGTATTCCTCCGTGCAACACGTTAACATATCCTTGCAAAAATCCCCTCGGCTCCCAGTTACTAACCAGATATTCACCATCTTCGAAAAAATGCATTTGAAGCCCGTGCTCGTTATCGGGCGAACAACCGAAACAGTTGTACCCCTCCATACCGGTGTAAGGGTTGACTATTTTCCTCATTTTTTCAACTCGCCTCTTTTGTAGCGTTTTACGGAAACAACATTTCCTTCCTCATCGTATTCGTACCACTTACCCTCCTTTTTTCCGTTTTTGTAACTACCTTTTATTTTGGGTTTTCCGTTTTCGAAATATTCGCGGTACTCCCCTACGGGAACATCAAGTTTATACATTTGAATGCTTCGCAAGGTGTCGTTGCTGTAATAGGTTTTGGCTTCACCGTCGAACATTCCGTCTTTGTAATTGTATTCGGCAACCAATTTGCCTTTGGAATTGTACCATTTGCTTACACCGTCTTTCACACCGTTTTTATAATGGCTAACCTCCTGTTTTTTACCTCTTTCGTAATATTTTGTCCTTTCACCGTTCAAAGAGCCGTTAACATAAAATTCGCGGAGTTTGACACGGCCTCCGAAATTAAATTCTATATGTTCGCCGTCAAGACTGTCGGCTTTGAAATGTTTTTGGTCAACTATGTAGCCCCGCTTGCTAATTTGAAGCCTGATACCATCTTTTTTTCCGTTTTTGTACTCTTGCAACACATGAACTTGCCCCGAGGGAAATGTTATCGTCCAGTTTCCCGTTTTTTTAAAATTTTCAAACCGTCCCGCGATTTTCATATGACTGTATGTGGTTTCGTAATTTCCCTCTTTTACGGTATCGGGAACAATTTTGTCGATGTCTTGGGCATAAAGGTAACCGGACAAAGCAAACAAAACAACCGTAATAATGATATATTTTTTCATGACTGATAATTTTTTAAGCAAAGATACCATTTATTAAAGATTAGCCTGTTGAGGGCATCAACAAAAAATGTTAATTAAACTCCAAAACGGGTGGAGTTTTTTTGTATGAAAAGAGTTATTCTTCAATATTCAAAAGATTTTTATACAAAAAGTCCGTCATTTTTTTATAGAGGTGATATCTTGTATTTCCTCCGTAAATTCCGTGATTTTTATTGGGATAAACCATCATGTCGAACTGTTTGTTCGATTTAACAAGCGCAGTAATCAAATCCATTGAATTTTGGGGGTGAACGTTATCGTCGGCACTGCCGAAACAGAGGAGGTAATTGCCTTTAATATTATCGGTAAAATTAACCGGTGAATTTTTGTCGTATCCGTCGGGGTTGTCTTGAGGTTTCCTCATGTAGCGTTCGGTATATATATTATCGTAATACCTCCAGTTTGTTACCGGTGCCACGGCAATAGCGCTGTTAAACACATCAGCCCCTTTTGTAATGGCGAGTGTTGACATGAAACCGCCGTAGCTCCAACCGAACATTGCAATTCTTGTACTGTCGATATATTTATATCTTCCCAATATTTTTGCCGACTCTATCTGGTCGGCAATTTCATATTTGCCCAGTTGCAGATAGGTCATTTTTTTAAAAAGCTGTCCACGGGCTCCCGTGCCCCTGTTGTCAACCGAAACGACAACAATTCCTTTTTCGGCAAGCATTTGAAACCAGAAATAGTTCGACCAGTTCCACGCGTTGTTTACTGTTTGCGCTCCCGGACCTCCGTAAACATACATTAACACGGGATACCGTTTTGTGGAGTCGAAACCGGGAGGCTTTATCATCCAGGCGTTCAAACTAACCTGTGTACTGTCGGGCAATTTAAACTCGGGTGAACTTATTGTAAAGAATGTCATTTTACTCATATTGTACCCGTTCATCATCTTGATAAAATCGCTGTTATCTTGCAACACTCTCAACTCTTTTCCCGACCAATTGTGGACAGATATGTACGGCGGGGTGTTGGCGTCGGTGAATGTATTTACATAATATTTGAAATTGCTGCTGAATTGCGCACTGTTGGTACCCGTACGCGATGAAATTTTAACTCTTTTTCCTTTTAGAGTCACATAATAGATATCCCTGTTTAGTGGTGACGACTCGGCCGACTGGTAAAAAATCCTTTTGTTTTCGGCATCGTAACCATATACTTTGGTAACGTCCCAATTACCTTTTGTCAACTTGCGTACGAGTTGCCCATTCATGGAATAGAGGTAAATATGGTTGTATCCCTCCTTTTCGGAGGTGATGATAAAATATTTGTTGCCGGGCAAGAAAGTCAAATCGTCCGTAATATCGATATACCAGGGATTGTTTTCGGTATAAAGAATACTGCTTTCCCCTGTATTGGCATCAGCCAGGAGGATATCAAGGTGGTTCTGCAAGCGGTTCAATCTTTCAATTGCAAGGATATCGGCATCTTTTGTCCATTTGATACGCGGTATGTATTGGTCGGTTTCGGTGCCCACATCCATTTTTACCGTTTTTCCTGTTTTTAAATCGTAAACATATATTTCAACCACCGAATTATCTTCGCCGGCTTTGGGATATTTATATTTATAATGTTCGGGATAAAGTTTGCCGTAATATGTCAGGCTGTACTCTTTTACCTTGCTTTCGTCGAACCGGTAAAAAGCGATTTTATTACCGTCGGGCGACCAAAAGAATGCTTTGGTAAAACCGAACTCCTCTTCGTAAACCCAATCGCAAGTACCGTTGATGATGGAATTTTTCTTTCCGTCGAATGTTATCTGTTTTTCGGTGTTGTCCGAAAGGTTTTTTATGAATATGTTGTTTTGGCGCACAAAAGCCACCATGTTTCCGTCGGGAGAGAAATCGGCAAGACGCTGTTTTCCCTTTTCCGACAAAGGAGTTAACAATTTCGTCCGGGTATCCCAAATATAATCGTACGATACCGAGGAATGACGGTAAATGGCTTCGGTTTGAGTGGGGAAAATAAATTTCGTTTCATCTCTGTTAACCGAGTAATCAGAAAAGGTTACCGCTTTTTGTTTGCCTTTCGGAATTAATTCTTCACCCTTAACGAGGGTAGTCAGCGAGTCGCCGGTTTTATAATCATAAACCACAATGTTACCATTTTTTATTACGGCATATTGCTCACCGTTGTTCAGAGGATGCATACCTCTTACCATTTTCGGGAAAAACTTGTAGTAAGTCCAAATTTCCTTTAAAGAGATATCTTTTTTTCCGGATTGTGCACTAACATTTAATACCGGCAACAGCACCGAAACAACCAAAACAAAAATAATCTTTTTCATTTTTTATCAATTTGTATTAAACCATCATGTTTCATCTTAACATGTTAACAGCTTTTTCCAAGGCTCCGGCAAATATATCAACATCTTCCAATGTATTGTACATTGCAAAAGATGCCCTGACGGTACCCCTGAGACCCAAAAAATCCATAAGAGGTTGTGCGCAATGATGTCCTGTACGCACGGCAACACCCATTTTATCCAACAGGGTACCCAAATCGTAATGATGAATACCGTTAACCACAAAAGAGAGTACCGCAGCTTTATTGTGTGCATTTCCGATAATTCTCACTCCCTCGATATTTTTCAGTCTTTCCTCCGCTGCCGTCAGCAGTTTGGATTCGTGGTCGAAAACTTTCTCCTTACCTGCCGATTTCAGATACTTTAAAGCCGCTTCCAGCGCTATTGCACCTTCGACATTTGGTGTCCCCGCTTCGTATTTGTACGGAAGTTGGTTAAAAGTTGTCTCTTCGAAACTGACACGGTCTATCATTTCGCCGCCGTATTGATAAGGGGGTAAACGCCTCAGCCATGTTTTACGTCCGTAAAGCACACCTATTCCCATCGGGGCATAAACTTTATGTCCGCTAAAAACATAAAAGTCAACTCCCAAATCTTTAACATCGACTTCGGCATGTGCTATTCCCTGTGCACCGTCTATCAATACCGGCACACCGGCATCATGGGCAATTTTCACAATCTGTTTCACCGGATTTACCGTTCCCAAAACATTTGAGATGTGTGTAACGGCAAGCAACTTGGTTTTGTGATTAAGTATTTTATTGAGCATCTCCAAATCCAAATTACCTTGGAGGTCAACGGGCAAAATTTTCAACTTTGCTTTACGTTTAATGCACAACTGTTGCCAGGGAACGAGGTTGGAATGATGTTCCATTGCCGAGACCACTATTTCGTCACCCGGTGTCACCCAAGGTTCCAAAACCGTTGACAGCAGGTTGATGCTCTCGGTGGTTCCTTTTGTAAATATAACCTCGCTGCTCTCTCCGGCATTGATAAAATCCGCCACAAAGTTGCGCGCATTCTCGTATGCATCGGTGGCAAGTTGGCTCAAACGGTGGGCACCGCGATGAACATTACTGTTCTCTTCGAGGTAATATTTTGTTATTCTTTCGATTACCGCGGCAGGCTTTTGCGTTGTAGCGCCATTATCGAGATATACCAACGGTTTTCCGTCAACTTTCCGCAATAAGAGGGGAAAATCGTTTCGCACATTATTAACGGAATATGCCATAATACTTATATTTTGCTTAAATCTATATCAAATTCAACAGGTTGTTCGGGGCGGCTGCAGTGTAACACACATCTGTCGCAAATGGAGAGTTCCCCGCGCAAACGGCGTTTTACCATATCCTCAATGTTTATTCGCAGTGCCTCTATGTCTATTTTGTCCGACACTTCGGCGGTAAATGCATTTAACAACAACAATCTTGCATCTTTAAACGGTATTCCCCGCTGCCGCATATAAAAGAGCGCTTCGTCGTCGAGTTGTCCGACGGTGGCACCGTGGCTACATTTTACATCATCGGCATAAATTTCCAAAAACGGCATTGTGTTGATACGTGCCGACGGCTTCATAAGAATATTGCTGTTTTTTTGAAAAGCATTTGTTTGTTGGGCATTGCGTTCAACAAAGATGTATCCGTTAAACACCGCCGTGGCTTCGTCGTCGAGAATCCCCTTGAAGAGTTCATAACTATCGCAGTTGGGAACATTGTGACGGACATAAACCTGATTGTCGATATGCTGCTTTTTATCGGCAAGGTACAACCCCGACAGATTGGCTACGGCACCCTCGCCATCCAAAAAGGTTTGGATTTCGTTACGTATATTCCCCCCGTTTAACGAAAGGACATTGAGGTTAAGAGTGCTGTTTGCATGTTGCCTTACAAAAGTATGGTTCAACAACACGGATTCGTCGTTAAGGTTTTGCAATTTATACAAATCCAGGGTGGAATTTTCCCCCATAAAAATCTCGGTTACCGTATTACTGAAACCCGGTTGATGATTTACCGAGTCGTCGCAATGTAAAAAGGTAAGTTTACTGTTTTTGCCAAGGACAATCATGTTTCTTGTATTCACCATACTGCCGGGCGAATTAAGGATTTTTATCAACTGGAAAGTATCATTAACTTTCACGTTGTCGGGAACGTAGATAAATATCCCGTCGGTTTGCAAGGCATCATTCAAAGCGGTAAACCCGTGTTTGTATTCCCTGTTCAAGGTTCCGTAATAATTTTGAAACAGTATGGGAAAAGCCTTTTGGGCTTCGGCAATGCTACCTGCAACCAGGCCGTTTTCACAGGTAATAAGTTTTTGTTTTTCAGGAGCATAATAATGTCCGTTTAGTATGGAAAGAACTTTTGTGTTAAATCCGTGGACTTCACACAAAAATATATCGCTTAAAGCTTTTTTGTATGGTTCGGCAACCGGCGGTATTTTCCACTGTTTTCCGTAGAATGCCGAGAGGTCGGTATTACGCCACTTTTCCAGATGTTTCCGGGGGAACCCCAGTTTCCCGAATGCTTTTAACCCTTCATTTCTACGGGCTGTAACCATAGGGTGTTCGGAACCCTGCCGTTTTTTCAGGACATTTTCGAAAAAGTCGAACATTGCGGTTTCCGAGGGGTATCTTCTTTTTGTTACCGGTTTCATAAAAACATTCCCTTTAATCTTCAAATTGCTCTTTAATCCAATCGTAACCTCTCTCTTCGAGTTCAAGGGCAAGCCCTTTGCCACCCGATTTTACTATTTTCCCGTTAAACATCACATGAACAAAATCGGGTTCTATATAATCGAGCAAACGTTGATAGTGGGTAATAACGATAAAAGCATTATTTGGGGAACGAAGCGTGTTTACCCCTTTAGCCACCACCTTCAGAGCATCGATATCCAAACCCGAGTCCGTTTCATCGAGTATTGAGAGTTCGGGTTCGAGCATAGCCATTTGAAATATCTCATTTTTCTTTTTTTCGCCACCCGAGAAACCTTCGTTTACCGAACGGTTTGTCAACTTCGAATGAATCTCAACAACTCTTTTTTTCTCTTCCATCAAGCGTAAAAATTCGCCTGCCGGCATGGGGGGCAAACCTTTGTATTCGCGTTTGGCATTAACGGCGGTACGCATAAAATTGGTCATACTAACCCCAGGTATTTCCACCGGATATTGAAAACTGAGGAAAATACCTTCGTTGGCACGTTTATCGGGTTCCCAACCGTTAATAACCTCATCTTTGTAGATAATCCGGCCTTTGGTAATTTCGTATCCCTCTTTACCGGTAATGGCAGCAGCCAAAGTACTCTTACCCGTTCCGTTGGGTCCCATAATGGCATGTACTTCACCCCTGTTAACGCTGAAATCCAACCCTTTTATTATCTCTTTTCCGTTTATGGAAACATGTAAATCTCTTATATTTAATAACATATTATCTTTTTTGTCAATTTTTCAATTTGTAAAATCACTTTATCCCACACTCCCTTCAAGGGTAATTGCAAGTAATTTTTGGGCTTCCACGGCAAATTCCATAGGCAACTTGTTCAGCACCTGTTTTGCATAACCGTTAACTATCAATCCTATTGCTTTTTCTTTATCAATCCCCCTTTGCTGACAGTAAAAGAGCTGCTCTTCCGAAATTTTTGAGGTTGTGGCTTCGTGTTCAAGTATCGCCGTATCGTTTCCCGACTCTATATACGGGAAAGTGTGAGCTCCGCATTTATCGCCCAGAAGCAGCGAATCGCACTGCGAGAAGTTGCGGGCGTTATGGGCATTTTTCGAAACTTTAACCAAACCGCGGTAGCTGTTGTTGCTTTTTCCCGCCGATATTCCTTTTGAAATGATGGTACTTTTGGTGTTTTTTCCAATGTGAATCATCTTTGTTCCCGTATCGGCTTGCTGGTGGTTGTTTGTAACGGCAACGGAATAAAATTCCCCCACCGAGTTGTCCCCTTTTAAGATACAACTGGGATACTTCCATGTAATAGCCGAGCCCGTTTCCACTTGAGTCCAGCTTATTTTGGAGTTTTTTCCTTTGCATAACCCTCGCTTGGTAACGAAGTTGTATATTCCTCCCCTCCCCTCTTTATCGCCGGGATACCAGTTTTGAACGGTTGAATATTTCACTTCGGCATCATCGAGGGCAATAATTTCCACAATGGCTGCATGCAATTGGTTTTCGTCGCGCATAGGTGCCGTACAACCCTCAAGATAACTCACATAACCTCCTTCGTCGGCAATCAACAAAGTACGTTCAAACTGACCGGTATTGGCGGCATTGATGCGGAAATATGTTGAAAGTTCAACGGGACACCGTACACCTTTCGGAATATAACAAAACGAACCGTCACTGAAAACAGCGGAATTTAATGCGGCAAAATAGTTATCGGTATAGGGCACCACCTTTCCAAGATATTTTTTTACCAAATCAGGATGATTTTTTATGGCATCGCTGATGGAACAAAAAATAATATCGTGTTTTGCCAAACTCTCCTGAAAAGTTGTTTTTACCGACACACTGTCAATAACGGCGTCCACGGCAACACCGGCAAGACGTTTTTGCTCTTCCAGCGAAATTCCCAACTTGTTAAAAGTTTCAAGCAGTTCGGGGTCAACCTCATCCAGACTTTCCAACTCCTTTTTAGGTTTCGGTGCCGAATAGTAAATTATATCCTGATAATCAATTGGAGGGTGGTGCAGTAACGCCCAATCCGGTTCTTTTAACGTTAGCCAATGACGGTATGCTTTCAATCGAAAGTCGAGCAACCATTCAGGTTCGTTCTTCTTTTTCGAAATGTACCTTATGATGTCTTCATTAAGCCCTTTCGGAGCCTGTTCCGATTCAATATCGGTAACAAACCCGTATTTATATTCGTTTTTTGTAACCTCATCAATTACCCTGTTTTTCTTCCCGTTGTCACTCATGACATCTATTTAGAACAATTTTAAATTGAGTTGCAAAAATACAAAATAAAGCGGTAGAAAGACATAAGGATTCCGGTAAAAAAAGCCAATAAAAAAAGCCTGCCGGAAACGACAGACTTTCAAAAAAAGCGACCAAATTCCTACCTTTGGTTATGAGACGCCTGACGATATCATAAATACCGTCAAACCACTCATTCGATTTTATTCAACAAAGTATGAATCAATTTGTTTTGTTGACGCACCATCTCTTCGAGACGGTTTATTTTTTCATTTTGTCGTTCTATTGTTTTCTGCTGTTCTTGTACGGCTTTTACAAGCGGGACCACAAATTCGGCATATCGCAATCCGTAATGGTCATGTTCGTTTTTAGGTTTATCCACTCCGCTGAAATCAAAGCCCACCTCTTGAGCCGCCTGCTCAACCTCTTGTGCGATAAATCCCGTTTGCACAATTGCCTCTTTCTGTTTTTCACGTTTCAATATCCGGAGGCTATCGGGGATTTGCAGAAAATCATTCAAGGCGGTAACATCAAGGTGGTAAGTTACCGGTCTTAACTTTAAGATAAAATCAAGTCCCGGAACATTTTCGCGAATATCTTTTTTAAACCTGCGGTCCGACAAGTTGGTCCAATCGGCATATCCGCCGATACTTTTAACGAGAGCGTCACCTATTCTCACCTGATCGCTTGCGGTAACGGTTGCAGCATGACCCAATGCCGTTGAATTGGTATCGGAAGAGGAGGAAGAAGCCTTAAAAGAGTAATAACCTATTGCAGTGTTGTAATTTCCTCCGGCAATCAAATTCAGAGCATTTACTCCGACAGCAACATTACAATATCCTGTTGTATTATCTCCCAATGCCCCCGAACCGATAGCCACATTGTTGTAACCTGTGGTGTTCTTTTTAAGAGTTCCCAAACCCACATTATTATCTCCACTGGTATTTTGTTCCAAGACACTGGTACCAATGGCAATATTATAACTGCCGACAGTATTGTTGTATAATGCATTTGACCCGATGGCCAAATTGGAAACAGCTTCTAAAGTTCCCGGCGACCCGCTTCCGTTTTTGTAGAGTGCCTTGTAACCTATTGCTATTAAATCTTCCTTTTCATCGTTGTTATATAAAGCTTCGGGACCGATAGCCACATTGTAGCTGCCCGTGGAATTATTATGCAGTGCACAATATCCAACGGCTACATTATTACTTCCCGTTTCGTTCAGCAAAAGTGCCAGCGAACCGGTAGCGGTATTTTTATCACCTGTGGTATTATTGCTTAAAGCTGAGGCTCCAACGGCATTGTTGTATTCGCCTTCCGTGTTTGAATAGAGGGCATCGTAACCCACGGCGGTATTATTTTCGGCGGTGGTATTTTTTTGTAAGGCATGATGACCTAAAGCCGTGTTAAAGGATGCGGTGGTATTTTTTTGTAAAGCTTTACTTCCCAAAGCAGTATTTCCCGAAGCAGTATTCAGGGAAAGGGCTGAATCGCCGACAGCTACCAGCCCGTCGCCATTGCTTTGATGGAGGGCAAGATATCCTATAGCCACATTGTATGCTCCCGTTGAGTTTTCGAACAAAGAGCTGCGTCCAACGGCAACATTTCCCGCCCCTGTGGTATTCGAATAAAGGGCTTTATATCCGAACGCCGCATTGTCACCTGCTGAAGTATTGGAATACAATGCCAATGAACCGGCAGCCGTATTCCTCTCTCCGTTGGTATTGTTAATAAGTGCCGCCTGTCCGAAAGCGCTGTTTTCGTTTCCCGTAAGGTTATTCATCAATGCCTGATGTCCCGTAGCCGTATTTTTATTTCCGTAAGTGTTATTGGTTAATGCTTCAACACCGGAGGCGGTATTGTAGTTTCCCGACGAGTTTGATTGCAAAGCAACGCTTCCGAGGGCAGTATTTTCTTTTCCCGTTTGGTTTGTATACAGAGCTTTAAACCCTATTGCCGTATTCGAGTCGGCTGTTGAATTGGTATAAAGCGAATAGTAACCGAGAGCCGTATTGGAAGCACCACCTCTGTTGTTTGCCATTGAAAAAGCACCTACTGCTGTATTTCCGGTAGCATCCATGGAATCAACGAGGAAACCGCTTTCGCCGTTCAGTTTTAAAGCATTATACCCCACGGCAACCAAATCGTGCCTGTTATATACATTTGTTAAAGCACCGTAGCCCACAGCAACCAAACGGTTACCCACGAGGTTTTCGTCAAGTGCACCGCTGCCCACAGCTACGTTATAACTTCCCGTAGTATTTTTGAACAAAGCATATTTTCCGAAGCCGGTATTGTCGTTTCCGGTTGTATTTCCATATAAAACCGCGTCACCCACACCGGTATTATTGTAGCCCGTTGAATTATTATAGAGAGTAGAGGTACCCACGGCAACATTTTTTTCCGCTTCGGAACCTGTAGCACCGTTACCGTTATTATTCAAGGCAAACATACCTACCGCCACATTGTTATCCCTGTCATTATTTTTTTTCAAAGTTTCATTTCCGATGGCGACATTGTATTGACCCGTTGTATTCTCATTCAAAGCCATATATCCAATTGCAATATTTCCGTAATTCTCACTCGGATTTGACCAATACAGAGCCTCGTTTCCAATGGCTATCTGCTTGTTTCCACCGCGGTTTTTGAACAATGCCTTATTACCTATTGCTATTACATTGTCGGCATCAAGAATGGAATAGAGCGACTCGTAACCCATGGCTATGTTGTAACTGCCCGTCTGGTTACTTTTCATGGCTTCGGAACCTATTACGGTATTTTCGTCGCCTTGCATATTCGACATTGAGAGAGCGGTATTACCCACAGCTGTGTTGTTCGACCCCCTGCAACTTGCCAATGCACTGTACCCTACGGCGGTATTGTAATTGATGGTACTGCTTAATGCGTTATTCAAGGCATTGTATCCCAAGCCTGTATTCTGCGATCCGGACGAAACATCTTTTCCAGCATTGTATCCAACAAATACCGAATTTGAACCTGAATATACCGATATCCTTCCGTTAACGTCGAGACGTGCAGATGGTGTTGTTGTTCCTATTCCCACACTATCGTCAGAATCGACATAAACATAATTGCCCGACCGTGTCCAGTCGTTATCGGTACCCGAAGCTTCAATGGCTTGCCATGAGGTACCATTATAAAAATAGAATTTACTTTCGTCGGTAACATACACCAACAAACCGGTAGCCGGTGACGTTATATTGTCACGCTGGCTTGCAGTCATCCTCGGAACAAGCATCCCTTTTTGAGTACTTTGCACATCCAACATTGCCGAATTGTCGGGAGAGGAACCGCTTTCATTTATTGCTACTTGTGCAAACGAAACTCCCGTGGCAAGAAAATAAAGAGATATTAATAATAAGGTAAAGCGTCTCATAATGTAAGATTTTTAGTTAGACAATTTTTAATTTCCGGACAACCGGAAAATTGTGGCATAAAATTATTTACTAAAAAGAGGTTTGTCAATAAAACAACGGTTAACAAATGGGTAACAATTAAAAAAAAATTATATATATTAGCAAAACAAATATGTTAACCCAATTTTATTTGTTACAGTTATGAAATTCAATTTTTTACAAGTTCCAAGTTTACTTTTGTTTATTGTTTTTACACTATTTTTCAGTGAAAATATTTCGGCTAATTACAATTCAACAATGGAAAAAAAGGGTAAAAACAGCGATTCAAACGAACAAAATACAATACTAAAGGAGAGTTCTGTTTTCGAACAACTTAACTACCGTGACAGTTCAAATTTTAATTTGTTGGTAAAACGAATAGGGGAAGCGTATAAAACCGCTTCGTTTTCGGAAACACAAAATCTGCTAAGTAATATTTTAAAAAACAACAAAACTCTGACAGAGAAACGGCGCATGTATTTGCTCGAAGAGTCGGCACATCTTTATTTTGCGGCAGGCAAACCCGAACAGGCTACCGAAACATTAAAAGAGTACCTGAACTTATTGAAGAAAAGCGGTGACACTTTGAAAATAGCAAAGACGCTGGGAAATCTGGGCATGTTGAACAGAACTTTGGGAAATTACAAAGAGGCGTTGCAAAACTATGTTTCGGCTTTGGAGTATGCACGCTCACTTCCCGGCAAGGAAAAAATCCCTGTTTTAATCAACGTTTACCAATCATTGGGAAATCTTCACCGCAGCATTAAAAACTTCGATCAATCGATAAAATACCTTAACAAATCGCTCGAACTGGCAAAAAGAACTTCTGATTCAATAAGAATGGCCATGCTGTTCAACGATATGGGCAGTGCATATATCGAAAAGGGAGATACCGCAGAAGCCAAACGCAAATATCTCGAAGCAATTCGAATAAACGAGAAATACAATAATATAAGAATGCTTGAACACAATTACGGAAACATTGCCAACATTCTTTCGGAACAAAATAGAGCGAACGAAGCTCTCAATTATTACCTTAAAGCTTTAAACATTGCTCAAACATTACACGATTCGTTGCAACTGGACAATCTGTATAACAATATAAGTATAAATTTCAATAAACTAAACGACCTCGAAAAGGCGGAAAACTACGGACTGAAAGCTGTGGAAACCGCAAAAAAAACAGGCAGCAAACTATATCTTTACGATATACTTTTCAACCTGTCGGACATTTACGCAAAAAAACAGATGTACAACAAAGCCTACAAATACCTTCTGGAAAGTTATGAGGTAAAAGATACGCTGTTGAACAGAGAGAACCTCGAAACAATAAATAACCTGAGGGAAAAATACAAGGCTGAGAAAAATGCCCTTCAAATTGAAAAACTTAAATCGGAAAAAGAGCAGGTTTCGCTGAAAAACAAACTCTTGGTTCTCATTCTTGTATCGGCAGCACTTGTAATAATACTGCTTGTACTTTTGCTTTTTTTCATTCACGAAAAACGTAAAAAAGAGAAGCTTATGCTGGAAAACAAACGTAAAATCGAAGAGCAAAAACGTATTTTAACCGAAAAGGAGCTGGAAAAAGAGAAATTGAAAGAGCAGTACTTTAAGAACGAATTGTCGGTTAAAACCCGCCAATTAACTTCACATTCGTTGAATATGATACAGAAAAACAGGATATTGCAGGATATACTTGCCAATTTGAAAAGAATGAAAAGGGAGGGCTATTCTGAAAACGAATTACAAAACCTTATTCGCAATCTCGAAATATCGCAAAAATCGGAAAAAGATTGGGAACTTTTTCAAAAATATTTTGAAGAGGTGGACCACGGATTTTTCGAAAACATTGTCAAGTTACAACCAAGGCTCTCCAACAACGACATACGGCTTTGCGCACTGATTAAACTGAAACTCAGCAACAAAGAAATTGCTACCATGATGAATATTACGCCACAAAGCGTAAAGGTGGCAAAAAACCGGTTACGGAAAAAACTCAACATTCAACAGGGCGGGGATATTTGCAGTTTGCTGCAATTATAACCCCCCGGATAACAAAACAACGGGAATTGCGACCGGCAAAAATCTCATTTGTTTTAGAACGACAAACAGAGTATTAAATGTTATTTCTTACCGTCGTAAAACCTCACCGAATAGATAATTGCTTCCATCTGTTTTAACAGGTTGCGTTTAGCTTTGTTCGGCTGATAAACGTAACCGAAAATGGTAATTATCCTGTTTTTCCGCCAATCGGAAAAGGTATAGCTAACAAAAGGGCCTCCCATAAAATCGTGTTCAACACGCCACAAGCCTCTAATTTCAACGGCATAGTCGGTAAAAAAATCGGTAACCACGGTGGCTTTGGGAGGCATATTTTTCATATCAACCGACATAAACGAACCTTGTGTAGGTCCGGGAACATATTTCATAAGATAATCGGCAGTACGTGCCAAAATGCTTTTGCGCGAAAATTGTGCGGTATCTTCGTAGGGCACCGAAATAATAACCAAACCCTGGCTGTACGAGACAGCCTCTTTGCGTATCCACATAAAACCGGGCTTCTCTTTTGCCACATAAAATCCTTTGGGAATAATCATTTTCAGTCCAAAGTTTTTGGTGAGTTTTTCCACCACCTTTACATCGTTGTCAGGGCGGAAGACGGTTAAAATCCGCTCACGTTCGGCTTGATTGTATTCTTGCATCATTCGTTTTTTATAAGCATCGAATGTTTTTATAAAAGCACCGGCATCAGGGGCGGTAATTTTAAAAACCCTTTGAGGTTTTGCCCAATGGTTTTTTACAAACTCCACATTAGCCTTTTCAGCTTTGGGATTGATATCCACAATTAAGAGGTTGCGATGCTTTTTAAACATATCGTTTAAACTGTTAACCGTAATGTGCGAAAGTTTAAAAAGAGGTTCCTCTTGCGGCAGTCCGTATTGAGCCTCTCCGAAATAGTCGCGTATGGCTTTACCTATTTTACCGTTCCATTGGTTCTCGTTTTGGACAACCACAAGTATTTCGGAAGTATTACCAATGGAACGGCTTACGGCCGATTTTTCTTTTTCCTGTTTACAAGACGATATTATAAGCGTTGTAGAAACAATCAATAAGATTACCGGAAACAACCTTTTCTGAATCATAGCTTTATGTTTTTAGAAAAAACGCAAACATTTAACTTTTTATTGTGAAAATCAACACCTTTTAACCGAGAAAAGCGATTTTTATTTTTTGTCCCGGTTTTAAGCGGTGCGAATTTCTTATATGGTTTAACCTTTTTATCTGTTCAACGGTTACTCCGTCGTATTCTTTGGCAATATCCCACAAGGTATCACCCTTTTTCACTATATGATAAATATATTTACCCTCTTTAACCGTATTTTTCGATTTTGATTCGGGTTTGTAAACATAAAGTTTTTGTCCCGGATAGATTGTCGATTTTTTAAGATTGTTCCACTCTTTGAGGTCGGTAATGGTACATTTGTACTTTTTGGCTATCAGCCCGAGGTTTTCGCCCCGCCGAACGGTATGCAGGCTTTTCGATTTTGAGCGTTTAACCGGCAGTTTTGATTTTGAAGCGTATTTTTTGGAAGTTCCGCTGCCGCCGCCACGGGGATAAACAATCAATTTTTGCCCCACATATATCCTCGAACTTCTAAGATGATTCCAACGTTTGAGCTGACTTACATAAACATGATACCGTTTGGCTATCAGACTTAAATTTTCGCCCGAACGGACAATATGAACATTACGGCTTTTCGCCTTTTTTATTTCGGCAAGCAATTTATCCCTCTCTATTCCTTTTTTTGTTTTGTAGGCGTATAATGCTTTTTCGTTGTTTAGGTAGTCGGCGACGTATTTACGCGGTATTCGCAGTGTGTATTTTTTTCCTGCAGTTGCGGGGATAATTCCTTTTTTGAATTGGGGATTTAAAAATTTGAGTTCATCGCCCGGTATTCCGAGCATTTCGGTAAGCTGGTCGAAAGAGAGCACATCGTGTACGGTAACGGTATCGACATCGTAAAAGAATATACCGGGACGCATGGGATAAAGGTTATGCTCCGGATAATAGTTCATGATATAATTAACGGCAATAAATGCGGGCACATACCCCCGTGTTTCGCGTGGTAAAAAGGGCCATATAGCCCAGTAATTTTTCGTTCCGCCGGCATAACGTATGGCTCTGTTTACATTTCCCGCTCCCGAGTTATAGGCAGCCAATACAAGTGACCAGTCGCCGTAAATGTCGTACAAATCTTTTAGGTGTTTGCAAGCGGCTACCGTTGATTTATAAGGATCGTAACGGTCGTCGACAAGGGAGGTTACATTGAGTCCGTAAACCTTTCCCGTTCCGTACATAAACTGCCATAACCCCTTTGCTCCCGCCCTCGATCCGGCAGCAGGATTTAAAGCCGATTCAACCACGGCAAGGTATTTTATTTCAAGGGGAATATCATATTTATCCAATAGCTCCTCTATCATTGGAAAATAGAGTTCCGAAAGTCCCAAAACCTTTTCGGTAAGTTTGCGTTTTTTATTTGCATACAAATCAATGAATGCCTTTACCTGTTTATTATAAGTAAGCTCAATGGGTGTTTGAATATTCAAAGCCTCAATGCGTTTTTCGTAAACCGAGTCGGGATAAACAAGAGATGCCGGGACTTTTTTTAACCGGTTACTGTCGATATTAAAGTATTGTTTGCGGTAAAATTTTACAGTGGTCAAACTATCGAGCATCCGCATTGCTTTCGAATCTTTTATAAGCAGATTGCCGTTAAACGAAACAGCTTCGGGCAGTGTGCTTTGCAAAGCCCAAAAAGATGAATCGAGAGCAGGCATCAGGCTGTCTGCCAATCCGCTTATTTGGGTCATTCCAACGGTAGATGTATCTTTCAGTGCCTCAATACTGTCGGCAACGGCTGCTCTTACGCTATCGGCATTAACGGTATTTTGTGCAATTAAGGAAATTTGAAACAACAATACCGGCAAAACCAAATAATACCTTCTCATAACTATTCTTTCTGCTTATAAATATTAAAACCTGCAAAAGTATATTTAAAAATAGTCGGAAATGCAATTTTTTAAAATTTTATAAACGCCGGGATGTTTACAATACCGGGGTCAAAACAGAACCGGGTTCAAACCATTCATTCGTTCCGTTAAAGTAACAAGTAAGATGACAGTTGTTAAAAACAGGCAATAAAAAAGCCGCTTCATAAAAAAGAAACGGCTTTCAGTAATTTATCAACTGTTTTTCGTATTTACTCTACGGCTATTTTCTTAACAAATGTTTCATCGCCCAATTTCATTTCAAAGAGATAAATTCCTCTGCCAAGTGCGGAAACATCGACTTTCCATCTCTTTTCGCCTCTGTTTTGAAATCCTTTATCAACAGTTACAAGCTCTTTTCCGAGAAAATCGTAAACCGCAAGCGAGACATTAACATCTTTTTGCAAAATAAAATTAACGTTAAAGATTCCCGTTGAAGGATTTGGTCCGATATTTACATTGCTGTAAGCTTTAAATTCGTTCATTCCCACAACGTCGTACGAAAGTTCGTTCCGTTGCAGCGAATCGAAAGTACTGCCTTCAAAAGCTGTTTGATTGTTTCCGTAAATAACGGCATAATAACCGTTGCCGAAATCACAACACATTCCGTTACCGCCGGCATCTCTTACAATCACTTCGTAACAATCGTTTTGTGTAATATTCAAAGGTTCTATTACCATTGCTCCCGGATTTGAGTAAGGTCCGCCCTCCTGAATAATTTCGCCCGACGAGTTTTTCAACTGCCATGTGGTCTCCTCGGGGTGGTCGTCGAGTATCATAAACATATTTACGGTGCCCGAAAGTACCGGTGCCCTGTAAAAGGTATAATACAACTCGTTATTGGGGGTGTAATCGTCGCCAATGCCATTCGGGTTTAATCCGTTAATAACCAAACTGTTGGTATCGGCAACCGTAAACTGGATTTCACCCAAATCGATGACATCGGTTTCCAAAAAGTCGAGACTGCCTGTCCAATCGTAGGTAAAGGTTTCACCTTCGTTTACCGAATACTCAATATGTAAAGAGGTTAATGTATTGCTGCCATTGTTACGGATTGTAACATAAGGGTGGATTTTGCCGCTGCAATTTTTCGAAGTTACATTACCCACGTTCAATATTTCGGCATCGTTGGCATATGGAGGGGTAATTGGGTCGGTACTACTCAATGCACCTTGATGTATGTTCTTGTTGAAGTCGTTTTGCACAAACGAAACAACGGCAAGCTGGCTGGTATCATAAACATTTGCAAGCAACCAGCTGTTTTGCAGAATAACATAATCGCCTGAAGTAAAAGTGGAATGAATTGAGGTGCCGTTTTTGTCGGGCAACATTTTCTTCATTACGTTATAAAAATCCCTTTCGCCGTTAGTACCGGGAGGCGAGTTGAAATGAATGTGTTTTTCAATAACAACGACATGAGCAACCAAATCGCCGCTTACATTATCGGTAGCCTTTATCAATGTAGTTACATAAATACTGTCGTGATTTGGGGAAAGCCTGTGCTGAACCTGCATTTCGAAAGGCGAAGGAATGGCTGCCGCGGAATTTATGGTGTTTTGTGTCACTTGAACGGGCATTCCTGAAAAATAATTTCCGTCCAAAAACACATGAGGCACCGAATTTACACCATAATAACTTCTCCTTGCGTTGTTATCTTCCGGATTTTGCAGATACATGGGGTCGTTTCCGGGCATGGGCCAGCTCATATGGTACTTTATTGATGTTATGATACCTGCATTTTGTTGCAAAAGAGCATCAAAAGCAGGATTTTGCGAAGCACAAGGTCCACAGGTGGCGCTTGTAAATTCTTCGGCAACAACAAGCCGCTGAGACTGCCCGAACGTCAATACGGATATCAATGTTATTCCGATAAACAATAATGTTTTTTTCATGTTTAATAATTTTAAATGGTGATTTTTTTGAATTAAAATTCTCTTATTTAGTTATACACATGTGACAATATCATCGACAATTTGGTTGTTTTTACAACACAAATGAAAAGTCAAAAATAATAAAATAGGTTAACGTACAAATTTTTTTGTTGGGGAAAGCGCACCAAAGCAATAGCAGTGCACTGGATACCAAACAAATAAACAACAGGCGATTTTATATTGCAGTGGCACCCTGTTTTTTTTTGATTTTATTACAAAGTTTTTCTTCACAACAAAAAACCCGGTAATAAAATATGTGAATATCTTACCTCCGGTTAAGTGTAATTTCATCATTAGAATTTATATTTTTGAAATCTTAAAAACAGGTATGAGATGGAAAACTACATAGTATCGGCACGAAAATACAGACCGTCAACATTTGCACAGGTTGTAGGACAAGAATCTATTACTTCCACACTAAAAAGCGCCATAATAAACGGGCATATTGCTCAGGCGTTTCTGTTTACCGGACCGCGGGGTGTCGGCAAAACCACCTGTGCCCGCATTTTGGCAAAAACCATAAACTGTTTGAATCCCACCGCCGACGGCGAACCGTGCAACAATTGCGAATCGTGCAATGCATTTAACAACAACGCCTCTTTCAACATTCACGAACTTGATGCCGCATCAAACAACTCGGTTGAAGATATCCGGGCTTTGGTGGATCAGGTAAGAATTCCGCCGCAAGCAGGAAATTATAAAGTATATATCATCGACGAGGTTCACATGCTGAGTACGGCGGCTTTCAATGCCTTTTTAAAAACCCTTGAAGAACCCCCCTCCTACGCGAAATTTATTTTGGCAACCACCGAAAAACATAAAATTATTCCAACCATATTATCAAGGTGTCAAATATTCGATTTTAAACGGATAGGGGTAAATGACATTGCCAAACACCTGGAATATATTGCCAAAAGCGAAAATATAGAAGCCGACAAAGAGGCTCTGCATATTATTGCCGAAAAATCGGACGGTGCTCTCAGGGATGCGCTTTCAACTTTTGACCAAATAGTAAGCTACAGCGGAAATAAAATAACTTTTCAAGATGTAATAGAAAATCTGAATATTCTCGACCACGATTTTTATTTCAGAATTACCGCATCCGTAATAAAGCGCGATATCTCCGAAGCACTTTTGATTTATAACGAAATTAACGAACGGGGGTTCGACGGACAACAATTTTTAACCGGTTTGACCGAACATTTCAGAAACTTGCTTGTTGTTTCAAACAAAAACACCCTTCCCCTTTTGCAAAAAAGCCCTTCGGTTATTCATCGTTACAGTGACCAAGCAGCACAAATTTCCACCGGATTTCTGTTTAAGGCACTGGAAATTTGCAACAAATACGATTTGAGTTACAAAAACAGCAATAACAAACGGCTGCATGTTGAAATTGCCTTAACTCAACTTATTTCGTCCATAGGTGTTGAAAGCAATTCATCAAAAACTGAAAACGGCCAAGTTAAAGAAAGTGTAACCGGATACAAAAAAAGTTCCCCTCCTGACAAAGCCGCTGCTGCACAACAGCATCACAAAGAACAAAACAACCAACCCGAGGATGCACATACCGGAACAGAAGAGGGAAAAAAAGTTGTTTTAAATACTGTTTCCAAAAAAACGTCCCAGAATCAAACCGTAAAAAACCGCCCGATACGGAATATCTCCATAAAATCGGAGATAGAAGCCATTAAAAGAAGTAAAGAGAAAAAAGAGTCGGGCGAAAATGCTGAAGTGATTGACAATCCCTTTACACAAGAACAGCTTGAAAAGGCATGGAACAACTTTGTGGAGGCATACAAAAAGAAATCGCCCAATTTTACTAATACAATAGCCAAAGCCGAACCAAAACTCGAAGGCGATAATGTTATTTCGTACAAAGTACCCAACATTATAATTTCGGCCGACGTACTGAACGTTTCCATCCTTAAAAACTTTCTTATTAAAGAGCTAAACAACAACCAAATAAAACTCAAACCCCTGGTTGCCAAAAAGAAAGACCTAAAAGAGGCATATACCGACAGGGAACGTTTCGAAGAGTTGCAAAAACAGTTTCCCAAGCTAAACGAATTTAAAGAGAAATTCAGGCTGGAACTGGAATTTTAGGTTTTACACGGCATCTATTTATGCGGCAATTATTAATCCCGTGTAAAAAACAAAATACCGAATATCTTTTATTCGTCAATAAGAAAAAGGTACAATTCCCTGGGGCCGTGCGCACCCATAACAAGTGTTTTTTCGATGTCGGCAGTACGGCTCGGGCCGGTAATCATTGTTATTTGCGAGGGTAAATTGCCGTCATATTTTTTACGCATCAGTTTCAGGGCATCCTTTATTTCGGGGACTACTTGTCCGGTATATGCCATAACGAGGTGTATTTCGGGATAACCGAACATACGTCTTCCCGACGAAAGTGCAGAGGAAACAAGAATACTGCCGAAACGAGCTATCAGAAACTCACATCTTGTTATGCCCGTTCTGACATTTTTAAAATTATTTGTACCGGAATCATATTCAAAGCCTTCGTTATCAAGCAGGGATGTCAATTTTTCGTCAACGGCAAAGATATTTCCCCATTGCTTAACACGTTGAAGGGTTTTTAAATTTTCGACAAAGGCCTTTTCGTTTTCGCAATATATAAAGTTGCCCCCTTTATCGATAAACTGTTGCGCAAAAACCACCTCTTTGTCCTCATCAAAATCATTGTAAACCGAACTTGAGAAATCGATATCGTGAAAAGGATTTTCGCGTTTCGACAAAAGGGCACCTCTTATGTTTCTTAAAATTTTCTCTTTGGTGGTTATACGCTCCATGATTATCAGCTGTTAATATTCTCGTTTTTTTCTTCCGGATTTTCCTTTTTGTCCGGTTCTGTTCCGGTTACCTTCCCTGATTTGGTTTTACTTTCCGGTTTTTCAGCAGTACTTTTCTTTGTTTTTCCTCTTTTTTTAGTCTCTTCCAAATGTTTAAGAATACTCAGGGGTTCGCCCCAAGGGCGTTTACCGAATATCTGTTCCAAGTCGTCGCTGAAGATAACCTCTTTTTCGAGGAGTTTTGCGGCAAGTTTTTTCAGTCCCTCTTTGTTTTCGGTAAGAATCTTTTTGGCTCTGGCATAAGCTTTTTCCACTATTTTGCTTATTTCCGCGTCAATAATTTCATTGGTTTTTTCGCTAAAGGGTTTACCGAAAGTAAACTCCTGTTGTCCCGACGAATCATAAAAACTCAGGTTACCTATTTTATCACTCAGTCCGTAATAAGCCACCATAGCATAAGCCTGTTTTGTGACGCGTTCCAAATCGTTGAGGGCTCCGGTACTAATTTCTCCGAAAATAACCTCTTCGGCAGCTCTTCCGCCAAGGGCGGCACACATTTCGTCGAACATTTGATTAAAAGTGGTAATTTGTCTCTCTTCGGGCAGGTACCAGGCTGCACCAAGCGACTTTCCGCGGGGCACAATAGTTACCTTAACCAAAGGGTTGGCATGTTCCAGCAACCAGCTTACCGTGGCATGACCTGCTTCGTGGTGGGCGACAACCTCTTTTTCCCTCGGTGATATTATCTTGTTTTTCTTTTCCAAACCACCTATTATTCTGTCAATGGCATCCATAAAATCCTGACGGTTGATGGTTTTATGGCTTTTACGTGCGGCAATGAGAGCTGCTTCGTTACACACATTGGCTATATCGGCACCCGAAAATCCCGGGGTCTGTTTTGCAAGAAAATCTATATCGACGTTTTTGTTAAGTTTCAGAGGCCGCATATGGACTTTAAAAATATCTTTACGCTCGGCCAAATCGGGTAGTTCCACAAAAATTTGCCTGTCAAAACGTCCTGCCCGCAACAGGGCTTTGTCCAAAATATCGGCACGGTTGGTGGCACCAATAACTATCACCCCCGAGTTGGGAGTAAACCCGTCCATTTCGGTAAGAAGCTGGTTAAGGGTATTTTCCCTCTCGTCGTTTGCACCTGTCATCGGATTTTTGCCGCGCGCTCTGCCAATGGCATCTATTTCGTCGATAAATATTATACTGGGCGATTTCTCTTTTGCGGTTTTGAAAAGATCGCGTACACGGGAAGCTCCCACGCCCACAAACATCTCCACAAAATCGGAACCCGACAACGAGAAGAAAGGCACATGAGCTTCACCGGCAACCGATTTTGCCAGCAAGGTTTTTCCCGTTCCAGGAGGGCCTATCAGCAAAACACCTTTTGGAATTTTACCTCCGAGTTTGGTATATTTATCCGGGTTTTTCAAGAAATCGACCACCTCCATAACCTCTACCTTTGCCTCTTCCAAACCCGCAACATCTTTGAAAGTAATGTTAATACTTGTCTTTTTGTCGTAAACCTGAGCTTTCGATTTGCCTATGTTAAAAATCTGGCCTCCCGCACCGCCTCCTTTGCTCATCATTCTCATTATAAAAAACCAGATGGCTATCAGAATAACAAAGGGCAATATCCAGCCCAATATCTCGCTGCCCCAATCGTGTCGTGTTTCGGCATCAACATAGGCGGGATTTTCAATATTCTTTTGCGCCTCTTGAACCTCTTTTATAAAAATGTCGGGTGATGCAACGTTGTATATGAATTGGGGAGTATTTTGTGCAAAATTCGATTTGTTGGCCACATCTTTATACTTCTCTTTTTTCAACCTGTCGGGCTTAATGTAGATTTCGGCTATCTCTTTGTTTACAAGTATTATTTTATCCACGTCGCCGTTCGACAGCATCTGCTTCAACTCTCTCCAGTCGGTTTTCTTCGGTTCGGTACCGGTGCTGAAAATTTGAATGCCTATAAAAAGTATCGCCAAAAGCCCGTATATCCAATAAAAGCTGAATTTCGGTTTTTTTCCTCCCGTTCCGGGCAAATTTTCAAAAGGATTTATTTTTTGATTTTTCGGTGATGTTCCTTTTCCCCTGTTTTGACCCTTTTGTTCTTTGAATTTATTTTGTTCTGCCATTCTGTCTTGCTTAATTTTAGTGATATGTTTTTTATATCGTTAATACACGGTAATTATTGCGTCGCCCCAAAGCTGTTCAAGTTTGTAAAACTCCCTTGTCTCTTCGAGAAATACATGAACCACCACATCAACATAGTCAATCAAAATCCATTCCGCATTTTGATAACCCTCTTTGTTATATGGATTGACACCGCAATTTTCTTTTACCTTTTCGAGTATATTGTCGTATATCGCTCCTGCCTGTATCTTGGAAGTTGCATGACAAATGATGAAATATTTGCTGACAGCATTCGGTAATTTTCTCATGTCCAATTTTGTGATTTTTTTCGCCTTTTTTTCTTGCATGGCGTCAATCACTTGCTCGCTTACAAAGTCCGCATTATCATTTATCAGCTTCTTACCCATATAAAAAAATTTAATTTGCAAAAATAAATAATAACTCTGTACCTTCTAAGTTTTTTATGATTATAAGGTAAAAGTTATCTTTGCAAAAAGTTAAGGCATGAAATACAAGGTGTTAAAATATAAAGAGGTGACATCAACCAACACATTGGCAATGCAGATGATTAAGGAGGGAAAAGCAGGAAGCGGATTGGTTTTATCGACCGATTATCAAACTTCGGGCAAAGGCTCGGGCAACAACATTTGGGTAAGCAAAAAGGGTAAAAATATTCTGTTTTCCATGATAATTTCACCAGAAAATATCGAACCGTCAAAACAGTTTTTAATAACCCAAATAATTTCGCTCGCCATTGTTTATTCTTTGAAAAACATTATCGACGACTTAAAAATAAAATGGCCTAACGACATTTATGCCGGCGACAAAAAGATAGGCGGTATTCTTATTCAAAACACCATAAGTCTTAATACAATAGCCTTTTCGGTAATAGGCGTTGGAATAAACGTAAACCAAAGGAAGTTTCCACGGGAGATTCCAAATCCGGTTTCCATTATTAATATAATTAATAAAACCAGCGACAGGGATAAACTTTTACATGCCATATTAAAAAATTTCGACGAAATATACCGTTTAAGCATTGACAACCAAAAAGAGATAAATGCCGAATACCTTAAACACCTGTACCGTTACAACATTTTTGCCGGGTACAAAAGCGGCGAAAAAACATTTACGGCCAAAATCACCGGCATAACCCAATACGGACAACTTGTTACGGAAGATATTTACGGCAAAGAAAGGATATTCAACTTTAAAGAGGTTACTTTTATCAATTGATTTTTTTCACTTCGACTTTTTGTCCGTTTTCCTCCCCGCCGTCATTTTCATTTTTTGCCAACTCTTTCATTTCGTCAACAAAACGCTGAATATCCTCATCCGTAAAATCTTTCTCTTTTGCCGCCTCTTCGAGTGTACCCCAAATGGGTTCGCCGCACATTATACAGCGTATTCCCTGTTGCATCAGGTATTTTACCGAAAAACGGTAATTATTAACCAGCTCTTCGATTAATATCTCTTTTGTAATTTCGGGTTTCATGATTTATAACTTTTTTTAATACTGTTAACCTTCTCTTTCCTTTGTTAAAAGAGACCGCCGTTCTGGTAAATCTCCATTTGCACCTCCGAAAAGGGATTTACTTTAGCCATCAGGTTATTACGTTTGTTTACCACTTCGCCCGTTTTAAAATTAACGCTGATAACATCGCCGTTTTTCAGGTCGATGCCTTCGAGTGTTTGGTAGGTAAGAACGGGCATGGCGGCATTTATGGCATTACGTTCGTAAATAGCGCCGAACGATTGCGCCAATATTGCCGAAACACCGAGGGTTTTAAAACCGTCAACGGCTTGCTGGCGCGAACTTCCCGCCCCGAAATTTTTTCCCGTAACGACGATATCGCCCCGTTTAACCTTTTTGGCAAAATCTTCAAAACCTTTCAGGTTATCAAAAATATATTGTCCCATCTCTTGCGGGTCGGTTATTTGCAAATAGCGGTTGTGAAAAATCATATCGGTATCTATATCGTCTATGGGCACCAACCAAACGCGTCCTTCCACGGTTACCGGCATTTCATGATGTTGCTTTTTGTACTCTTTTGCCGCTTTTTCGAGTTTACGGGCATGTTCAACTTCGTCGAAAGTAGCAGGCACTTCAGGAATATCATCTTCCGTAGTTATGTATCCTGCCACTGCCGAAGCGGCCACCGAAGCCGGCGACGCAAGAAATACCGAACCTTTACCCTGTTTTCCAGGGAAGTTACGGTTTCCCGTGCTTATTGTTATCTCCCCCGGTCCGTTTTGTCCTACTTGACCTGCGGCACATCCTGCACATCCTGCATTCGACACCAAAGCTCCCGCATCCTTAAATATTTTCAACAATCCCTCATCGAGACACTTTCGCCACACATCGTCGGTAGAGGGGACAATTTTAAGTACCACACCCGGAGCAACCTTTCTCCCTTTAAGCACTTTGGCTACGCTACGCATATCTTCTATACGTCCGTTTGTACAACTACCCACAAATGCCGAATCGATTTTAATATGTTTTTCCTTGTTAATATCAACGGTGTCATGAGGTTTTCCCGGAAGACTCACCATTGGCACAAAAGAACTTACATCAATTGTAAACTCTTTATCGTAAACGGCATCGGCATCGGCTTCTATCTTTTCCAAATCCCTTCCTGTTTTTTGTCTGCAAAATTCCATTATTTCGTCGTTGGGCGGAAAAAGCAGAATAATAACCCCCATCTCGGTTCCCATTGAGGCAATGGTAATACGTTGGTCAAGTGTCAATTTATCTACGGCTTCACCGTAAAATTCGACAGAATAACCGAGTAACGAATTTGCACCGAATTTATGTAGCAGGTTCAGAACAATATCTTTGGCGGTAACATTAGATGGCAACTCTCCCGTTAAGGTTATTTTAACGCTTTTCGGCACTTTAAACCACACTTTACCTTTATGAAATGCGGCGGCAATATCTTTGTCGCCCATTCCTTGTCCGAAAGCGCCTATTGCACCGAGGATATTGGCATGCGAGTCGGTAGTAACGGCGGTGGAACCCGGCCATGCCAAACCGTTATTGATTAATGTATGGGTACCTATCCCGTTGTCAATATCAAAAATTTTAATGCCGTGTTTTCTGGCAAATATCCTTATAAACTGCTGGTTTGCGGCATATTTTTGATCGCTGCCGGTGGGATTTGTATCAAAAGTGAAAAAGGTTTTGCTCACGTCGTCGATGGTCAAACCGTATTTTTCAATATTTTTCACAACATTGGGTCCGCCGAAATCGCGCGCCACACGCGCATCAATACTTATATCCACAATATCTCCCGGTTTTACGGTATCTTTTCCGGAATGTGCCGCTATAATCTTCTCTATAATATTCATGTGTTTAAAATTTTCTATTTACCGGCAAAAGTAAATTAAATTGCAAAAAAACAATTAATGATAAGTTCTTTTTGTTTATAATTGTAGCAAATTTCACAAAGGAAAAAATGCAAGGTAAGGTTGTATTAATCACAGGTGCGAGTTCGGGAATAGGCAAAGCGTTGGCTTACAAATTTGCAAAAGAAGGCAGCAGGGTAATGCTTGCAGCACGCAACGGCGAAAAGCTGAAGCGGATAGTTGACGATATTAAGGAAAAAGGAGGCGAAGCAGCATATTGCATTGCCGACGTAAAAGACGAAAACGACTGCAAAGGAATGGTTCTAAGCACCGTTGTCAGATTCGGAGGTGTGGATGTGCTCATCAATAATGCGGGAATATCCATGAGAGCCCTGTTTAAGGATTTGGAACTTAACGTCTTAAAAACCCTTATGGATGTTAATTTTTGGGGGGCGGTCTATTCCACCAAACATGCCTTTCCGTACATTCTTAAAAGCAAAGGAAGCATAGTGGCAATAAGTTCAATAGCAGGGCTCACGGGATTGCCGGCACGATCGGGATACTCCTCCTCCAAGTTCGCATTGCGTGGTTTTATGGAAACATTACGTGTGGAAAACTTAAAAACAGGCGTTCACGTTTTAATGGTCTATCCCGGATTTACCGCTTCCAACATTCGCAATACAGCTCTTACGGCAAACGGTTCTCAACAAGGGGAATCGCCACGCGACGAAACAAAAATGATGTCTGCCGAAGAGGTGGCAAACCACGTATATAAAGCGGTGAAAAAACGAAAAAGAAGCATTATACTTACTGCAGAAGGAAAAATCACGGCTTTTATCTCAAAATTTTTCCCTGCGTTTATGGATAAGTTGGTTTACAACCACATGGCGAAAGAACCCGATTCGCCGTTTAAATAAGTTTTTATTAATTTTGAAAATGAATTAAACAAAAATATTATGTCAAATTTAGTTATTGAACCGAAAAAAGGATTTGGAGAGATTAAATTCGGTACCGAAATAGAAAAGATTATAGAGAATCTCGGCGAACCGGAAGAGATTGACAATTTTGAAAATGATGCCGATATTAATGCCGTACTGTTGCACTACTGGCAAAAAGGATACTCCCTCTTTTTTCAAGGCGACACCAAACAGGTTCTCGCAGGTATTGAAACCGACCACCCCGACGCCCTCCTTTACGGTAAAAAGGTTATCGGTGTATCGGAAAACGATGTGGTGGAACTGATGAAAGCCAACGGACACCAAGAATACGACCGCGAAACCGACGAAGACGAAGTAAGACTTTCGTACGAAGAAGAGATGGTGGATTTTTATATTAAAGACAACAAAGTTGTATTTGTAAACTGGGATATTCTTGTTGACGAAGAAGGAAACATAATGGAATAATAACATGAGTGAATTTCTAATTGACATTCCCGAACGCTTCTACTCCGACGGAGAAGGAGCCCCCTTTGAAAAATGCGTTGTATGCGGTAAAGACTTGTTACGGGAAGGGACACACTACGTTATTGAAAAAGCCATTAAAAACTATAAAGGCACGGATATTACATCAACGGTTTACGAATATGCCATGTGCATGGACTGTTACGTCGAAATGCAAAAAAACATGTCGGAAGAGTCGCTGAAAAATTTGCAAAAATTTTACGAAAGTTTTGTCCAAAAACAGGGCTCCAACATTATCACTATAGATATCGACACCTTTAACCTCGACCAATGGCTGTCAAAATGTTTTTTTACCTCGCAACCTGTTAACGAGATGGAAGAGTACCAAATTATGGCACAATTCAAAGGTAACCATCTTATGCTGAATACACCTCCAATGGCTATCGGACAAACCGTTGCCGAAGAGATGTCGGAATTGCTTTCGGCTAAAACCAAAGGCGAAATGGACAGATTCCGCGAACAGTTCCTGGGTCCGCCTCCCGAAATTAAAGAGCTCTTTTTCGGCAAAAAATTATTGTTAATATGATAATACCGTTTTTAAAACGGTAAAATGCCGCGTAACACCATAAAATAAGGAGGCTGATGTACGGTAAATTCGCAATAACTTCACTGATTCTGTTTTTAACAACCACAGGATTTTACTCTTGTAAAAAAGAGAATGCCAAATTACCGAATATCATAATAATTTTTACCGACGACCAAGGATACGCCGATGTCGGAGTATTCGGAGCAAAGGGTTTCGAAACTCCTAATATCGACAAACTTGCTTCTGAGGGCATGCGTTTTACCGATTTTTATGTATCCGAAGCCGTATGCAGCGCCTCACGCTCTTCGCTGCTTACGGGATGTTACGCCAAACGCATAAGCATTTTCGGCGCTTTGATGCCATGGACACCCTATGGACTTAACCCCGGCGAAACCACCATTGCCGACATGCTTAAACAAAAAGGATATGTAACGGGCATGGTCGGAAAATGGCACCTCGGGGCTCAAAAAGAGTTTTTGCCTTTAAACAACGGTTTTGACGAATATTTCGGACTTCCGTATTCAAATGACATGTGGCCGGTGGACTTCGACGGAAAACCCGCAGGACCTAAAAGCACAAGGCCGTGGAAAGCATCGTATCCCCCATTGACGTTGTTTGAAGGCACCGACAGTATCGGCGTTATAAAAACATTAAGCGACCAGGCAACTTTAACAACACGATACACCGAAAGGGCAATAAGATTCATCGAAGAACACAGCAGCGAACATTTTTTCCTCTATCTTGCCCATTCAATGCCTCATGTGCCGTTGGGTGTCTCTGACAAATACAGAGGCAAAAGCAAACAGGGTATGTATGGCGATGTTATCGAAGAGGTTGACTGGTCCGTGGGCGAAATAATGAAAACCCTGAGACGCCTGCATATCGACGGTAACACCTTGGTAATTTACACAAGCGACAACGGTCCATGGTTAAACTTCGGCAATCATGCAGGATCGGCATTTCCGTTCAGGGAAGGTAAAGGTACGGCGTTCGAAGGAGGAGTACGCGAACCCACTATCATGAGGTGGAAAGGTCAAATTCCCCAAGGTACCGTTTGCAATAAAATGGCGTCAACACTGGATATTCTCCCCACCCTGGCGGCAATTACGGGAGCACCGCTTCCCGACAAAACCATCGACGGAGTGAATATTCTGCCCCTGTTAAAAGGCAATATGGATACCGCTATCCGCGACGAGTTTTTTTATTATTATACCGGAGAATTGCGTGCCGTACGCAAAGGCAAGTGGAAACTGTTTTTCCCGCACAAATCACGCTCCTACAATGGTGTAAAGCCAGGAAAGGATGGTTTCCCCGGAAAAACAAAAACAATAAATGTGGGACTTGAACTCTATAACCTTGAAAACGACTCCTGCGAAAAGAACGATGTTGCCGGCCAATATCCCGGAATAGTTGACAGTCTCACGAAAATAGCGGAAAAAATGCGACTTCGCCTCGGCGACAGATTGACAAACACAAAAGGCATAGAGGTTCGCCCTCACGGCAGACTGTTTTCGGAACGGATGAAAAAAATCAACAATCTCGCCACAGGCAAAAAAATCATTTTAAAACTCCCTTACAGCAACAAATATCCGGGAGGAGGAAACAATACTCTTATTGACGGCTACCGAGGAAGTCTCGATTTCAGCGACGGCCAATGGCAAGGATACAAAGGAGAGGGACCGGATGCCATTATTGATTTCGGCAAAACGGTTAGCTTTAACAAAATAACGGTAAGTTTTCTTAACAGTCAGTTCTCATGGATATTTCTTCCTGCAAAAGTGGATTTTTTAACTTCGCTTGACGGCCATAGCTTTAAAACCATAAAGAGCTTTGTAACAGAGCAGAAAAAAGATTACAATCAGTACATCAAAGAGTATGTTTTCGATTCGGCAACCGTCAACACAAGATATTTGGAAATAAAAGCCACCGGCATTGGTACCATTCCGCAATGGCATCACGGAAGAGGAAACAAACCATGGATATTTATCGATGAAATAGTTATTGAATGATTTTATCTTTCAAAAATTTACCTGTATAGGATTTTTCACATTTTACAATATCTTCGGGGACACCTTCAAAAACCACCTCGCCCCCTTTGTCTCCGCCTTCGGGACCAAGGTCTATTATCCAGTCGGCCGATTTAATAATTTCGGCATTGTGTTCCACCACCAAAACGGTATGTCCCTGTTCTATCAAAGCATAAAAAGAGTTTAACAGTTTACCGACATCGTGAACATGCAAACCGGTGGTAGGCTCGTCGAAAATAAAAAACAGCGGATTTGAGATATCACCTTTTGATAAAAAGTAAGCCAATTTGATGCGTTGCGCCTCGCCTCCGCTGAGGGTATTTGAAGGTTGCCCCAAACGCAAATAGCCTAAACCGACATCCTGCAAAGGTTTTATTTTTTCAACAATACGTCTCTCCAATTGTCCTTCATCACCGTTCAAGAAGAAAGCTATTGCCTCGTCCACCGTAAGATCAAGAATGTCGGCAATATTTTTATCGCGGAATTTAACTTCCAAGGTCTCATCTTTATAACGTTTTCCGTTGCAGGCATCACATTTCAGGTAAATATCGGCCATAAATTGCATTTCGACCTTTATAACCCCTTCGCCTTCGCATTGTTCGCAACGTCCACCCGGGATATTGAAAGAGAAAAATCCCGGTTTGTAGCCTCTGAGTTTCGAAAGTTGTTGCCGGGCAAAAAGTTGCCGTATATCGTCAAAAGCTTTCAAATAGGTTGCCGGATTGGAACGCGAAGAACGTCCAATGGGATTTTGGTCCACATATTCCACCGCCGAAATCGAACTTAAATCACCTTCAAGCGAAAGAAAACCTCCTTTTTTCCCGTTTATATCAAACAACAGATTATTTAATGCCGTATAAAGAACATCTTTTACGAGAGTTGATTTTCCCGAGCCGCTGACACCGGTAACCACGGTAAGAGTATTCAAGGGAAATTTAACGTTTATGTTCTTCAAATTATGTTCCATTGCTCCTTTCAGCTCGATATAATTCCGGAACCGGCGCCTGCTTACCGGTACATCTATCTTTTTTCTTCCCGTAAGGTAGAGTGCGGTAAGGCCTTCGTTTTTATCAAGTTCCTGAAAACCGCCTTGGAAAACCAATTCACCGCCGTTTTCTCCCGAAAAAGGACCAATATCTATAATTTCGTCGGCGGCTTTAATAATGTCTTCGTCGTGTTCCACAACAATTACGGTATTTCCAATATCGCGAAGCCGCTTCAATACTTTTAACAACCGGTGAGTGTCGCGCGGATGCAGACCTATTGTCGGTTCGTCGAGTATGTACATTGACCCCACAAGGGAACTTCCAAGCGATGTAGCGAGGTTAATACGTTGCGATTCGCCCCCCGAAAGGGTTGACGACTGTCTGTTAAGGGTAAGATAACCAAGACCCACATCGAGCAAAAATCCTATACGCTGGTTTATCTCTTCCAAAATACGTTTGGCAACTTTTTGTTCGTAAGGCGAAAGTGTCAGGTTTTGAAAAAAAAGCGAAAGTTCGTCAAGTTGCATATTTACCAATTCGGTAATGCTCCTTCCCGCTATCTTCACATAAGAGGCGTCGTACCGCAAACGTGTTCCTTTACATACGGGACATACGGTTTTGCCACGGTAACGCGAGAGCATGACACGATACTGTATTTTGTAACTCTCCTCTTCAAGGTATTTAAAAAAGGTATTTATCCCTTCAAAACATTCACATCCTTCCCATAGCATCTTTTTTTGATTTGCGGTAAGCCGGTAATAGGGCTTGTGTATGGGAAAATCGCATTTATAGGCGTTTTTCACAACATTATCTTTCCACTTACCCATTTTCTCGCCCCGCCAACAAACCACGGCACCCTCATAAACCGACAACCTTTTGTCGGGAATCACAAGGTCTTCGTCAATGCCTATCACCGTACCGAAACCCTCGCACCGTTTACAAGCACCATAAGGATTATTAAACGAAAACATATTTACCGAAGGTTCTTCGAAAACGATGCCGTCAAGCTCAAATTTGTTTGAAAAATCACGCCGGGAAACATTACCGTTAATGGTATATCTGACTTTCAACCCGCCGTGTCCTTCGTAAAAAGCCGTTTGAACCGAATCGGCAACACGTGAAACAAAATCGTCATCTTTTGCGCTAACGCGTATCCTGTCGATTATCAAAAAACAATCTCCCGAAATATCATCATCATCCTTTTTCCCGTTAATAACCGTCTCAATGCGTTTTACCTCATCATTTAACAAAACCCTGCTGAAACCTTGCTGAAGCAAAATTTGCAAATGTTGCAAAACCGTTCTTTTTCCGTCAACAATTAAGGGTACATAAATTAAAACCTCGGTATTTTGCGGCAACTCCGTAATAAAATCAACCACATCGGTAACTTTATGCCGTTTTACCTGATTTCCCGATACCGGCGAAAAAGTTTTCCCCACACGGGCAAACAAAAGTTTAATATATTCATAAATTTCGGTACTTGTTCCTACGGTTGACCGCGGATTTCGTGTTTTAACCTTTTGTTCTATGGCTATTGCCGGCGCTATTCCGTTTATGGCATCCACGTCGGGTTTGTCCATTCTGCCCAAAAATTGTCTTGCATACGAGCTTAAACTCTCTATATAACGTCTTTGTCCGTCGGCATACAAAGTGTCGAATGCCAATGATGTTTTTCCCGACCCCGACAAACCCGTAATAACAACCAATTTTCTTCGCGGAACGGCAACACTTAAGTTCTTTAAATTGTTCACCCTCGAACGGATAACAACAATGTAATCTTTCGGATTTGCTTTAAACGGATCTGTCATCGTAAAAAAAATGAGGCACAAAATTAGAAATATTCTTGCTTTTAAAAATTTTTGTTTTATATTTGCACTATTATTAACCTAAAACAGGAGGAAATCTATCGAAAATACGCTTACGCTTTTTGTGAAACATTAAAATATTAAAAGTATGAACTTACAAAAGGCGGATGAGCGTGCGCTCATTAAAAGCTATTTGGATGGAAAACAGTCGAGCCTCCAAATCCTAATCGAACGTCACAAGCAAAAGTTGTATTCGTATATTATGCTTATGGTTCGTAAACGCGAACTTGCCGACGACATTTTCCAAGACACTTTTGTAAAAATAATTAACACTCTTAAATCGGGAAATTACAAAGAGGAGGGTAAGTTTATACAATGGGCTATGCGTATAGCCCACAACTTGGTTATAGATCATTTCAGAAAACAGAAAAAGCTGCCGGTTGCCGAAAGCAAAAACGAAAACTTCGACATTTTCGATACCATTAGTTTCACCGACCCGAGCGTAGAAGAACAAATGGTAATAGACCAAATACATTCCGACGTTAAAAAGTTGATAGAGTATCTCCCAAACGAACAAAAAGAGGTACTGTTTTTAAGGTGTTATGCCGGTTTAAGCTTTAAAGAGATTGCCGAGCAAACCAATGTCAGCATCAATACCGCTCTCGGCAGAATGCGTTATGCAGTGCTAAACCTGCGCAAAATGGTAGAGGAGAATAACATTGTCCTCACAAAGTAAATTTGCAGGAAATTAAAATCTATTCCACAATAAGTTTTTGCACTTTCAAAACATCACCACCGTCACTTATTTCCAAAAAATATACTCCAGCTCTTATACCCGTTAAAGGTATTGCCGCAATTTTTCCGCATCGCTTAAGGGTTAATATTTTCCTCCCCGTCAAATCGTAAAGAGTAAAAAAGAGTATCTTTTTTTCATCAACAGAGGTGTCAACATATAGGGTATTATTACGTTTTGCGGGATTCGGATAAACAATTATTTTAATTGCTTGTTCTCCGGCATTCAGATTATTTTCGGTACCGAGATACTCTATGGTTTGACCTTGAACCAACCTGTCGGAAGTTATTGTAAGAACAGGATTATCTCCTCCTGCGGTTACGGGACACACAATAGAATCGCCCGGCGATAAAAGTTTGAGCGATACCGGCGAGCGAACACCGTCAACGGTAACGTAAGCATCGTAATAAAAGGGAGCCACTCCCACATTTCTTACGGTTACCACCGAAGAGTCGGTTTTGCTTTTAAACGATACTATCTTGAACTTGTATCCCGTTGACATACCCGCTTGTTTAATGCGTTGCAGGGATTGATATTCAGGCTGGTCGGCACCTATCATAAATGTTATATGAAATTGATTGGCAAAAAATTCAAAAGGGTGTCCGTAAGGACCGTCAGGCCAATCCAACACATGGCGCTGGTCGTAATCGGAATAATAACTGAACTCTCCGCCGGCAGGTGCATACCGATAACGTTCCCTGCCGAAAAAATTCCAACTTTCGGTGTTATAATCCCCTGCCTGGCCAAAAGTGTCGTGCATAAACGAATCGTCGAACAATCCGAAATTTATGTTTAACAAACCTGGATTATCGTAAAACGGAGTATATGGAGGATTGCTGTCAACCGAAGCCGCATCTATAGAAACCATAAACGGAGTATGAACAAAAACGGTATCGAGATGCAGAAAAAAATCCTCTTGAAAAGCTTTATCGGGAAATGTTTTTCCCAAAATAAAAGGTCCGTCGTAAATGTGATACTCTGCCCAAAGTCCAAACCCCGTTTCCAAAAAGGCAAGACGCGGATCGTTGTCGTACCGGCTTGCAAACTTTTTATAAAATTCCAAAGTAAATCTTTTTAGTTCGTCGAAACTCCAGTCGGGGAACCAGGTGGTTTTTCCTTCGGAAATTCCTGAAACCTCCTCATATCCGGGGCTTTTTTTTATATATTCGGGTACCGACGTAGGTTCGCCGACATAAGTATAACGAAAACGCAATACAGCTTGGTGGTGCCGGGATGCTATGTCGCTAAGCAATTCATCAACAACATCCCAATTGTAAACACCGCTGTCCCGTACAACATCGCTATAAAGCATATATGAAAACTCGAGCGAAACGGCATCCGTTGCCCGGTACGAATCCCTCCAAAACACAATACCGGTCATAGGCTGAACCCCGGTAATTTCTTTATCGATACGTATATATTTAAATCCCTCATTATCCTGCGAAATACCCGGCAGGGTTACTAAAACCAACAAGAATATTTTTAGCAGGCGATATTTCATCTATTAGTATTTTATTTAAAGTTTCGCAAAGATAACAATTTAACAGGCACTCGCATTTACCTTGCCTTGAGGCACTATTTTCCCCGCCACTTGTTTCATGGCGCTAAAAAAAAAGGAAAGGCATCGTCATCAACAGTCAATTAAGTACAAACGGAAAGCCAAAAACAGGCTAACCGCAAAAGAGTTTTGCGCACAGTTTGAATACATTTTACTTATTTACATATCTTTGTCGTTTTTTTACTTAAAAGGAGAGATATAGAGGGTGAGGATTTTGTATAAAACATTTTTGATTATTTGGGCGGTTTTATTACTTACCTTAACCGTTTACCCACAAATTCCTTCGGGATACTACAACGGTACTGCCGGGTTGTCGGGCGACTCGTTAAAGTCGGTATTACACAATATAATTAAAAACCATACAACACTCTCGTACACTGCGGCAAAAGAGGCATTAAAAGTTACCGATCAAGATACCGTTGACACCACAAAAGTTATCTGTTTATATTCGGGTTGGACATATGCAAAAACAGAATTCGGTAACGGTTCGGAACAATGGAACAGGGAACATGTTTGGTCGAAATCGCATGGCGACTTCGGCAACGATCCTCCCGCAGGTACCGACTTGCACCATTTACGCCCGTGCGACGCATCGGTAAATTCGGCAAAAGGAAACAGGGATTTTGATTACGGCACGACCCAATATATTGACGGTTCAGGACCAACACAATGTTATACCGACCCGGATGTCTGGGAACCACGCGACGAAGTAAAGGGCGATGTGGCACGTATGATATTTTATATGGCGGTACGATACGAAGGAGACAGCGCCGAACCCGATTTGGAAATTGTGGACTATGTAAACACCGCTCCCAACTACGATTCGTTATACGGAAAACTGTCAACTTTATTACAATGGAACAATAACGACCCCGTTGACGACTGGGAACGCCGCCGTAACGACACTATCTATTACAAGTATCAAAACAACAGGAACCCTTTCATCGACCATCCCGAGTTTGTGGACCTTATTTGGAACGATACAATAAAACCCGAACCTACAAACCATGTTGCAAACTTCAGGGTCGATAATACAACAGCACACACATTAACAGTATCGTGGGACGACAACGACGGCTCAGTTGCAGCCCAATCGTTTTTATTGATGATTAATACAACAGGAACATTTACGGCACCTGTCGATTCGGTAGCTCAACCCGACGACACCGATGTTTCGGACGGTAGCGGCAATGTTAACGTTATACACGGCACCGAAATATATACGTGGACACAACTCGACAGCTCAACAGTATATTATCTAACCATTTACCCTTACAACAACACAGGAGTTAACATTGATTACAAAACCGACGGAACGGTACCTTCGGCATTCGACACAACGAAAAATAACGACACCACAAACATATTGTGGAAAAACAAATTGATAATTTCTGAAATTGCAGATCCCTCCGACAATTACCAGGCGAGGTTCGTGGAATTGTACAATTCAGGAACGCAAGCCATCAGCTTCGACACAAGCACATGGTATTTATGCCGTCAGGCAAACGGCAGTTCTTCATCGTGGGGAGACATTCTGCTTTCGGGTACTATTCAAGCTGGCGAAACATATACAGTGGCATACGGCAACTCATATTTCAATCAGGCATATGGTTTTGATGCCGATTTGTCGAACGGTTACATATCGGGTAACGGCGACGACGGTTATTTCCTTTTTTACGGCGGCAACCACGAAACGGGCACTTTGATGGATGCCTACGGCGAAATTGACCATGACGGTACGGGAGAGCCATGGGAATATACCGATAAAAAAGCCGTTAGAATATTTTCCGACACCATTGCGTCGAGCACATGGGACCAAAAGTGTTGGGTTATATATTCCACTACCACAACACAAGGCATGACACCGGACTGGCATCACAAAACCATAGAGTGGACAGGTGCCAATTCACAGGATTGGAATGATGCGGCAAATTGGCAACAAAACGGAAGTTCATCGTCATATGCTCCGGACGCCGGTTCCGAAAACATAATTACAAACCAAGGAAACAGCCCTTTAATCAATACCAATACCACGTGTGGGAAAATCGTACTTCAAGCCGGAGCAGTTATTAACATAAGTAACAACGCCGTTTTTACCGTTAAGAGCAAATAAACTTTATTGCGTGCAGAGTTGCGGAATGCACCGTTTTGTACCTCCGTGAAAAAAAATCAAATTTTGTTGCAACGTCGTTGCAGGTAAATCATTTAGTTTATTTTTGCCGCAAATTTTAAAACAAAACAGACATGACAGGAAATATCACATTTACGATGATTAAGCCCAAAGCCATGGCAAACGGGCACATGGGAAATATTATTGCAAAAATCATTGAAGGAGGCTTTAAAATAAAAGCTTTAAAACTTACAAAACTTACCAAAGAGGATGCCATGGAGTTTTATGCCGTTCACAAAGAGCGTCCGTTTTACGGTGAACTTACCGATTTTATGTCGTCGGGACCCATTGTAGCTGCGGTATTGGAAAAAGAGAATGCCGTTCAAGCATATCGCGATTATATCGGCGCCACCAACCCTGCCGAAGCAGCCCAAGGCACCATTCGTGCTCTTTACGGCACCGACATCGGAGCAAATGCCGTTCACGGTTCCGATAGCGACGAAAATGCTATTATAGAAAGTTCCTTTTTCTTTTCGAAAAGAGAATGGGTTTAGACATAAAAAAGAGTTGATTTTCATTCGGGGGAATTACCGTCCCGAGATTAAGAAGTATCAAAAAAAAATCCCGGCGCCTTATTCGGACCGCCGGGATTTATTTTTTACGGATTAGTTTATTCTATAATTTTCACACTTCTTTTAACAAAGTCGTCCAACTCTTTACCTTTGAGGAGCCCTTTCGAAATTCGCGCCAAATCATAAATTTGGCGAACTATTTCATCCTGTTTTTCTTTTTCGTCTGTTTGAGCAAGTTTGTAAATAACAGGGTTGTTTGTATTAACAACAAGGTTATAAGAGTCGGGCAATCCTCCCATACCCATCATACCCGTACCGCCAACGGCTTCCATATCTTTCATCCGCCGCATAAATTCGTTTTGGGTAATTGTCGCCGGCATATCGTTTTCGCTGAGGTTTTCAAAAACCACCTCAAATTGTTTTTTATCGATATTACGTTCAAAAATCTCTTTTACCTTGTCTTTTTGCTTGTCGTCGAGTTTTGAAGGGGCTTCTTCCTCTTTTACAATAAGCTTGTCGATAGTATTGGAATCGACACGGGCAAACATGGAGTCGGTAAATTTTTGCTCCAGCGCATTAATAAAATGGGCATCAAGAACCCCATCCATCAAAAGCACATCGTATCCCCTCTCTTTGGCGTTCTGAATGTAAGAATATTGTTCGTCGATATTGGTTGCATACAGATAAATAAGCTTGTTATCTTTATCTTTCTGCGTTTTTTCTATTTTCTTTTTGTATTCATCAAAAGTGAAATATTTTCCGTCGGTATTTTTAAACAGGGCAAATTTTTCGGCTTTTTCATAAAACTTAGGTTCCGTAATCATGCCGTATTCAATAAATATTTTTATATCGTCCCACTTTTTTTCAAAGTTTTCGCGGTCGTTTTTAAAGAGTTCGGTAAGTTTGTCGGCAACTTTACGGGTAATATAACCTGATATTTTCTTAACGTTTTGGTCGCTTTGCAAGTATGAGCGGCTAACATTAAGGGGTATATCGGGCGAATCGATAACGCCGTGGAGGAGCGTTAAAAATTCGGGTACAATTCCCTCCACCGAATCGGTAACAAAAACCTGATTGCAGTAAAGTTGAATTTTGTTACGTTGCAGTTCATAATCCTTTTTTACCTTGGGGAAATATAAAATTCCGGTCAGGTTAAAGGGATAATCAACATTAAGATGAATATGAAACAGGGGTTCTTCAAAAGTAAAAGGGTATAGTTCGCGATAAAACTCTTTGTACTCCTCCTCTTTAATATCCGAGGGATTACGTTTCCAAAGCGGATTGGTATTGTTAATTATTTTAGGACGTTTTACCTCTTTTGTTTTAGGCTTGCCATCTTTGTCTTTTTCTCCTTCAACGGGCTCGTGAACCGTTTCCATGCCGAACTGTATGGGTACAGGCAAAAAGCGGCAATATTTTTTCAGAAGTTCTTCTATTTTGTAATCTTCGAGGAACTCTTTGTTTTCTTTATCGATATGCAATACGACTTCGGTTCCGCGCTCCTTTTTGTCGTATTCTTCCATTATGTATTCCGGGCTGCCGTCACATTCCCAGTGCACACCTTTTGTCTGCCCGCCTTTTTTATACGTTTTGGTAAATATCTCCACCTTTTCGGAAACCATAAAAGCCGAATAAAAACCCATTCCGAAATGTCCGATTATTGCATTTTGCTCGGCTTCCGATTTGGTTTTAAACTTTTTAACAAACTCTTCGGCACTGGAAAAAGCAATTTCGTTTATATATTTGTTAACTTCATCGGCAGTCATACCTATACCATGGTCGCGAACGGTAAGGGTACCCTTTTTTTTGTTTACTTCCACCTGTATGGTCAAATCGCCGAGTTCATCTTTGAATTTACCGAGCGATGCCAAAGTTTTCAACTTTTGTGTAGCATCAACGGCATTCGAAATAAGTTCTCTCAGAAATATTTCGTGATCGGAATAAAGAAACTTTTTAATTATCGGAAAAATATTTTCCGTTTGAATACCTATTGTACCTTTTTGTTTTGCCATATCCATATGTTTTTTTATTTTTTTGGAAGTTCAGATGCCAGCGGAATCAAAGGCTATGCCACACAAACAGCTATGACAAATTGACAAAAAACAGATAGGGAAAACAGTTGCCGCTACGGTAAATGTTTGTAGTCCCCGTAAATTCCTCCTGCAAAAACTTACCTGAATTAAATGAGTCCCCCCGGAATTTTGTTCAATACCGGACTAATGGATTTGTCGCATAAAGCACACTGAAGTCTTAATATCGGATTAATTATCTTATTAACTAATCAGATACTAATTAATTTTATATGTTTTTGACAAATATCTTTAAACGGATTATGTTTTTCCTTATAAAACATAATTCTCAATAATATGCCGAATAGTTGAAAAGTTGATTTGGTGTTCAATTCAAAATTTGCAGTAATACCGTTTATCAAGTCAATTATTAATTCCCTGTTGTCGCTGTATTCAGGATATACATCAGAAAATATTTCATACGGACTCCCTTTACCGGCAATTATATTTGAAAAGAATTTTGCTAACAAATCTTCAAAGTACTTTTCATAAAGTTCATCAATCTCTATGATAAATTCATATTCTGTAAAATCATTCTTTTCCATGGTTAAAAAATAACCCAGTATATTTTCTCTCAATCCCATTTTATCAAAAGCCCCGGGATTAAAACCAATAATATCTTTATACGGATTTAAATCGGTAGAGACCTGAGCAAAATTTAATAAAAAGATGTTAGCGTCCCTGTTCTTTTTATTATACTTGACCACCTTTGAAACAATATCACTCAATACATCCAGTAAAGTGTCATTGAAAAGGTTAATTGATTTGTCAATATCATTATTAATATTCATATTTACCAATATTCGGTTTACCGCCCATATTGCACTCCCTTATTCTCACTGCTGAATTAGCTAACAATAATACAAATTAATACCATTCGACATATTTCACGGTTTAAAAATTCCGCCGTTTGGCAAAATGTATCGAAAGACACCAAAACAATGGTATAATCAAAATAAAGGGGAGTCATTTTTAAAAAAAAAGATTTTTCATATTTTAGCCGGTTGAAAACGAAAAAGTTTTTTAACTTTGTTTAATTAACCGGTTTTTTTAATCACAAAAAAGGGGGAATAAATTATGTATTACAAAAAAATAGTTCGCTTAACCGCATCATTATTGTTTTTTGTATTTCTTTTCATGCATGGCAATATCACCGGTCAGAATTACGGTTTGAAATTTTTATCGAACTCCGACATGGTGAAATTTAGCAGAGAAGATATTGATGGTGCCTGGACAGTTGAATTTTGGGTATTGAAAACAAACGCATTAAGTTATTCAA
This sequence comes from uncultured Lentimicrobiaceae bacterium, assembly GCA_964549335.1. GTDB lineage: Bacteria > Bacteroidota > Bacteroidia > Bacteroidales > F082 > Sulfidibacterium. The sequence continues at coordinate 92,049 of CAZJUQ010000017.1, read as the reverse complement.
CCGCCATTGACGGCAATACGGGAAAAATCATGCTCGAATCATGGAGTCATAACCATCAGGTGGGAATCACCAAAAAGGGAGTTGCCGACTGGGCATTTAATTATGTTGTCCCCGTCAATCAATGGACACATCTTGCTTTTGTGTGCGACGGTTCAAAGACCGAACTTTATGTCAACGGGAATTTTCAAGATGAGATGAATAATACAATACCCATGCCCATTTACGCCCTGGGACGCGCTCCAGAATCTCCAAGAATGATTATCGACGAGATTAGGTTTTGGACATTGGCAAGAACAGGAGAACAAATTGCGGAGTATTACAACAAGTCCGTTGATATTAACTCCGAAGGGTTAACGGGATATTATTATCTTGACGATCAGGCACCGGCACCGACGGATATTTCGCCATCGCATATTAACGGTGAGATTTTAGGACCGGTATATGCTCTCAACACAAATCCCGATTTTACGACCACTCTGCCCGACATGACATTTTCGTCACTTACGGTGGAGAATGAAAACGAATATTTCTCTAAACCCGGCAGTACCGATCAGGATATACTGAAAATAAACATCACAACGGAAGGAGTACTCAATGCGCTTACCTTAAACAACATTTCCGTAACACTTTCCGGTACCGACGCCCTGAGCGACATCAGCGGTGTAAAACTATATTTTACCTCGTACAAAGGGGTATTCGACAACGAATCGCCTGTTGACACCACCAAACAACCCGCAACGGGTGAAATTGTATTCAGCGGAAATGTTGTCCTGAACCCGGGGAACAACTATTTTTGGCTTGCATACGATGTGGCGGACAACGCCATCATTGAAAACAAACTCGACGGCACACTATCATATGTTACCGTTGACAACGAGACAATCAACCCCTCTGTTCCGTCGCCCGCCGGATTTCGTGTTATCAGGGATGGAATACCCCAAATGCCGGCAATACGAAATGCCGTTATACCGAAACCGCATTCAATGGTACTGGATACCACACACCATTTTATTTTAACCCCCACCACAAAAATCGTGGTCACCGACAGTACTCTTTCAGAGGGCAACAAGCTTTCTGCATTTTTACAAAAAGCCACCGGTTATCCGTTTGAGGTTTCCCTAACGGCTCCTCCCACGGGGAACATTTCACTCAGCATCACCGGCACATATAACAATGAAATAGGCGAAGAGGGTTATTTGCTGACATGTGACCAGTCGGGAATACAAATAGAAGCCAACACGACTCAGGGAATATTTTACGGGTGGCAAACACTGAGACAACTTTTACCCGCAGCCATCGAATCGCAGGTGGTGGTTCCGAATACCACCTGGGATGTGGCCTATGTAAACATTGTCGATTTCCCGCGGTTTTCATGGCGGGGCTTGCACCTTGACGTTTCACGTCATTTTTTCGATGTGGATTTCATTAAGAAATACATTGACATAATGGCAATAAACAAGCTAAACAGGTTTCACTGGCATCTCACCGATGATCAGGGCTGGCGGATAGAGATATTAAGCAAACCTCTGTTGCAATCAATATCGGCATGGCGTACATGTAACGGGGTAACCTACGGCGGGTATTACACACAAGCCGAAATTACCGACATTGTGAATTACGCAGCCGAACGCCATGTTATGGTAATTCCCGAGATAGAGATGCCGGGGCATACCGTTGAAGTGTTGGCAGCCTACCCCGAGCTTTCGTGTGCCACTGCCTCGGCACCCCACGGCGGACCTTTCACCGTAAGGTGTAACTGGGGCACCCCGCCCGACATCTTTTGTGCCGGTAAAGAAGAGACCTTTGAGTTTCTCGAAGACGTACTCACCGAGGTATGTGACCTTTTCCCCGCTCCATACATACATCTGGGAGGTGACGAAGCTATTAAAACAAGGTGGGAACAATGTCCCGACTGCCAAGCCAGAATGCAGCAAGAAGGACTTGCCAACGAAGAAGAACTGCAGCGCTATTTTATGGAGCGCATCGGAAATTTTCTGATTACCAAAAACAAAAAATGGATCGGGTGGAGCGAAATTACTTACGGCGGTGTACCCGACAGCGCCACAGTGATGTCGTGGCTCGGCGAAAGTTCTGCCATAACAGCCGCACAGCAGGGGCACGACGCCATACTCTCGCCATACAGTGTATTGTACCTCGATGCCCCCAACTCCGACGATCCCAATGAACCGCCTTCCATTGGCTATGCACCCAACACGCTCGAAAAAATCTATTTTTACGACCCCATGCCCGCAAGTCTGACACAACAGCAACAGCAATACATACTCGGCCCGCACAGCTGCTTGTGGACCGAATACATTTCGGAAACCGACCACGCCGAATACATGATACTTCCGCGAATTTTCGCACTTTCGGAGATAGGTTGGTACGGCAACGGTAATAATTTCGGCGAATTCAGAGACAGGGTCTATCCGAAATTCCAACGTCTTGACCTTCTCGGTTACAACTACAGACCTCTGGATTTTCCCGGCGATTTACTCCCCGGCGAAATAATGAGCTGTGACGACAGTGTTGTTCTGAAGGTAGATATTGCGGCAAACTCATTCTATTGGAATACCCCCGGAAATCCTACCGTTAACACCATTGTTGCCAACACTAGCGGCATTTACAAATGCTATGTGGATTACCTCGGAGAAATAAATACCGTAAAAACAACCGTCACTCTCAAAGAGCCCATTACCCAACCGGAAGTAACGGTATCAGGGACAGAATGGACAGCATCGGGCAATGCCGACCTCTATTTGTGGTACAACGCCGACGACAGCATTGTTTACGAAGGTGATACTTTTACACCTCCCGGAGGTGCCAACCCATACGAATACAGCATTGCGGGAATGAACCTCATAAGCAAAAACTCCTCTGTTCGCATCACCGGCGGCAACGATTATGCAAAAACGGAAAATTCCGACTTTTTAAACAATACGGACGCATTTACAATAATGGGCTGGCTGAATATTCATCAATACGACATATGGGACCAATTATTCACCAAAAGACTGAACCTGGCCAACCGTATATCGGTGGAGCTGGCGGACGGACGTTTTTATTTCGAAATAGGAAACGGCTCCAATACCTACGGATATTCCGAAAATGTCGTCTCCGAAAACCAATGGCACCACTATGCATTCGTTTATAACGGTTCGGGAAACGGAAACAACGAAAAATTGCGCATCTATGTTGACGGCATTCAGTTGCCTCTTAGTTTTAACGGGACAATACCCTCAACAACAGCGTCCGATACCATTCCTTTTACCATCGGCTCGCCTGTAGCCAATCCCGAATTTGATTTTACAGAAGTAAGTCTTTGGGAAAGGGCACTAACAAGTGTAGATATAGCCCGGATGAAGAACAAACAACTTGCAGGCGACGAGGAGGGGTTGGTCTATTATTTTAAGACCGGCGGAGAAGATGATACGCTTGTCAACTTTGCCACAAATTATAATTACAATGCAACGATTATCAATTTCGGCAATTACAACCGCATGAATAATTATAACAGTGTATCGCTATACGGTTGCGAAAGCGAAAAATGGAACATAGGCGAGATTGCCACGGGTGTAAGTGAAAAAACCAGCCCATTCCCGCTTTCGGTAATACCAAACCCCAACAACGGTAATTTTACGGTATCTTTTACTTTGCCTTCCAAGGGTAACGCCGTATTGAAAATTTTCGACGTAAAAGGTAATATGATTTACAGCAAGCATTTTTACGGTGTTTCCAAGGTAACACACAGTCCGCATACAGGATATTTACCGGGGGGGAGTTATATTCTTTCCGTCGAAACGGATCATTACAAACAAAAAAAGATATTTGTAATAAGGTAAAAACCGTTGAACAACGTTAGCAAAATATTTTCACCGAGGAGGAACCGTTGAGGCGGAGATTGCAAAGGTTATACTGTTGAACGGCATTGAATTTGCCGGCTCAGGGAATGCAAATAAAGAGGAATTTGTATAAACGGCACCATTGGAAATTCATACCGGACAGCCGGGGCAGCATCACATTACGGCAGCCGAAAGCTATCATTCGATTAACTGCAAACGATTTCAATATTTTTCGAAATTTGCTTTTGCCGGTTTGAATTTCCGTTGTTAATTATTTTGCCGTAATTCACTGTTTTTTCACTTCCAGATTGTCGAACATGGTAACGGCATCGGCTTTTGTCCATAACCCTATTTTTCCGGCTTTCACAAATGTGTTATCATCTGCTTCAAGTTTTAGTTCACCGTTAAAGAAACACTTGATATTATTTTCCGACATCACTATTTTCAATGAATACCATTTTCCCGTTTCGATATTAAAGTTGGCGCTTTTCAGCAAAATCCTTTTTCCGTTAACCACTTTATAAAGTCTGAAATTATTTTCAAGCGGGTTGGCACGTGCGATATAATAATTTTCTTCATCGTAAAAACGCCACACAGGACCGCCGCCACCGTCTTCGTCACCCTTAACAGCCTTAAATTTAACCCTTAGTTCAAGGTTACCGTATTTCAGACTGTCGTTTACCGCCACATTGAAATGGTAGCCGTGATAATTTTCTGATGTTTGCATCAAAACTTTATTGCCGTTATCATCAACTATTTTCCAAATACCGGGTTTACCCGTACCGGTTTTATACTGTGACCAGCCGGCAGGCAAGCCGCCTTCATCGTAATTATCAAAAGTAAAAACAGTATCGGGGGCAAAAAGTTTATTAACTCCTGCCTTTGCAAGGGTTTTGTTTTGTTTGCCGCCTACGGTTTTGTTTCCGTTTGCAGGATTACAGCCGCAAAATGCTACCATAACCGCAATTATTAATAATTTTCTCATATCTATTATGTTTTTGAAATAACAAATTCAAGTTGTTCCGGAATTTCAGCAGAAAAACGGAGGCTCTCTCTCCGTCATTATCTTTTTTTTCAATTCCATATTATTTGTGGTCGGCAATACATTGATGTCTGTTTTAATTTTTACAAGAGATGAAATCATGTTGCCAACAGATAAAACCTCAACAAAAACGCCACCGCCACACCGAGCAGAGCTCCCACAAATACTTCCACGGGTGTATGTCCGAGCAGTTCGCGCAAGTTTTCTTGTTGAAACCTGTTTTCGAATATGGCATTTAGCGATTCGGAAAGTTTATTCAACACACCGGCTTGTTTTCCCGCCGCCCGTCTTATTCCCGATGCATCGTGCATAACGATAACGGCAAAAACGGTTACAACGGCAAAAAGCGTTGACGTAACACCGTAAACAATGCCTACCGAAGTTGAAAGTGCCGCAACCGTGGCGGAATGCGAACTGGGCATACCGCCCGTTTCGAACATACGCCGCCAAATAATCTTTTTTTCCATAATCAATGAAACTGCAACTTTGTAAAATTGTGCAAGAAACCATGCAGCAGTAACAACATCAAGAATTTTGTTTCCGAGTACTATTCCTCCGCTCATACATTTAGTTTTTTTTACAAATATAGTTTTTGTTTGTTACAAACGGAAAGGGAAAAAGAGAGAATGTTATGTTACGTCGAAGCGGAGGCGAACCGATTTGCCGAACAGAGGTATGATGTAGGCATATGTTATTTTTCGGGAATAAATTCCAGCCTCAAGGTTGCTTTTCCGTTGGAGAGTGTTTTTTCGACCTTTGTAAACTTTTTAAAATTTTCAATATCCTTTTCGGTAATGTAAGCCGTTGGGAAATGGTAACGCGCCAGAGTATGCCCCATCATTCTCATCACTTTCGGGTCCCAGCACCTGACGGTATTTTGTAAAGCTTCGGGTAGATTCCCCATATAGAGGTCAAAAGAGAGGTCCAAATAGACAGGTCCGTTATCCATTTTAATTATTTCGCACGAGTTTAAAGCGTTGTGCGACAAATCAACGGAAAAAGGGACATCTTTCATAAGCGAAGTTACATACAATATTTCGGGTGTGCTGTATTCGTTTTGCGGGATGCCGTATAATGTCCGTTTTCCGTATCCCGGCATCATCATAGAGAAAGGTATTTTCAAAGGTTTTCCATCGGTACCTTTAATTTCGTCCAAACTTTTATTTTCGAGTGCCGGCGAATAGACCAATTCCTGGGGTGTTTGTCCCTCGCCGGGAAACCGTATTGTAACATTTCTCCATACAACAGCGGCTTTAACATATTTCGGAGCGGTATAATAGGCGTAAACATCGTATCTCTTTTCGCACTGAAAAATGACCTTTTTTTCAAGCAGGGTATTTTCAACCTCTTTTTGCATACACTCTTTTTGAATCAAGGTAAAAATATCGTAATTGCGTTTAGATTTTTCGTAATCTTTACAATTGTAGGCTTTATATTTGGTTTTGAAAACTCTTTTGCCGCCGTAGTTTTCATAATAACATTCGGCACCGCTGAATTCTATTTGGTTTGTACCCGTTTCAAGGAAAGTTCCTTTTTCGCATTTCAACAAAAACCGTGTTATGCTGTTTTTCTTTGCTTCGCCGGTTATTTCAGGAATTTTCACAGTTACATATCCCTTTTGTTTTCCGTCGGCTTTGGGTTTTTTGCCCTCCAAGGGTTTATATTTTATTGATGCTTTAGCGTAAAGGGTAAAACTTTCGATAATAGAGCTCATGGCATCGGCATTGGCTTTGGGAACGGCATTTTTCATAAAGAATTTCCAATAATCGTTAATAAGAAAATCAGCCGTAAGATGTTCGTTTGAATTGTAAACATAGTGATATTCGGGTGTCAAATCGACTATTTCGTTGTTGTTTGCCGAATGGGGGTCTTCGAGTTGAAACATCACGTGAATAACGTATAGCCCGTGTATGTATTCGCCTGATTTCAACTTTTTTCCTTCAATATTTACATCCAACGGCACCTCGTCAACGGTAATGTAGAATACTATGCGCAGAATAAAATTTGTTGTGGAGGGATTATACTCGTCAACAAAGCGCACGTCATTGTTTTTGCCGAGTTTTCGCAATATTTCCGCATATCGGAATTTTACCAGTTCTTGGAATTTTGCGGTTACTTCATTTTCTTTTTTTATTATTCCGGCTTTGTCGTAGTTTTGGTCAGACAAGCTGTATTTTTTTATCTCTTCATCGGTAAACTTGTTGGCTTCCACATTAGAAGAGAGGGCAATTTCCACCTGACGTGCAAAAGCAACACTGCCCGCAAAAAGGGTAAAGATTAAGAAAATAAAAAAGGGTAACCGTTTCATTAAAAAAAGTTGTGTGTGTTAAAAAAAAATCCGGCAACCGTAATTTTTCGACAAAAACGGTTGCCGGAAAAAGCCGTATTGTTCTATATTTTTATTTTATCGACAGCAATTCGAAAACATGATAATAGCCGAAAGAGGAATCGCTATTTTGCTCTATTATTTTAGCATATACTCCCGGCTTGTCGTCAATCATCCACATTCTGAATTTATTGTCGTTCATTCCTACAGCTTCCACGACAGTGCATTTAAAATTACCTGCGGCGACTTTAACATCTTCTTTACCTACCACTCTGAAATCCAGTTCTTTTTCGGGGAACAACCTGTTATAGAAGTTATTATCCGACACACAATTGGGGGGCAAATCGGTATCGTCGGGCAAGTGTTCTTTATCGTATCCGTAAAAAATAAAATCGACACAAACCCTGTTTTGATTTTCATCGGTCGATACGTTTGCAACGAGGGTTTTGGTTTGAAAGACTTTTGTGCCGTTAACCAAAGAGGAGTATTTGTATTCCAGTTTTTTAACACCGCTCAAATACTCATACATACGGTATTCATCATTCCAGGGAAGTTTTTCCTCGTCACCTTCGTACTTATAATTTCCGTCCCGGTCGAAAAAGTCATCTTCCGTAAAATTAAGATTTTCGATATTATAAACAGGGGTATCCTTTACGAGTGTGAAGGTGGTATTTTTGCTTTTCAACAAAATTTTATCCGGTGAAATTTTTTCCACTTTAAAAACATTGTCGAGGTCTTCAATGCGGGCGACAAGCAAAAGGGAGTTATCGTTTTTTTTGTAAATCCACCTGCCGTCGCCTGTGGTTTCCACGCCGGGAATTTTTTCGACATATGAAAAAGTGTCAGGGAGTTTGAAAACAAAAATCCGTAAAACATTGCTTTCACCGGGTATGGTTTTCCAGGTTCCTTCCAAACCCGAATTTTTGTTATCCTCCGACACTTTTTCGAAATCGATTCTTAGGAAATACATTTTGTTTCCCTTGTTTTCGAGAATCATCTTATTGCCGTTGAGTTCAACAACGCTGTTATTTCCGTTTGCCAGAGCGAATTTTTCGGACGACAACTCAACCACGTTGCTCTTTTGGTTGTATTTCCAAACTCCCAATTTCATATTCATGAAAACGAAGTCGCCGTTAGCATCAAATTTTACAAAATCGTAAACCTCTTTTGTTCCGCCGGGGGTTTCTATTTTGGTAAGCAACCAGTCACCCGCCACCTTAGTCTCTTTGCCGAAAGAGGAAAACGACATTAAAATACCGAATACAATAAAAGAGAAGAGTTTATACATAATATTCAAAATATCTATTTAACAATTTTAAAATCCTGCGGGGTCGTCCATAGGATTGGGGCCGTACTGGTTTTCGCCGGGAGTACCTTCGGTAACAAACAAAATAATTAACCAAATGATGCCTATTACCGGAATTAAACTCACGAGCAGCAACCAGCCGCTTTTGTTTATATCGTGCAATCTTCGAACCGAAACGGCAATGGAGGGAACAAGTATCGCCAAATTGTAAATCATGTTAAAAACATATCCTGTTCCCAAAATGTAATCGATTATGTTTGCCGCCACGGCAAAAATAATATTGAACAAAACGAACATCCAAAATTCGGTTCTGGAAGCACGGCCGTTAAAGTCGGCATACTGTTTAAGGACTTTTAAATACCAATTCATAGTTTTAAATGTTTTAATTAAATATTTTTCCTAATTTTTTCATCAATTCGTACGATTGTTTAATCTCTTCATCCGTCAAGTTGGGATTATCTTTTTTCAGAATGCTTTTATATTCGGAATACGACATATTTTGAAGTTTTCTCATCTGTTCCCTGTCTTCATCGCTAATTTCCATCGATTCGTTTATTTTTTCAGCAGTGTTTTCTATTTTTATTCCGGCAGGGGGTTCAAAATCGCTGTCGCTAAACGACAAACCCGTTTTAATGCTTGTGGCCTCTTCGAGTGATTTTATCCCGAACACACGGCTTTCGGTTTTCAGAGGAATTCCTTTCCAGATGAGCATTGTTGTTTTTCCCATGGTATTAACTTGCCATTTTTCGCAGTTTTTGCCCAGGAAAGATTCGTTGCCAATCTGTTTTCCGCCCATACTTTCCAAAACTTTTTTACCCGAAGCCGACATGTCGTCACCACCCATTCCTTTCACCATATTCATTGCCATTCCCGAAATTTCAGACTGGTCAATTGCGGTATTTTCAAGCAAATCAACGATGTATGATTTATCGTTATTAAATAAAATCAGATTGTCTTTTATCACTTTTCCGTGTTTTTTCAGTGTTTCGTGAACGGATTGGCGTTTTCCGTAATTATCGAAAATAAGCACTTTTGTACCGTTACCGTCGGGCGATTTCACGTTGTATGTTACCTTGGCCGACTCAATGGGATAACGTTTGATGTAATCGTCTTGCGCTTTCAATTGTCCGAAAGCAAGAAGTAAAATTACACCGGCAAACAGAAATTTTGCCGTTTTACTTTGTTGTTTTTGAAACTTTTTCATTTGTTTATACTTTTTATGTTGTGTTAATTAATTTTTCAGATAATTATTGTACTTTTTGTCCAACTGATTAATGCGTTCTTCTATTGACTTTTCTACAATTTCATAAACTTTCAAATCGGGCTGGTTAATACCGTCTTCCTGTTTTTTATCCATATAGCTGTTTATTTTTTCGAGTTCACGGTTCAGGGATTCACCAACGGAAATCAATTCCACGCTCAATTTTGTCAGTTTAATTTTATCCATAACCGTCAGTTCGTCTTCTTTTTTATTTAAAAGTTCTTTATTGTGAAGAGCGATATTTTCGAAACGGTCGGACAAGTCGTTAATAATTTTTTCCGATGCTTTAATAAATTCAACTTTCGACTTATCGTTTTTAATATCGTTCGGAATTTTTATTTTCACCGGTTTCAAAAAGCCCGTACGGTCTATCTTGCCGGTACACCCTGCCATTCCAACAAAAATCAGGGAAAGAAAAAGAGAAATAAATTTATATGATTTTATCATGGTATCTCTATATTAACCAAAAATTATCACTTAAAAAAACATTAGCAGCGTTACCGCAATAGCCGGCAAAATTCATATTGCCCTGTCGTTTCCGTTGTCGAGGTATTAAGCCGTATTAAGTTTAAAAATTGCATGGAGTTATTGTTTTAGGTTTGTATTGCTTTTTGTAACAAGGCGCAAAATTGTTTCCGTTATTAAAATTTCACAAATTCCACTCTTCTGTTGTTTGCTTTTCCTTCAGGGGTGGCATTGGTGTCAATAGGTTTCGATTCGCCCCAACCGGTATATTTAAGGCGCGATTTATCAATTCCCATGGAGATTAATTTATTCATTACGGTAAGAGCACGTTTTTTCGAAAGTTCCATATTGAAATCTTCGTCGCCGTCGCTGTCGGTATGTCCTTCCACGCTGAATTTCAAGTCGGGATATTTTTTCATCAGTTTATATATCTTATTAATAGGTCCCATACTTTCGGGTTTCAGAGTGGCTTTGTTAACGTCGAAACGGATACCGTTTTCAACAATTTTACCGTCGCTAAGCACTCTGTCGTAATATTTTACGCCGCCTTTAGCAATACGTATGTTTTTAATAAAAATGTTGTCGTTACCCGATTCGATGGTAATTCCGGTAGGATTAACTTCGAGGTGCGGAACATTTATCAGGCGTGTATCATCCATATATGCTTTAAACTTACCTTTTGTATATGCAATGGCAATGTGGCGCCACGAACCTGTACGTTCCACCGTCCAACCGACATTTTCGGTTCCGGGATAATCCATTTCGGAGTTTAAGAACTCCAGACTGTGCGGCATGATAACCAAACATTTGCTAGAACCGCCTCTGTTTCCCTGGTTTTTTTTATCTCCGAGACAAACCCAAACCCGGTTTGCAGTGGAAGAACCCTTGCTAAACCAAACATCCATTTCAAAGGTAAAAACATCGGGCAAATAGTCTTCTTTTGAGTTTTTCAGGTAAGGGACAATGGCGTCGCTTCCACTCAAGAACATTATAACCATTTCACCGTCCACTTCACCTATTTCAACATTTCCTTCATATAAGTCCCAGCGACTGGGAAATTCGCCGTTCTCTTCATCTTGCGAAGGTCCGTCTTCGAATATCACGGTTTGACCCGGCACAAAATCGTATTTTGCCCATTTAACTTTCGGATTGTGCACCTGCTCTTTGTCCGTTTGAGCGTTTTGTTCTGCGGCATTTTCACCCTGCATGTTAGAATTTTGTTCCGTTGCTTGCGATTGGTCGTTACCGCTTTTGTTTTTTTTGTGTTTCTTTTTTTTGAACAGACCTTTTATTCCGTTTTCCACTTCGTCGAAACCTTTGTCGAGTAAATGGTCAACGTTGTTGTTGGCACGGGTGTTCACTTGATTTTCCACTTTTTTCTTAACGGGAACTTTTATGGCTTGAGCATTTACACTTAAGCTCACCGTCATCGACAGAAACAGAAGCGCTAAAATTTTCATTGCATTTTTCATTTTCATAATTAAACAAATTATTACGATTAGCTATACTGTGTTTGCAAGCAAAATTAATTTATTAACGGCACGTGCCCCCTTAAAACTTGAATTAGCCGCCACTTTATTTGAATCCGCCGCTATTGTGTTTGAAAACGTAAAGCTTATAAAATAAAAAAGAAGAACTTTTTCTCACAGTTTTTCAAAAAGTTCGATTATCTTCTTTTTTTGACGCGATGAAACGGGAATCTCTTTTCCGTTTTTCAATACTATAAAACCACCGTCGCCCTTATCAATTTTTTTTACAAAATTGAGGTTGACCAAATATGACTGGTGGGGACGGAAAAAAGCGTATTCTTGCAACAACGACACGTACTCTTTGATGCTTTTCGACACAATTATCTCTTCTCCGTTATTGAGAAAAAATGAGGTGTAGGCGTTATCGCTTTTGCAATATATTATATCGGAAATATCAATAATGTGCAAGGCTTCGGTGGTACGCAAAACAAGTTTTCCCTGTTGTGTCTTTTTTTGGTAATATTCGAGCAAAAGTTCGTTTTGTTTCAGGTTATCTTCTTCGTCGTTTATCAACTTCAAAGAATTTTGAACGGCTTGTTGAAATTCGGCTTCGTTGACAGGTTTTAAAATATAATCCATTGCACTGAATTTGATGGCTTTTATGGCGAAATTATCAAATGCCGTAATAAAAACCACTTTAAAGCGGTAAGGTTTTAACAATTGTAAAACATCAAAACCGGTTCCACCCTTTATTTCGATATCGAGCAAGACCAAATGAGGCGAAAACTCATTAATGGCCGATACCGCCGATTTTACCGAATCGGCTTCGGCAACCACGTCAATATCGGGAAAATAGCTGTTCAGCATCTTTCTTATCACATCCCTGTTAATTTTCTCGTCGTCAACAATTATAGCTTTAACCATAACTACAAAATAGGTAAATGAATAATAACTCTGGTTCCTGTGGCACCTTGGCGGCTCAAATCCAGAAACCTTACGTACAATTTCTTTTTAAAACGTTTTTGCATAAGCATTCTTCTCATCTCGAATATTTCCATTGCCATTGATTTGTGTTGCCGGCGCATCTCTTTTGCCTGGCTGTATATGCCTACCCCGTTATCTTCAATAACTATTTTCAGCACATCGCCCAAATCTTCGAAAACCAACAAAAGAGAGCCCTTGTCTTCTTTATCTTTCAAGCCGTGTTTTATGGCGTTTTCGACAAAAGGCTGAATTGCCATGGGAGGAATATTGATAAACTCGGTTTCCAAATTGTCTTTTAATTCGATTTTGTAATCGAAACTATTGTCAAGGCGCAATTTTTCGAGTTCAATATAGCTTTGCAACACTTCAATCTCTTTTTCGAGGGGTATGCTCTCCTCTCTTGAATATTCGAGTACAATACGCGTTATGGAGGCAAATTTTCCGAGGTAAAAATCGGCATCAACGGTCTTTCCGCTTTTTATCATTTGCTGTATTGATGACAGCGCATTAAAAATAAAATGGGGGTTCATTTGCGAGAGCAAAAGTTGTTGTTGCAGTTTGTTTTCGCGCAATTTCCACTTCATTCTACTCATGCGTGCAATATAAATTCCGAGTACAATAATAAATATCAATCCGGTGATAAAAGCCAATGCAAACCGTATCTGTTGGGTATATATCTCATTTTTGGCAAGCAACAACGATATTGTGTGTTTGTGTTTTTCGGTTTGGTATTTTGTCTCCAGTTCGGCAATTTTCGATCGCACCTCTTTATCGCGCAAAAAGTTTTCGAAACTCCTCAACGAATCGTTCCATTGAAAAGCCTCTTTATATTTAGACATTTTGGTATATACTTCGTACAACAGTTTAAATGTTAGCAATTTTTCGGCAGCATAATTGTTTAAAACTGGGTTCGACACATTGTCTTGCAACAAAACAAGCGCCTTTTTATAATTTTTCATCTTCAAATAGAGTCCCGCTTTTATATTGTTACCGCTAATTTTATAATAAGGGTTTTCTGTGCGGTATTTTCCTGCTTTTTCAATAAGATTTACGGCTTTCCGAATGTTTCCCAGTTTTTTGTAGAGTTGAGCTTTATTGTTTAATGCCGTTATCATACCGTTGGTGTAATTTATTTTTTCACTTATCGAAATCAGGGTGTCGTAATATAGAAATGCTTTTTGCAGCAGGTTTTCATCTTCTGCAATAGCACCCAGGTTTTCGTAAATAATAGCTTTGTCCGTCAATGTTGCACAATTATCCAAATTTCTAATTTCGTATGCCTTTTGTATATATTGTTTCCACTTTTTCTTATTACCGGCAGCTTTTGCTATTTCGGCCGCCTTAATGTAATAAAAACTCAAACGTGCCGAATCGTATATAGCCTCTTTAATTTTCAATGCTGTGATAAGGTGTGTCATTCCCTGTTCGAATTTTCCTTGTTCCTTGAAGTTGTCACCGAGGTTGAGATGCACCGCGGCCATTCTGTTGCTGTCGTTAATACGTTTTGCAGCCGACAATGCTTCGGCGTATCTGATGTTCGAAAGTTTTATTTTGCCCAAATCCCAATATTCGCCGGCGAGGTCGTTGGCTATGGTCGAAACGGCTTTGTCATATTTCAGTGCACGAGCCAGTTTCAAGGCATTAATAAAAAAATCCAAACTCTCCCTTTTCTTTCCCCTGTGCGACAAAAAGAGGGCATAACGGTAATAGAGACGTGTTAAATTCAAACTGTCAGCCGGTGCGGCAAGCAATTTTTTTACGTCGGAAAAATACTTGTCTGCGGTATCTTGCCGCAAACGGGCTGCCAAAATTCCGTACTCAATTGCCATACGGTAATCTTTCAATTGCAAATATGAATAACTTATCTTTTCGTATGTTGAGATAAGTCCTGAGGTATCGTTTTCGTCCCTTTTTATCCCTATTGCTTTTTTATAAAAATGAATAGCCCTTCTATTGTCCGATTGTTTACTGTAGTAGGCGCCCATACTGTCCAAATAGCTTGCTCCGTTGCCGTCGTTAACCTTCAAAACGGTATCGGTTACCGTTGCATAACAAAAATTTGTCATGAAATATCCTGCCGTTAACAAAACCAACAAAAAAGCGCGTATATACCAATTCATATTGCAGATTATATATTTTTTTAGGGTTTTCGCACCTTGCTTGTACATATAAATGCACCATAGGCCTTTAAACCCGCCTGCCCATTATTTTCACAATTTACAAATTCATTTTTCCGGTTAATTCAGTATTCCGGTATCTTAAAATTTATATTTGTTTAAATGTAATTGTGCAAAAATTCAAAAATACAAAAACTATTACAATAGTACCTCTTCGTTTCTTTTACTAATATTATCCCGTTTGGCATCATGTAAAATCCATTTATTAAAATCTGTGATTTTTTTCAAAAAACTCAAATTTTAGAAATATCAATTATCAATATTGACATTGGAACAAAAGCCATGTAAAACATTATCTGCATTTAATTTGATTTTCTATTTTAACGGATATCTTATGGGCTATTGAAAACAACAGCGAGACATCGTAAAAAATAGAAACGGACAAAGCACACAAGTAATATCGTTCGGTATAACGCGTGGACATATCAAACTATTATAATTTAAACCGTGAAAAGCCGTTACGTTACAACTCTTTTTCCCGGCAGATGAATGATTATTCAGTCTTTTTCATTTCATTATCGAACCGCCGTTTTGTAATTTTTCTGTAAAAATATTCGAGGGTTAAAGCCGCCGCAAAAGTGATTAGGGTACCGTAAAAAGCCGCTTTTTGAGTTTGCCATTGATAAATCAATAACGCCGCAAAAACGGATATCAACAAAATCAAATTGAAGACGATAAGCGGACGGTTTCCTCCGTACTGTCCGGCAATTTTATAATGCGAAAGGAGTACAAAAACATAAATAACGGTAAAAACGCTACTGGTAATTGTGGCTATTTCGCTCAAATCGAACAGAAGAGCAAACAAAAGTCCCAAACCTGCCGTTAGGTACAATCCTTCGGTCGATTTAAACCACAATTTACGTTCGAGACTCTTTGGTAACTCGCCGTCTTTGGCAAGCGAATAAGCTATGTTGGCTCCTCCGAAAATGGTTGCGTTCAAAGCCGACGATATGGAAAAGAGAGCACCTATAGATATAAGCAGAAATCCGAAATTTCCCAGAAAAGGTCTTGCCGCCACAGCCAAGGCATTCTCTTGTGCTTTGATGATTTCGGGCAAAGGCAAATTCCCTATTGTCACCAAAGATATCGAGACATATATCAGCATTACAAAAATTATGCTTATAAAAATTGCAAGCGGAACATTGCGCCCGGGATTTTTTATGTTTTCGGAAGCATTGGTAATTAACCCGAAACCCATGTACGACAGAAAAAATATTATTGAAGCATTAAGCAATCCCAAAGAATGGGTATAATCGAAATCGGGTTTTATATAGTCGCCCTTTATGGTTAGTATTCCACCCAAGATAAATACAAGTAATATGCTCAATTTTACAATTACGATGTAAAATTCGGCTTTCCCAACGGCTTTGCTCCCGAAAAAATTAAGAGCTGTAAAAAACGAAATTATCACCACCTCTACAATACCGAGTGATAATGGCGTGGTAACAATGTGTACAAGGGGAAGAAAATATCCTGCAAATCCTTTTACGAAAAGCGATACCGATACTATGTAGGTAAGCCACATTAAAATACTCAACGCACCCGTAACGATATTGTCGCCCATACCTTTCAAAATAAAGGCAATGGGTCCTGCATTCGAAATTATTTTTGAACCGAGAATGGAATAGGAATATGCCACAGCCAAGGCGTATATACCCGAAAGGACGAATGCTTCGGGGAGATTGTGACCGGCAACCTTTGCCCCCAACCCGAAAATAGAAAATATACTGGCACCTATCATGGTACCCACAGCCATGGAAACAACCTCTATCAGTGAAAGTTTTTTAGTCTTTTTCATTCCGTTACAGCTTTATTATTTGCAAATATACCATAATATTTCGGCACGATAATTTTTTTTAACACCCCTCCTATTCGGGCACATTATAACCCGGCTACATCATTAACGTAACAGGTTAAACGGTTTAATCCCGTTTTTACTACTTTTATCAAAATATTCTTAACATACAGGCAACGATATTACATTTTCCGCTGTCGGTAAAGATGTGTGTCTGTGGTGTTGATACAAACATCATGTTCTTATTTTTCTTTATTTTTGCAAAAATTTATCACAAAGGCACAATTATTGTATTAATAAATTAGAAACAAAATATTAAACAGATGAAAAAAATTTTACTTTTATTTACATTTTTGACGGCAGCGTTTTTTGTTGCCGAGGCCCAAAATCCGCTCTCTTTATCATGGGATGGTGTACAGCTGGGCGACACGTTATTAATTTTCGATTCCCCCAACAATTTGGGCGAACTCACCGCACATGCAATTGTTCATAACAATACCGAGAACGGGATGAACATTGTAGCTGCACGTACAAACATCGACATTGTGGAAGGTACAAGCAACAGTTTTTGCTGGGTTACATGCTGGGCATCAAGTGTTGACACTTCAGATGGATACGTGTTTATTCCCGCCGGAGGTCAATCGAGCGAAACAGAATTTTCGGGTCACTATAACTATTCCGACCAAAACGGGAACATCCATTACGGCACATCAATTGTAAAATACTCTTTTTTCAATAAAGACGATTACAATACTATCTGTACTTTGGTTGTAAAATACATGTTGGGATACGAAGGTGTTGACGAAAACGGATACCGCGGTGCAAAATTTACCGACATTTATCCTAATCCTGCTTCGTCAAAAGCCAGCTTAAGTTATCAACTTCCCGGTAACGTAAAATCGGGCGAAATAAAAATAATAAACCTTGTTGGAAAAACATTAAAAACAATACCCGTAACACAACGCGAAGGTAAAGTGAGCATAGATGTTTCCGACTTAAGCGAAGGTATCTATTTTTACACCATCAACCTCGACGGTGTTACCGTTAAAACGAAAAAACTTGTAATTAAAAAATAATATTCTACCCTTTTCAACAAAAAAACCGGTCGATTGACCGGTTTTTTTGTTGTTTAAAATACGGATTATAATCCGAAAGCATCTTTAACCTTATCGACATAATCGGTATCTTCCCATGCAAAATATTTCACCTTTTTGGTAAAGACCTTTGTCCCGTTACGGTTCTCTTTAAAAGTTGTTGTTTCGTCTTGGTAAAAGACCTCTATTTCTTCTTCAACTACATCCCTTCCGAAATGTCCGTATGAGGCGGTACGTTCGAAAACAGGGTTTTTCAGCCCGAACCGTTTAACAATGGCAAAGGGTCTCATATCGAAGATACCGTTCACTATATCTGCAATTTTACCGTCGCTCAAAACATTTCCTTTTTCGTCTTTCACCTTAGCCGTACCGTAAGTGTTTATGTAAAAACCAACGGGTTTACTTACGCCAATGGCATAAGCCACCTGAACCAAAACCCTGTCGGCAACACCTGCGGCAACCATATTTTTTGCAATATGACGTGCGGCATAAGCTGCCGAACGATCCACTTTCGAAGAGTCTTTTCCCGAAAATGCACCGCCTCCGTGAGCACCATGGCCTCCATAGGTATCAACAATAATTTTCCGTCCTGTCAATCCCGTATCGCCGTGCGGGCCTCCGATAACAAATTTCCCGGTGGGATTTACCAAAAGGTTGTAACCGCCGTCGAAAAGAGAGTTGTCGTAAATTTTCTTAACTCTCGGAATCAAATAATTTTCAATATCTTCCTTTATCTTAGCCTGCATCTTTTCCTCGCTGTCAAACTCATCATGCTGAGTGGAGATAACAATGGTATCGATTTTTTTGGGGCGACCGTCGTCGTAAAACTCAAGAGTAACCTGCGACTTAGAGTCGGGACGGAGGTAGGTCATCACTTTACCTTCGCGGCGTATATTCGACAATTCGAAAAGCAAGTCGTGAGCAATCTCAATAGTGAGCGGCATAAGGTTATCGGTTTCGCGAACCGCATAACCGAACATCATTCCTTGATCGCCTGCTCCTTGCTCCTCTTCATTTTCGCGTTCAACCCCCTGATTTATGTCGGGCGACTGTTCGTGCAATGCCGATATCACTCCGCACGATTTGCTGTCGAACTGATATTCGGCTTTGGTGTAACCGATACGCTCAATGGTACGGCGCGTAACACCTTGCAAATCGACCCAGGCATTGGTTTTTACCTCTCCGGCAACAACTGCCAGCCCCGTGGTTACCATTGTTTCGCAAGCCACCTTCGACTCGGGGTCTTGTCTTAACATTTCATCAAGTACTGCATCCGAAATTTGGTCGGCAACCTTATCGGGATGTCCTTCCGAAACAGATTCGGACGTAAATAAATAAGCCATAATTTTATTTTTTTAATTAAACACCAAATGTGGTATTTGTTGATTGGCGGGCAAAAAAACTGTTTTAGCATTTTTTTCCGTGGTTGCAATCAATCAAATCTTTCCACTACACCCCGCTTTTGCGAGGCTGCAAATGTATAAAAAAGCTTTTACTTATTCGTTGTTTTAAAACTATTTTTATTTTTACTTTTTAAAAATCAAACCGGCATCCAAACCAATGCAAAAACACAAATTACATAAAATGTTATTTTTCATGTCAATTGCTTTGTTATCCGGTATCAACTCATATGCCAAAACAGTGCCCCAAAAGAGTATTTACCCCTTTGCCGATACAATTCAACCTCCCCCCAACCATCCCGATTCCATAACCGGTCAGGTGACGTCATGCACGGGAGACACCTCATTGTATCAAGCCGATATTCCGGTTAGCTGTACCGCCCAATGGTATGTTAACAATGTTTTGCAGACATCTACGGCGGACACATTGCAAGTTGTTTGGCAACAACCGGGAACAAATAACATATCGTTATACTTCAACTGCGACGGCAACATCATGTTTTACGACTCCTTAACGGTGGAAACGGGAACACCTCCCGTGGTGGATTTGGGTAACGATACCGTAATAAATCAAGGCGACACCTTAGTTTTGGATGCAGGAAATCCCGGTTCGGAATACAGATGGTCAACAGGTGATACAACACAAACCATCACCGTTACAACAACGGGTTATTACAGCGTTTCGGTGAAAAACGATTGCGGCACCGGCAGCGATACCCTTTTCGTGGATGTTTACGATTTTACAGTAAACCGCAATGTAAAACATAAAATAAGGATAGTTTCAACCGGAAACCGTATTGTAATAAAACCGGGGAAATCAACGGTAAAATCGGTTGTGGTATGCGGTTTGGACGGTAAAATTTATTACAGGGGAAAGTATGAAAATGAAATTGCATTGCACGGAAAAGAGAAGCCGTTTATAATAAAGATTGTTTTTGCCGACGGTACCACTTACGGTAAACTATTTTTCAAATAGGTGCAAATTGTATTCCCACAACTCTTTTTTCAGAGCTTTATATTGGTATATTCCCGACAGGTAATGTTTTTTGGCAAACCTGCTGGTATTATGCGTCAGATTATATATCACCGACGGCAAAGCACCGAGCAACGAAGCACGGTACATTCTCAACGAAGTGGGATAAATGTTTCCGGTAATGTCTCTTTTGTCTATCAAAACAAAGCCCGCCGACAAAATCTTTTTTTCAAACTCCTCTGAAGTGACAAAAGGTGCCATACTCCACGTCTTGCGCCACTTCTCCAACAATTGGTGTCCGGTAATTTTGTAGTAGTCGGCAACTATCAATTTTCCCTGTTTTTTAAGCAAGCGGTAAGCCTCTTTGGCAAATTTTTCCTTCTCGGCTGTAGAAGTAATGCTTTCGATACACCAAATAACGTCAAAGGTATTATCGGGAAACGAAGTATTGCAATAATCTTCCAATCTGAAGTTCAATGACTTTGCATATCCGCTTTTAATTTTGAACTTTTCTGCAAACTCCAACTGTTTTTCGCTCAACGTTATTCCCGTGCCTTGTATTCCGAATTTTCCGGCAAGGTAAAACAGCGAACCTCCCACACCACAACCTGCATCAAGCACATTGTAACCTGATTCCATTTGAACCATCAAAGCCATAACGTCATTGAGTCTGAGTAAAGCCTCTTGAAAATTACGGGTTGTCCCATCCCAATAACCGTAATGGACCGACATCACTTTGTCGAGTTTCCACCACCTTTGGTAATGGTTTAAAGTTTGATTGTAATAATCGGCTATATCGCGGCTGGTAAACATATATGCAAAGCGGTAAAAAAATCTCAGACGCAAAGTTTCAAAACAATCTCTTTTAAAAAACCGTAACCTGTTGAATCGGCAGTATCAATACCCTTGCTTTTCATATCAAGCTCTTTTACCATCGAAAAAATAGAGGGAATCTGTTTCAGAGGATAAAGTTTTGCCGCATTACGGTATTCCTTAACAAAAAAAGACGCCCCGCCTATAACTTTAGCCAAATCGTTATCACTGAGATTACCGTTTTTGTGTGTCAACAATATTTTAACAAAGTAATTAAAAATAGTAGGTGCCAAAAGCGGAAGAGGACCCTGTTTCGGATTTGCCTCAAAATAATTTACTATTCTCAAAGCTTTGTAAACATCCTTTTTTCCGAGGGCGGCGGTAAGTTCAAAAGCATTAAACTCTTTACTTATTCCGATATTGTTTTCAACTATGTCAACGGTTATCTTTTCGCCGGGCTTTAAAAAGAGTGTCAGTTTTTGCAATTCGTTATCAATACGGCTCAAATCGTTACCGAGGTGGTCGGCGAGCAACATCACGGCTTTAGGTTCTATTGTATATCCCATGCCGAGTATCCATTTTTCTATCCATGCGGGCAACTGATTGTCGTACAACTTTTTCGATTCGAACACAACGGCATTATTGCTTTTGTTCAGAAGTTTGTACAGAGTTTTGCGCTTATCCAGATTTTTGTATTTGTATGCAAAAACCAAAATGGTTGTCGGCGTGGGCGATTTTACATATTGTTCGAGGGGTTCGACGGTTTTCAAATCTTGTGCTTCTTTTACAATAATCAACTTGTAACCTCCGAACATTGAATATTCGCGAGCCGAAAAGAGTATCCGTTCAATATTCGTGTCACGTCCGTACACTACGGTTTTACCGAAATCGGCCTGCTCCTCTTCTATTATGTTATTCTCCATAAAGGAGATTAATTTGTCAATATAGAAGGGTTCTTCGCCGTAAAAGAAATATACGGGGAGATATTTTTTGTTTTTAAGTTCTTTTAAAATTTGTTGATATTCCACGGTTAAAATCTCAGGTGTTTTACCGTTAATCCTTTATTAATAAGTTGTTCCAACGATTTTTCGCCGATACGCACATGGAGTTCCACAAATTTTTCGTTAACCGATTTATCGCTTTCGGAAGTTTTAACACCGTCGGGTATCATTGGCTGGTCGGTAACAAGCAAGAGGGCACCGGTGGGAATTTTATTGGCGAAACCCACCATGAATATTGTAGCCGTCTCCATATCAATAGCCATACTTCGTGTTTTTTTAAGCAACTTTTTAAATTTGTTATCGTGCTCCCAAACTCTGCGGTTAGTGGTATAAACGGTACCCGTCCAGTAGTCACGAGCCTCTTCGCGAATGGTCGTCGAGATTGCTTTTTGAAGGCTAAAAGCAGGGAGTGCTGGAACATTTTTAGGGAAATAATCGTTGGATGTACCTTCGCCCCTGATTGCGGCAATAGGCAGTATCAAATCGCCTACACTGTTTTTCTTTTTCAGCCCACCGCACTTTCCGAGGAAAAGAGCGGCTTTTGGTTTTATTGCTCCCAGCAGGTCCATTATCGTTGCGGCATTGGAACTTCCTATTCCGAAATTTATCATCGTAATATCGTGCGACGAAACCGCTTGCATGGGACGACCTTTTCCCTTTATTTGAGCATTGTTTTTTCGGGCAAAAATTTCCAAATATTGGGCAAAATTGGTCAGCAGTATATATTTACCGAATTCTTCGAGCGGCATACCGGTGTAACGCGGCAACCAATCTTTAACAATTTCCTCTTTTGTTTTCATGAATTATTTTGGTTGCAAAAATATAAAAAAATACCGAAACCGTTACCGGAGGTAATATATGACCGTTGTTGAGGGTTTGTTTTTCCATGAAATATACCGGTGGAAACCGCATTAAAGGGGTTAGTTGTGTCAAATACACAGACAACACTCCGGCATGCAAAAAACAGAGTCGAATAGAATAGGTTTGCCTATGCCAAAATATAGAGAGATAATTTTCTTTAAATTTTCCGGAAGGCTTTACCCAAATTATCAACAATATCGCTTGCTATCATTGATATTTGTCCCTTTTGTTTAGCCGAGATATCACCTGCCAAACCGTGTACATAAACACCGAGCACAGCCGCCTTTTCGGGCGAATATCTTTGAGCGAGAAGTGCAGTAATTATACCCGTTAAAACGTCGCCGCTGCCTGCTGTTGCCATTCCCGGATTTCCGGTAGAATTGAAAAAACATTTTCCCGAGGGGAGGCAAACAGATGTGTGTGCTCCTTTAAGAACCACAATAACATTGTATTTACGGGCGAAATCCTTTTGCAATTTTATTTTTTCAAAATCGTCGCTCCATTTACCGGCAAGTCTTTCAAACTCTTTCGGGTGGGGTGTGAGGATAGTACCGGGCGACAAAAAGGAGAGCCATGTTTTATTTTCCGACAGGATATTGAGGGCATCGGCATCAAAAACCGCCGGGAATCTAAAATTTTGAATTAAAACTTTGAGTGCCATTTGCGACTGGTGTTCTTTTCCGAGTCCGGGACCTATTCCCACTGCATTGTACATGGCCATACCGGGGACTTCCGAAAAGTGGTTTTCGTACCTGTCGATGCTGAGCATGGCTTCGGGGATTGCCGTTTGCATAATAGCATAACTCGACTTCGGAATATGCACATGCAAAAGTCCCACTCCGCTGCGCAAAGCCGCTTTTGCAGCAAGAACGGCAGCTCCTGTTTTGCCGTAACTTCCCGCAATCAGCAAAGCATGCCCGAAGGTCCCTTTGTGCGAAAATTTCCGGCGTGGTAATATCATTCCTTTAACATCGTTTTTTGTTATGTAGAAATTGTCAACTTCCACACCGTTAAGGTATTCTTGGTGCAAACCTATATCGAGAACCACCCACTTGCCAACGTAAGCATCGTTTTCGGGCATTAAAAAGGCGAGTTTGGGATTCTGGAAAGTAAGGGTATAATCAGCCCGCACAACGGCTCCTCCCTCTTTTATAGAACTTTTGTCGGCAAAAAGTCCCGACGGTATATCTATGGAGATTTTAACTGAATTACTTCTATTTAGTTTGTCAATGACATCCGCAATAAAACCTGTAACGGGTCTTGTCAAACCCGAGCCGAAAACGGCATCAACAATTATATCCTCGTCGCCCGTACCGGGAAAGATGTTGTTTTCGGGTATAATATCGAACAAAAATTCGGCACCGACATTTTTAAACCGTTCAAGGTTCCGGGCAAAGTTATCCGAAGTTTTTCCGGAATACCGTATCACAAACACCTCAACGTAATATCCTGCATTTTTGAGCATTCGTGCCAAAGCAAGTCCGTCGCCGCCGTTATTGCCAAGTCCGGCAATGATATAAAAACGGTGAGTGGTGTCAACCTTTTTGGCTATCCAGTTAAAAAGTTGTCCCGCTGCACGCTCCATGAGGTCGATGTCGGCAATGGGTTCGTTTTTTATTGTGTAAGCATCCGCTTCACGTATTTTATCAACTGGTAATATTTTCATCTTTATTAATTTTTTATTCAAATTCTCTTTCAGGATATTTTCCTGTCGCAGGCAAACAATTTACATTACAACCGGAATAATTGGGAAACCACATCTGATTTTCCATTACTCACTAAACAGATATTTGTGCCTGCATAAAGCACAAAGTTAAAAAAGTTAATGATGACAAATATATCCTTTAATAATTTTTTAGAAATCAAAGTCGAGCTGTCCGGTACACGAAATTTTATTGTCTTTAAGCCGTGTAAAAGTATTATGGTCGATAAGCCACTCCACGGTGGAGATTACTTCATCTTCTTCAAAACCGTCAATCAGGGATATTAATTCATCAACTCTCCTCGGTTTTGACGAGACCAGGTCGATAAGTTGTTTTTTAATATTTTCAAAACGGCCGGTATCGAGTTCGGTAGCATCAATTTTCAGGCAGACATCACAAATACCGCATCTGTTGTTTTTATGTTCGCCGAAGTATCGTAATAATTGCAAACTCCGGCACTCTTTATCGTTGGTCAAAAAGTCGATAAAAGCGTTGAGACGTTTAACTGCAGCCTCTTTGAGGTTTTTATAATTATCCTTGGAAAGGGTGATATAACTTTTGGGGAGTCTTTCGACATTGTAAAATATCTGCGGGACGGTTTTTACGGGGACGTAACTGAGTATCTTAATTTTGGAAAGATAGCCGAGCTTTTCAAAAACCTTTTCCACCTTTTCGCCGGCACGTTTTGCTATTTGGCGTTCGTTAACGGGAACATAATCGGAGAAAATACCTCCGTACGAACGTAAAATCTCTTTTATGAGAATTTCATACTTCGGGTTTTCAACAATAAAGCGGTATAGGGTTTCGTTGTCGGAGGTTATTTTAATTTTCGAGAATCTTCCAGCCGACTCGTCGTAAGCGATGTATCCCTCTTTTTCGAGGAATTTTATGGCATTGTATGCCGGTATCAACGGCAGGTCGTAAGTTTTAACGAAATCGATAATTTTAAAATCGAAACCCACATCTTTTCCCGAGCCTTCGGGAAGCCGGAAAAAGTTTCCCAAAGCATTGTAAACATTCCTTATAAAATCCGGTTCGGGAAAGGAGTCATCAATATTTTTACGTGCAAATTTTATGTCGGTTTCGTTGAACAGCAAGGATGCCTTTGCCGGTTTTCCGTCTCTGCCCGCACGACCTGCTTCTTGAAAATACGATTCGATATCGGAAGGGAGGTTGTAATGTATTACCTGGCGCACATCGGGCTTATCGATACCCATACCGAAAGCGTTTGTGGCGACCATCACTCTGACGCGGTTTTTTGTCCAGTCGTGCTGTCTGGCGGCACGTTGGGTTGCATTAAGTCCTGCATGGTAAAATGTGGCGGAGATATTGTTTTTGTTGAGTATTTCGGCAAGTTCTTTTGTTTTTTTCCTGTTTCTAACATAAACTATAGCCGTCCCCGTTTCGTTTTTCAATAAGCGCAACATTCTTGCCGTCTTATCGTTTTCGTGAAAAATTCCGTACGACAAATTTTTTCTTTCGAAACCCGCTTTAAAGAGGTTGCGTTTTTTAAATTTGAGTTTGTCCTGAATATCGTCAACCACTTCCGGAGTGGCAGTAGCGGTAAGGGCAAGCACCGGGACATCAGGTATTATTTCCCTTATTTCGGCAATTTTCAAATAGGGAGGACGGAAGTCGTATCCCCATTGCGAGATACAATGCGCCTCGTCAACGGCAATCAAATTAACCGGAATATCGTACAAAGCTTGCTGAAAAACACGGTTCATCAACCTTTCGGGAGAAACATACAAAAACTTGAGTCTTCCGTGGACGGCATTGTTAAGCACCGATTCTATTTCGGTATAATACATACCTGTATGCAGTGCCTTTGCGGGGATATTCATTTTGACCAGGCGCTCCACCTGGTCGCTCATCAGGGCTATGAGAGGTGTTATCACCAAACATGTACCTTCGTTGACGAGGGCGGGAATTTGAAAACAGAGCGATTTTCCTCCTCCCGTCGGCAACAATGCAACAGTATCAAAACCAAGCAATACCGAATCGATAATCTCCTCCTGCATCGGTCTGAAAGAGTGATAACCCCAGTATTTATACAATACCTGTTTTGCTTGTGTACTCAATACTCTTGTTTTTAGCTTAAAAAGTAGCTAAATTACGAAAAAAAGGCAGAATCTCTATTTCAACAAATATCTCGACAGCAATCCGAATAATTCATTGAAGTTTATTGGTTTAACAAGATAGTCGTCGCACCCCGCCTGCAAACTTTTTATCTTTTCTTCGTTATTGTTAAAAGCGGTAATGGCAATTATGGGGAGTTCAGGTTTCAATCTTTTTATCTTTTTTGTGGCTTCGTACCCGTTTACCTCGGGCATAACAATATCCATTAATACCAAATCGATGTTATCGTGTGCAATGCAATAGGCCTCGGCCTCTTTTCCCCCTTTTGAGTAAATAAACTCGGCACCTGTACCGGTAATATTACCTTTTATGTATTGGAAATTGGCTTTTTCGTTATCCACAATTAAGATTGTTTTTCCTCTGAAAACATCTTTGAACTTGGTTCCGTACAAGGGATTGATTTTAATGGCATAATCTTCGGTAATGGGAAGAGTAAAATAGAAAGTACTTCCTTTTCCCGGCATTGTATCAACCCAAATATTACCGCCAAGCATTTTTACGAGCGACTGTGTAATTGCCAACCCCAAACCTTTTCCGTCTTTGTTTTGGGTGTAATCTTGAGTTGCCTGCCCGAACCGTTTAAAAATCAGCGGCACCTCCTCGGGCGAAATACCACTGCCCGTATCTTTCACATAAAACTGTATTGAGGTTGACGAAACACCAATATATCCGAACTCTATTGAGCCCTCTTCGGTAAATTTCAATGCATTGGTCAACAAATTGATAAAAATTTGATGAAAACGTATCTCGTCGGTATTTATCAATATTTTACCGTTATAACCTTTAACAAGTTTTATTAATATGTTCTCTTTACCCCTGTTCAGCTTCTCTTTTTCAATGTTTAACATGAGTTTGTCAAGGCTGTCGTTCAGGTCGAAAGGTTCTTTTTTAATGGATAGTTGCCCAGCCTCTATTTTGGATATGTCGATAATATCTTCGATAAGTTGCAATAGCGACCTGCCGGCTGTTTTTATCATATCGGCATACATAACACCTTCCTCTTTGGTTGTATCTTCGTCGAGAAGCAATTCCGAAAATCCTATAATCGAATTTAAAGGGGTACGTATTTCGTGCGACATATTTGCAAGGAAAATAGACTTCAATTTATCGGCACGTTCGGCTTTTTCACGGGCTTGTATCAACTCGAGTTCATGATTTTTGTACCTTGTAATGTCCTGGACAAAGCCTATTATCTCTTTTTCGTCCGAATTTTTGTCGCTAAAAAGGGTCAATGTTATCTGGGTAATGAACGACTGTCTGTTTTTGTTTTTAAAAACCCATTCGAACACTTGCCGTTTTTTGGTTGCAGATTTAAGTCTTACCATTATTTCCCTTGAGGATAGATTTTCGTCGGGTTGATATTTCGGCGACAATTCAATCAGTGTTTTACCGGTTATCTCGTTTTTGTTCATCTTAAACAAACTACACAGGTGCTTGTTTGCTTCGGTAATAACATTTCCCTTCACGGTAAATATACCCACATTTATAGTATCGTAAAAGAGTTGGTATTTGTATATTAATTTTTGTTCGTTTTTCAGAATCATCATGTGTTGTTCTTCTACGGCAATGAGTCGCGCCATATTTTTCAACAGCTTTTCCATTATGGTTTTATTTTCCACAATCTCGTCAAAGACAATGGATAACACACCGAGAACTTTGGAGTTTATTTTTACGGGAACACCTATATATGTTCTTAACCTAAATTCTTTTACGGCCTTATCGGTATATAAATAGTCCGTTTGATATAAGTCTTTTATGTATGTGGTTTTAATAATATCTTTTAAAGCAATATCGGTACAAATGTGCCCCTCTGCGCTGTCGGGTCTCGCCTCGAATTTCTCAAGTCTGTTGGTATATGTAATAAGTTTTGTGTAATCGTCATTAAATTTGTTGTATATGGAAAGTGTTGAATCGAAAATTTTCCGGATACCCTTTAGTATGATAATGATATTCTCGTCCGGTTTATCCGTCAATTTTGATATTATATTCTTCCTAATCTCCTCAATATATGAAATTTCGCTACTTTTATCCTGTCCCATAATACCTGTTTTTTTGATGTATATTTTTATAGATACGTAAATTACTTGTAAAGGTTGTCAATATTAATCAATTTTTTTATCGGTTGCCTTGAGCAATCAGCTTTTTTAATACTGTTTTATTGAAAAAACACAACGGATTAATTATTGCAGGTTTGTACAAATAAACATTAAAGCCGGTTAATTGGCGGAAATATTTTTCTGCGAAACCGCTAAACAAGGCAAAATACAAAACCCGCCATGCACTGTAATTCAAGCACAAAGAATAGTGTGTATCGTTTAAACGGTGTAAATAATTCATTCCACTCGCATATATGAATTTCACAAGAAAAAAATAAATGTATATTTGTTCTCTTTTTTAATGAAAATCATGTTTAATTAAAAGTAGAAATTATGTTTAAAGGACACCCCAAAGGATTATATGTAGCATTTTTTGCCAATATGGGAGAGCGATTCGGCTATTACACCATGTTGGCAATTTTTGTTTTATATTTACAAGCCCGTTTCGGTTTCAGCACAAGTGAAGCGGGAACTTATTACGGCGGATTTTTATTCGGCATCTATTTTTTACCCATTCTCGGAGGTGTAATTGCCGACAAGTGGCTCGGATACGGGAAAACCATTATCACCGGTATCATTATCATGTTTGCGGGATATTTGCTGCTTGCACTTCCCGGTTTTATTCAAGGCACCGGCAAAGTAATGATAATTTCGGCCTTGGCGGTAATATCACTTGGCACGGGACTATTTAAAGGAAACCTTCAAGCGCTTGTGGGCAAAATGTACGACGACCCGAAATACAGTGCCAACAGGGATAACGCCTTCAATATTTTTTACATGGGTATCAACATAGGCGCCTTTTTCGCACCTTCGGCAGCCACAGCCGTTGTCAATGCAATTTTAAAAGCCAAAAACTTCGTTTATGAAAACTCAATTCCTTACCTGTCGAATCTATACCGCGACGGGGTAAACGGCGCACACCCATTTTTAGACCAAATGACAACAACAATGAAATCGGCTTTCCCGGGAACGTTGTCCTATGCCGACAAACTTGCCCAATACGCCAAAGAGATGGGATTTTCGGGAAGCCTTTCCGACTTTACATCACAATACACATCCACGCTTTCAACATCGTACAGTGCGGGGTTTGCCGTTGCCGCCGCATCAATGATTTTATCGTTCATCATTTTTGTAGGTTTTAAGAAATATTACAAACACGCCGACATTTCGGAATCGGAAAAGGCAAAAAATAAAGATTTACAAGACCAGGTAATAGAACTCTCGCCCGAAGAGACAAAAAAACGGTTGATTGCCCTCGGGCTGGTTATGTTCGTGGTTATGTTTTTCTGGATGGCATTTCATCAAAACGGATTTACAATGACCATCTTCGCCCGCGACTACACCATGAGTAAAGTAAGCAGGTTTACCTATCTCTTTTTCGACCTTAAAACCTTCATTCCCATACTCGCCTCACTCGGAGGATTGATATTTATTTTGCGGAAAAATATCGACAAAAAATCGAGATTAATAGGCAGTCTCATTTTTGTTGCCGGCGCTGCCGTAACATACTATTTTTACAGCGGCTTGGACCCCGTACAAAAAATAGAGCCGCAATTATTCCAACATTTCAACCCCATTTTCATCGTATTTCTGACTCCTATAATCGTGGGATTTTTTACCAAACTGCGCGAAAAAGGTAAAGAACCCTCGTCGCCGAAAAAAATAGGAATTGGTATGATTATTACCGGCATAGGATTTTTAATTCTTATGCTGGGTTCGTTTAAGCTGCAAACCGTCCTTTCTTTGTCGCCTTATTGGCTCATAAGCACCTATTTTACACTTACCATTGCCGAACTCTTTTTGAGCCCGATAGGTATTTCTTTTGTTTCAAAAGTTTCGCCGCCTAAATATGTCGGGTTGGCACAAGGAGGTTGGCTCGGAGCCACAGCCTTCGGCAACCTGCTGGCAGGTCTGGTAGGAAAATTATGGGATATTGTCGAACTATGGCAATTCTTCCTTTTGCTGGTAATCCTCACTTTGTTATCGGCGGTATTTATCTTTTCAATATTGAAAATTTTAGAAAAAGCAACCAAATAATAAAATTTAACCATGATGAAAATAAGTAATTTATATAAAATATTTCCGGTTATTGCCATCTTTTTGTTTGCAAGTTGCGGAAACAAGCAATCAAACGAAAACAAATTGGAAACCCACATTAATGCCATTGAAAAGCTGGCCTCACAAAGCAATAACATAAACACGGCCGAAGAGGCATTTCAACTGTTGCGCTCGTTCAATAAAAATTTAAATGCCGTAAAAAGCAATGTTCTCTCGTTGGAAAAAGAATATTTAAAAGCACAAGGAAAAGAAAAAGAGAGCATCAAAAAGTTTTTTGACGACGCCAACGAAAAACTGAACAAATCGGCAAAAACAATTTACAAAGCCGTTGAGCCTTACAAAGACGACCCCAATGTTGCCGACATGCTCAAAAAAATAAACGGTGCTCTAATATCACAATAACAAATAATAAAACATTAGGTTTTCGTTATCCTTCCTTTGCAAGGAGGGAGGCGAAAACCTTTTTTTGTAAAAAAAATGACCGGCTACCCTTGGAAAAACAATCGCCGTTACAATTCCTATTCCGAATATATTAAAAAGATTTTCGGAAGCAGAGTTCAAAAAATAGCGGTAAATGCGGGTTTTACATGCCCCAACAGAGACGGTAGTTTGGGAAGAGGCGGCTGTACATATTGCAACAACGATGCTTTTAACCCCTCTTATTGCCAACCGCACAAACCCCTTTCGTTACAAATATCGGAAGGAAAAGAGTTCCATTTGAAACGCTACAGGCGGGCAAACCGTTATCTTGTATATTTTCAACCTTACTCAAACACTTATGCACCACTGCACCACCTAAAAAAATTGTACGGAGAAGCATTACAACAAGATGGAGTTGCAGGACTTGTCATAGGCACACGCCCCGACTGCATTGATGACGAAAAACTTGATTACTTGCAACAACTCTCCGAAAATTATTATATATCGGTTGAATACGGCGTCGAAACAATTTATAACGGCACACTCGAAACCATAAACCGCAAACACACATTTGAACAATCGGTAACGGCAATTGAAAAGACGGCAAAAAGAGGTATTGATGTGGGTGCACATTTTATTTTCGGACTTCCGGGCGAAAGCCGTAAAATGATATTGAATTCCGTAAACACTGTTTCGCAACTACCAATTACTTCCGTAAAATTTCATCAATTGCAAATAGTAAAAGGCACTGTTATGGCAAAACAATACAAAGAAAATCCTGAATATTTTAACCTTTTCGCTTTTGACGAATACATCGATTTTATTATCAAATATATCGAAAAATTGAATCCCGCATTTGTTATTGAGCGTTTTGCCGGTGAAGTCCCGCCGCGTTTTCTTGCAAACGAAGGGTGGGGCAAAATACGTAACGACCAAATTAACATACTCATAGAAAAAGAACTGGAAAAGCGAAACACATGGCAAGGACGTCTGTACTAAATACCTTTTCCACCTTTTTTAAAACTTATTACCGTTTATTTTATTATTTTCTTAAATTTGTTACCGAAATTTTTAAAAACCTAATTATTAATTAAAATTGTATAACATGAAAAAAATTACACGTTTCTTTTCAGTAATCGTTGCAATAGTTTTTGCGGCATCTACGCTATTTGCCCAAAACAACAGCACACGATGGCAAACAAAAGCACAAATGCTCGGTTTAAAATCCTCACCGGCACACCACTATCAACCAAAAAAGGCACTTGACCAAAGAAGTACAACATTGCTGGAAGAGGGTTTCGACACCGAAGGGGTATTCCCTCCTGCAGACTGGACAACCATTGTTACAAATTCCGGCAACACATGGATGCAAGGGAACCCGCAAAACAACAATTTCAACCAAATAGACCCTAACAGTCTGTATTCGGCTCTTGTTCCCTGGGTGGCCGCCGACCAGGATGAGTGGTTAATCACCTCCGAAATCGATGCTCAAGGCGAAACCCCCGTTACCCTCCACTGGTATGCAGGCGTTAGCGGTCCTTGGCTCTCAAACGCAACTCTAAAATGTTTGATTTCCACCGATAACGGAAGTTCTTGGACAGAACTCTGGAATGCTTACGACGAAATAGACACCACTTCCGACTGGGCTTGGAACGAAGTTAATATCGATTTGAGCAGTTACGCCTCAACACCATTTAAAATAGCATGGCAATACGTTGGTAACGACGGCGATTTGGCAGGAGTTGACGGTGTTGATATTACCGCAGGATACAACTACATCTTTCAAGACGATTTCGAAAGCTACAACGTTGGCGATTACCTTGCCCTAAATTCCAATACATGGACAACATGGTCAAATGCCCCGGGCACGGACGAAGACGCATATGTTGTTGACGAACAAGCTGCCAGCCCTACAAAATCGGTAGAAGTGGAAGGCTCAAAAACAGACCTGATTTTACCAATGGGCAACAAAACATCGGGAAAATACCAAATCAACATGAAATATTATGTTGTCAGCGGAAACGGTGGATATTTCAACATTCAACACTATGAACAACCGGGTATAGAGTGGGCTTACGAGGTGTATTTCACGGCTACCGGCGACGGTTACATGAACGCAGCGGGAAACCAATCGGCTTTCTTTACATATAATCACGACGAATGGATAAACCTGAAAAGCATCATCGACCTCGACATCGATACCGCATGGTTCTATGTAAACGACCAACTTGTTCATAAATGGCAATTCAGCACAAAAGCCAGTGGAGAGCCCGGCACACTTCAACTCGGAGGAATGGATATATATGCAGGTGCTCCGCAAGGCGAAACTTGCCACTACTATATGGACGATGTGGAATATATAGAACTGGTACCCGGAACCGATGTTCCCGTAATTAATGTTGACAACTCGGCCATAAACGCCACATTAGCAACCGGCGATTCGACAGGCACAACATTCTCAATGGGTAACGACGGAAAAGCCGATTTGAATTACCAAATTGTGGTAACATATCCCGGAAATAACAAAGCTTTGAACCGGGAACCTGCAGGTTTCCACGCTCCGAAATCATTGGTTACCGACATTGAAAAAGCCCCGTCGGCAAACACAACGGGTACAGCACCCTCGAGCCGTGATGCCGTTCTGCACTACGACGACGACAATTACACAGCCATAGGCTCGCAAAACGACTACGAATGGCGTGTTGCCGCCAAATTCCCGTCAAATATTGTTAAGCCTTACATCGGCATGTATTTGACATCGGTTGATGTGTTTACAAACGATCCCGGTAACGGTTTCAAACTCCAGGTGTACGGTATGGGCTCATATAACACACCGGGACCCGGCGACCTTTTACTGGAGCAACCGTTTACAGCCAATACTCAAGCTTGGACAAATATTGTACTTGACACTCCGATTTATATCGATGGTCAGGATTTATGGGTAGGATATTGGGTTTCGGGTACCGGCGGCACTTATGTCCCCGGCACCGACGAAGGACTTAACTATAATACCGACGGCGACTGGATGGCAGCAGGACCGGGCTGGTCGCACCTGGGCGATAACCCGTCGCTGAAATACAACTGGAATATAAGAGCCAACCTTACCGGCGAGCCTATTGTTCAGTGGCTCTCAACCGACCCGGCAGAAGGAACTCTTGCCCCCGACCAATACATTGATGTTAACGTATCCATGGACGCTACCGGACTTAGCTCGAATGTCTATAACGGTAAATTAAATATCAGAAACAACGACCAGGAAAACGAACTCGTCACCATTACCGTTTTGTTAAACGTTACCGTGGGCATTAACGAAAACGGCGAAAAAGAGTACGTTACAATGTATCCCAATCCCGCCACAAACTATCTGCGCATAGGTTCAAACGGCCAAATACAACAAATAATCATCACAAACACCATAGGTCAGGTTGTTTATAACAAGCAACCCAACAGAGCTTCGGAAACCGTTAACACCTCACAATACGATAAAGGTGTATATTTTGTAACCGTAAAAACATTAAACGGTACCACAACCCAAAAAATCATGATACAATAGAAGTGATTTTTACGGATAAACAGAAGCCTCTGCTTTCCCTTTGCGGTATGAGCAGAGGCTTTTTTGTAATATTTTCGCCTTGCACGGTTTTTGACCGGAACAAGCATTTGCGGAACACACTTTTTTTTAAAAACAGTATCAAATGTCCATTAACAATTCTTACAAACTTTTTTCGGAAAGCCGTTTAAAAAAAGATGTTGACAAAAGTAATTTCCCTGTAATTGTTGCAGAGGCATTACAATCGCCCGATAATATGGGTGCCGTACTGCGTCTTGCAAGCAACATCGGCGCCAGAAAAGTTTGGTTTGTTTACGAAAACAAGCCGAATTTCAGACATTATAAAATAAAAAGACGTTCGTCGGGTGCCATGGACAAAATCGGATGGGATTATGCCGGATATGACGAAATATTCGATTTCATCCCCGGCGGCTATCATTATGTTGCCGTTGAGACAACGCCCGATGCCAAAAACATTTTCCTCGAAAACCTGCCTGAAAAAATAGCACTTTTTGTGGGAAACGAACGTTACGGTTTGTCCGCTAAATTGCTTAAAAATATCAATAAGCGAGTATATATCCCCATGGCAGGCACGGTTTCGTCGATGAATGTCAGCCATGCACTGTCGGTAGCACTTTTCGAATGGCTCAGACAACACCATTATCAAACTTGATTATATTTGCCCGAAATATTTTGGAATGCAAAAACAATATAAACACATCTTTTTTGACCTCGACCGTACATTGTGGGATTTTGAAAAAAGCGCAATAGAGGCTTTTGAAAGCATTTTTGAAAAATACAATTTGAAAAAACTGGGAATACCCTCTTCCGGTGAATTACACAAAAAATACACGGTTCACAACAACAGTTTATGGGAAAAATACAGGAACGGGGAAATTGACAAGGAGACATTGAAATGGCTCAGGTTTCACCTTACCATGAATGATTTCGGAATTGACGACAAAACCCTTGCCGACAAAGTAGGTGAAGAATACGTAAAATTGAGTCCGGTGCTTGTAAACCTCTTTCCTTACGCCATTGAAATTTTAGAATATTTACACAAAAAAGGGTATTCCATCCACCTGATAACCAACGGTTTTTCCGAAGTGCAAAACGTAAAACTGAAAGTATCGGGAATGGAAAAATTTTTCAAAACGGTGGTTACCTCCGAAGAGGCCGGAGTAAAAAAACCCCTTGCAGGAATTTTTAATTACGCTTTTGAAAAAAGCGGTGCCAATCCCCGCGAGAGCATTATGATTGGCGACGATTACGAAGTTGATATTTTAGGCGCACAAAGGGCGGGAATGAACCAAATACTATTCGACCCCCATGAAAATTACAACGGCGTTGAGGTAACTTATAAAATAAAAAACCTAAAGGAAATAGAAACCATTCTTTGATATTCTACAACAGATAAAAGTAGATAAAAACAAAAGGCGTTGCAAAAATTGCAGCGTCAAACCTGTCGAGGACACCTCCGTGTCCGGGTATGATATTACCCGAATCTTTAACCCCTTTGTTCCTCTTTAACAACGATTCGGAAAGATCGCCGGTAGTGGCTGTAACCGAAATTATTGCAGCATAAATTATCCACTCCCCCAACTCCATAAACGAGGTGAAACGATAAAAAAGAAGGGAAAAAATCATCGTAAAAACCAAACCTCCCACACTCCCCTCCCAGGTTTTTTTTGGCGATACACGTTCAAAGAGTTTGTGTTTGCCGAAAAACGTTCCCGTTAAATATGCAAAAACATCGTTAGCCCATACAAGTATAAACATGCTTGCAAGGATAACCGGAGTATGTCCGGCAACAGGTTTCACATAAAACAGAGCGTTCATCAATCCGAAGGGCAAGGCAACATAAAACATTGCCGAAATATAAACTGCTATTCTGTTCCACGAAGCATCACGCTTCCCGAACAATTCGCAAGCAGCTATAACAAAAGGTACAGGTATTAAAAAAAGAATAGTGCGAAAATCCGTAATACCCAATCCCGCCAAACCTGTCACTGCATATACCGATATTCCCGCCAAATAAAAAACAATGCTCCCGGAAATTTTCCGGTGCGGAAAGAACAATCCTGAATACTCGTACAAAGCTATAAGCATAAAAACTCCGGCTACCGCAAAAAAGACAACCGGATTAAGAAAAACCGAACCCAAAACAACCACCACGAAAATGGCACCGTACAACGTTCTTGTAACTATATCTTTCAAAAGGAATATTTTTTCTTGTGATTTACAAATGAACTGTAAAAATTGTTTAATAAAATTTCAAACAAACATATAAAAAAAATCAACGTGAATATCATGGCGACCATTTGCAAGGACAAAAATTACCTGCTCAAAACTTATTGTTTTAAGAGAGTTTCCAAATTAAAAAAGAAAAACACAAACAGACTTTATTATTAATATCTTTATGTACTTTTGCGCACTTTTAAATTCAGTATAATGAACATTAAATATTTATCGGTAATTATTTTATCCCTCCTCTTTTGGGGATGTAACAATAATGTAAACCGTAATAAGGAGAGTAAAATTATGAGAAAGGCAATAGACCCGGCAAACATGGACACAAGCATTAAGCCAGGCGATAATTTTTATTTGTATGCCAACGGCAACTGGATAAAAAACAACCCCATACCTCCCGAATACAGCCAATACGGTGCTTTTACAATGCTCTATGAAGAAAATCAGAAACAACTGAAAAAACTTGTGGATGAGGTCTCGTCAGAAAAAAATGCAGAAAAGGGAAGCATAGCACAAAAAATAGGCGACTTTTACAACAGCGGAATGGATACTGCGGCAATTAATAACCTTGGTATAAATGCCATTAGAGATGAACTTGCCGCCATCGAAAACATAAACTCCAAAGCGGATATTGAAAAACAGATAGCCGCAATGCACAAAACTGGCAGCTATCCTCTATTTTACTTTTACGCCGACGCCGATCAAAAAAACAGCAATATGGAAATTGCAAACCTTTACCAAGGCGGTATCGGTTTGCCCGATGTCGATTACTATCTTAGCGACGACGAAGCTGCAAAACAGATTCGCGATGCATATAAAAAACATATATACAAAATGTTTGTTCTTGCCGGCAATAGCGAAGAGAAAGCAAAAAAATGCGCCGCCGACGTTTTCGACATTGAAAAGAGCCTGGCAAAAGCCTCTTTTTCACGTATGCAATTACGTGTACCGGAACAAAATTATAACAAAATGAGTGCGGAAGAATTAAGTAAAAAATCGCCCTCGTTCGACTGGAACCTCTATTTTTCGGAACTCGGATTGGAAAACCCGCACGAAATTAACGTAAGTCAACTGCCCTTTTTTGTTGCCGTGAGCAACATTTACGACAACTTCGATACACCAAAGTGGAAATCGTACCTTAAATGGAACTTGTTAAACAATGCCGCCCCATATCTCAGCGACGATTTCGTTAAAGAACATTTCGACTTTTACGGAAGAAAAATGTCGGGACAACAAGAAATGCGCCCCCGCTGGAAAAGAGTTTTGGAAACAACATCATCGGCTCTCGGCGAAGCATTGGGACAACTTTATGTGGAAAAATATTTCCCCGCCGAATCAAAACAAAAAATGGTAAAACTGGTGGAAAACCTTCGCAAAGCCTTTGCCGTACGCATAAAACGTCTCGACTGGATGAGTGACAAAACAAAACAAAAGGCTTTGGAAAAACTGAATGCCATTACCGTTAAAGTAGGCTATCCCGATAAATGGAAAGATTATTCGGGATTAAAAATTGTTCCTGGAAACTATTTTGAAAATGTGAAACGGGCAAGAGAATTTGAATTTAATTATAACATTAATAAAATAGGTAAACCCGTTGACAAAAGCGAATGGGGAATGACACCCCAAACGGTAAACGCCTATTACAATCCTTCGAACAACGAGATAGTATTTCCTGCGGGAATATTGCAACCCCCGTTTTTTGATAATGATGCCGACGATGCCGTAAATTACGGTGCAATAGGTGTGGTAATAGGTCACGAAATGACCCACGGTTTCGACGACCAAGGCAGAAAATACGATAAAGACGGTAATATGAACGAGTGGTGGACACCGGGCGACGCAAAACGTTTTCAGGAAAAAACAAAAAAACTGCAGGCATTGTACGACAATTATACCATTCTCGACTCGTTGCACGTTAACGGAAAATTAACCATGGGAGAAAACATTGCCGATTTGGGAGGATTAAACATAAGTTACGAGGCATACCAAATGGCTTTAAACGGCAAGACTCCCAAACCCATTGACGGTTTAACCTCCGATCAAAGGTTTTTCTTGGGATATGCTCAGGTTTGGAGGCAAAACATACGTGATAAAGAACTTGCCAAACGGTTGAAAACCGATGTCCACAGTCCGGGCGAGGCGAGGGTTAATATACCTCCTTTTAACCTCGACGCTTTCATTAATGCTTTCGGCATAAAACCCGATGATAAATTGTATATCCCGAAAGAGAAGAGAGCCTATATTTGGTAAAAGCTCCGCAATCTCTTATAACTTTTATATTAAAAGCCGTGTTTTAATTACAACGGCTTTTTTTGTAATTTGCTGATGCATCGTTTTTTGCAAAATAGTTATATTTGCCTCATGAAAGCATTTGCCCGTTTCTTGATAAAACTATTCGGTTGGAAAATCATCGGCACGTTTCCGCACGAGCATAAAAAATTGGTCATTCTTGTGGCTCCGCACACCTCTAACCTCGATTATTTCATAGGTATGATGTTTATTTATGCCGAAGGTGAAAAGGTTAATGTAATTATGAAAAAAGAGGCGTTTTTTTGGCCCGTAGGAAGATTGCTGAAAAAAATGGGAGCTGTACCCATAGACAGGTCGAAAAGCACCCGTAAAACAGAGTCGATAGCAAAACTTTTCGACAAATACGATAAGCTATATTTGGTAATTGCACCCGAAGGCACCCGCTCCTATACCGACAAATGGAAAAAGGGATATTATTATATAGCTTTGCAAGCACAAGTTCCGATAATGCTTACCTCTATTGATTACAAAAAGAAAGAAGGACGATACGGACCTCTTATCTACCCTTCGGGCGACTTCGAAAACGATTTTAAAAAGGTGGAAGAGTTTTATAAAGGAGTAGGGGCACGTTTTCCCGAAAAATTCAACTTGAGCGAAATATACCTTAACAAATCATAAAACCCCGGCGGCTTCAAAAGATTGCATTGGAATCCATTCATTTCATAACCGTTTCCGCTTTCAGCTGCCGGCACCAATGTCATTTTATTTTAAAAGGTTCCGGTAAATTCTGAAATTTTCATCATCAAAACATACGAAATATACTGTTCCGGGGATATCATTTTCAGCGAGATATGTTTTAACGGCTTCAATGGCTATTTCGGCGGCTTTCTCTTTGGGGAAACGGTACACTCCGGTTGAAATGTTAGGAAAAGCCACTGTTTTGCAACCGTATTCCCCGGCGAGTTTCAAACTTTCGAGGTAACAACTTTTCAGAAGTGCCTCCTCGTTGTTTTTTCCGTTGTGCCACACCGGGCCAACAGTGTGAATAACATATTTTGCCGGCAGATTATATCCTTTGGTTATCTTGGCTTTTCCCGTATCACAGCCGTTAAGTGTACGGCATTCGGAGAGCAGTCCCGGACCTGCGGCGCGGTGAATGGCACCGTCAACACCGCCACCGCCCAATAAGGTACGGTTGGCGGCATTAACTATGGCGTCAACTTTCATTCCGGTAATGTCCTCTTTTACCAGTTTTATTCTTTCCATATTATAAAAACTTTTATGAAAAGATGTGTGAAGCAAGTGTTAATCGAGAGTATGAACCACAAGACCGGAGCGCAATTTAGGTTCGAACCATGTGGTTTTGGGAGGCATGATTTTACCACTGTCGGCAATATTTATTAATTGCTGCATACTTACGGGATACAAAGCAAAAGCCACAGCCATCTCGCCACTGTCAACACGGCGTTGCAGCTCTTCCAACCCCCTGATTCCTCCCACAAAATCTATCCGTTTGGAGCGGCGCAAATCTTTTATCCCTAGAATGGGCTCCAAAACACGGTTTGTAAGAATAGTAACGTCAAGAACTCCGATGGGGTCATTGTCGTCGTATGTTCCTTCCTTTGCCTGCAAAGCATACCATTTGCCGTCAATGTACATGGAAAGTTCGTGTAATTTCGACGGTTTGTAAGGTGTGTCGCCCTTTTCTTCCATAACGAAACTTTCGGACATCTTTGCAAGAAATTCCTCTTTCGACAAGTTGTTCAAATCCTTTATCACCCTGTTATAATCGATAATTGTAAGTTGATTATCGGGGAAAATTACGGCAAGAAAATAGTTGTACTCTTCATCGCCCGTATGGTTGGGATTTGCTTCGCGTTTTTCTTTACCCACCAACGCTGCGGCAGCTGTACGGTGATGACCGTCGGCCACATAAAGCGAAGGAAGTTTGTCGAAAAGTTCAATCAATTTATCGATAATTGATTTATCGTTGATAACCCAAAAGTGATGACCGAAACCGTCGTCGGCGGTAAAATCGTATTCGGGCTCATTGTTTTTTACAAAATTCTCAACAATTTCGTCAATCTCCTTTTTTGCCGGATAAGAAAAGAAAACCGGTTCCATATTGGCATTGGTAATGCGAACATGCTTCATCCTGTCCTCTTCTTTATCGGGACGTGTAAGTTCATGTTTTTTAATCACATTATTCAGATAATCGTCAACCGATGCGCACCCCACGATACCGTACTGAGTTTTTCCGTTCATGGTTTGGGCATAAATGTAAAGATGGTCTTGAGTATCTGGGACAAGCCAGCCGTTTTTCCGGAATTTGATAAAATTTTCCTTTGCTTTCTCATAAACTTCGGGGCTGTAAAGATTTGTTCCGGGGGGTAAATCTATCTCCGGTTTGATGATGTGAAGCAATGAATATTCGTTTCCTTCGGCCTCTTTTCGCGCCTCTTCCGAATTCAGCACGTCGTAAGGACGCGATGCCACCTGTTTTACTATATCTTTCGGCGGTCTTAATCCTTTAAAAGCTTTTAATGTTGCCATAGCAGTTTTCTTTATTTATCGGTTAAAAAAAAACCGCCTTTGCTGATTTTCACCGTTAAAAAAACGGCAAAAGGTTACAAAGGCGGTTTATAAAAACAATATTAATATTCGTTGTTAAAACCCGCAGGTTCTTCGCCCATATTGTCAAAAGGCATAGGGTCTTGCTGTTCGTTGCCGTTATTGTGGCGGTAATTTCCGTTTCCGTTACCATTGTAGTTGTTGTTGTGGTAACCGTTGTTCGAACGTTGAAGCGAGGAAATCAAGGCGCCGAGCATTTTAGTCATTTCCATCAACTGGGTACGCGACTCCTCTTCCGACTCATCGCTCAAAAGGTTTGCTTTGTGTGCCAAAGTGGTATAAACCACACACTGCCGGATAGAACTCTTCGCCATTTTCAGATAATAAACAAACTGGGTTTTGTTTCGTGCCGATCCTTCGGCAATATAGAGCGCTATATTGCGGGCAGCATCATTAAAACGGATAGCGAACCGGATTTTGTCATCACCTGGAAACAGCATGGTTACGTCTTGCAACCAATTGATGTAATCGAGTGATTTGTGATAGATTCTCAAATCTTCAAATCTAAAAAATGTTCCTGTCCTCTCTTGTCTTTCCTGTTTTTCGTTTTCGTTGTACATAATCTTCACAAATTTTAATTAGTTATTTTTGTTAATTAATAATTTTTTCCCGGTAAAACAAAAAGTTTTACCGTTTTTTCATTTATAATATAAATTGTCGGCAAAAATAGAAATCCCCCCGAAACAATTGTTATTACGAGGGGATTTTTTCAACATTTTTTAATTAACTTTAAATGTTGTATCACCTTTTTCCAAGAAGGCTATAATTTGGTTGGCAGCGGCAATTCCCGCATTAATATTAGCCTCAGCGGTTTGCGCACCCATTTTCTTGGGAGTAAAGAAACATCTGTCCGGATATTTTTCTTCAATAACATTTTTGTTATCGGGGGCAATATCCGAAACATATGCGAATTTTTCGTTCGCCTCAAAGATTTTCAACAAGTCGTCTTCGTCGATAACCTCTTTGCGGGCAGTATTAACAAGCACCGCACCCTTTTTCATTTTCGACATCAAATCCCAATTTATCGATTTAACGGTATGTTTGTTTGCGGGGATATGCAGGCTTATATAATCGCATTCGGCATACATTTTTTCCACATTTTCGTAAACCTGCACTCCGTCGGCTTCAATGGCCTCTTTTGGAACAAATGGGTCGAATGCCGCAACATCCAT
Organism: uncultured Lentimicrobiaceae bacterium; assembly: GCA_964549335.1. Classification (GTDB taxonomy): domain Bacteria; phylum Bacteroidota; class Bacteroidia; order Bacteroidales; family F082; genus Sulfidibacterium. The sequence goes on along the minus strand of CAZJUQ010000017.1, from coordinate 48,971 downwards.
TCCGAAACCTTTGGCTATGCGTGCCACATTTTTCCCTACATGTCCGTATGCATGAATACCTATCTTTTTGCCTTTAAGTTCGGTACCCGATGTTCCGTTAAAATGGTTACGTGCCTGATAAACCATCATACCAAGAGCAAGTTCGGCAACGGCATTGGAATTTTGTCCAGGGGTATTCATAACAACAATATTTTTTGCAGTTGCCGCTTCAAGATTTATGTTGTCGTATCCCGCTCCCGCACGCACAATTATTTTCAAATTTCCTGCGGCATCAATCACTTCGGGAGTAACTTTATCACTTCGCACTATCAGTGCGTCAACATCTTTTACGGCATTAAGAAATTCACCGTTATCCTGATATTTTTCCAAAAGAACGGTTTCGTAACCCGCTTTATCGAATATCTCTTTTATGCTGTCCACAGCAGCTTTGGCAAACGGTTTTACGGTTGCTATTAATACTTTTGTCATAATATACGTTTTTTCAAGTTTGTAAAAAGATAAAACCATTATTTGTTATAAGTCTCGAAATCTTGCATTGCCGTAATTAAAGCCTCAACACTTTCCAACGGCAGGGCATTATAAATGGAAGCTCTGAAACCACCTACCGAGCGGTGACCTTTAATTCCTATCATACCTCTTTCGGTGGCAAAATCGAGAAAGGCTTTTTCTTTATCTTCGTATCCGTCGTTCATAACAAAGCAGACATTCATTATGGAACGGTCTTCTTTGTTTACGGTGCCTTTAAACATGCTGTTACGGTCTATTTCTTCGTAAAGCATATCGGCTTTTTTCACGTTTATTTTATTTATTTCTTCAACACCGCCTTTGTTTTTAAGCCATTTCAGTGTTTGCAATGCCGCATAAACGGGTAATACAGGAGGAGTATTAAACATACTTCCTTTATCAATATGCGTTTGATAATTAAGCATTGTTGGGATTTGGCGGTCAACTTTTCCGAGAATATCGTTACGGATAATTACAAAAGTAACACCTGCAGGTGCAAGGTTTTTTTGTGCTCCGCCGTATATTACCGCATATTTCGACACGTCAAGAGGACGGCTGAAAATATCGGACGACATATCGGCAACCAAAGGAACGGGCGAATCAATATCGTGACGTATTTCGGTACCGTAAATGGTGTTATTTGTTGTGATATGAAAATAGTCGGCATCGGCGGGGATAACAAAATCTTTCGGAATATAACTGAAATTCTTGTCTTCCGATGATGCTACAACATCAACCTCGCCGAAAAGTTTTGCCTCTTTTATCGCTTTTTTAGCCCAAGCTCCCGTATTCAAATAGGCGGCTTTTTTATTTAACAGATTGAAAGGTATCATCGCAAACTGAGTACTGGCACCGCCACCGAGAAACAGAACCGAATATCCTTCGGGAATTTTCAATAACTCTTTGAATAGTGCTTGTGCCTCGTCCATAACGGCAACAAACTCTTTGCTTCGATGCGAAATTTCCATTATTGAAAGTCCTGTTCCGGCAAAATCCTTTACCGCCTCGGATGTATTTTCGATTGTATAATCGGGCAGGATTGAAGGACCTGCATAAAAATTATGTTTTTTCATAGCTAATTGTATTTTTTTCGTTTACCGTGCAAATATACAAGAAAGGTTTGCAACTATTGCTATCTATTGTTAAACTTAGAACAGTTTTAATTTACCATTCATCAGGATAATACGGAAGCTCTTTCACAATTTCGACACCTTGCGGCGAAACCTTTGCCTGCACGGGAATAATTTCGACACCCTTTTCGAAAACCGTTTTCAAGGCGGCGGCATAATCCGGGTCTATATGTTTTGCGGGAGCAAATTTCGAAACGTCGGAACGTTGTATAACATAGAGCATAACGGCACGCATTCCGGCTTGTTTCACTTGTAGCAAAGTATTCAAATGTTTTAATCCTCTCGACGTAACGGCATCGGGAAAAAGTGCGTATTCGCCATGTTTCATGGTGACGTTTTTCACCTCCACAAAACAACTCTCTTCAGCGTTGCTTGCAAAGATATCGAACCTGCTGTCATTGAACTTAACTTCGCGCTTTACCAAAGTATAACCCGATAATTTGTCAATGGTTCCGTTTTTCAAAGCTTCGTATGCCAAAATATTGGGAACGGCGGTGTTAATACCTATCCAACCATTGTTAATGAAAATCATCTCCCAGGTAAATTTAGTCTTTCTTTTCGGGTCGTTCACCGGCGACAACATAACCGGAGCTCCCTCTTCCAAACAGGTTTTCATGCTTCCCGAATTGGTACAATGAGCCGTAACAACCTCTCCGTTTTTCAATTCAACATCGGCCAAAAAACGTTTATAGCGCTTTATCAATTTTCCGGCAATCAATTTCTCTTTGTAAATCATCATTCGAGAATTTTATTACGGCAATATGGTTCCGGCCAGTTGCGGTATCAGGTTTCCTGCTTTCCCTTTTAAAAAAACGTCGGTTATGGTGCCCGTATAATTTGAGGGCTCGGTATTTATTTCAATTATTTTGGCACCGTTCTGTTTGGCAAGGTAGGGTATTTGACTTGCGGGCATTATTTCGCCTGTGGTACCTATCACCAGAAAAACATCGGCACTGTTTGCCGCCTCTATTGACGCTTGATAAGCCGAAGGGGGTATTCCTTCGCCGAAAAAAATAAAATCGGGTTTTACCAACCCGCCGCACCCGGAGCATAGCACAGGCAAATCATTCAAATCGATTTGGTTTATCGAATAGTGCTTTCCGCAACCGGTACATACCAATGTATGTGAGTTGCCGTGAAACTCGTAAACCGTTTGGCTGCCTGCCTCCTGATGCAAATTGTCGATATTTTGCGTTATTATGTTTTTAATGTAACCGGCTTTTTCGAGCCTGGCGAGGGCAATATGTCCGGCATTGGGTTTGGCTTTACCGAAAAAATCGTAAAAAATCTCTTTAATTACCTTCCACGATTCCAGCGGGTTCGACTTAAAATAGTCGATATCGAGCACTATGGGATTGTATTTACTCCACAATCCTTGCGGTCCCCTGAAAGGAGGAATACCGCTTTCAACCGAAATACCGGCACCCGTAAACGCCGTGGTGTATTTCGAGTTTTTAATAAGTTCGGCAGCCTTTTCAATAAGCCGGCCGGTATTAGCGGAAGTCATTACCGTTTATTTTATCTTTAAATTCGTTATTAATTTTTTCGATATAATTCAACACTTCTTCCCTTCCTTTACCGGTTTGTGCCGAGGTTACAATTATGGGGGGCAGTTCTTCCCACGTTTCGGAAAGTATCTTTTTGTAAGCGGCAAGATTACTGTCGGCTTTGGCGGCACTGAGCTTATCGGCTTTGGTAAAAGTCAATACAAAGGGAATTTTCGACAGTGCCAACCACTCAATAAATTCCAAATCGATTTTTTGGGGTTCCAGCCTCAAATCTATCAACACAAACAAACTTAACAGGTTGGTACGGGTAAGTATATATTGTTGAATCATAATGTTCCACTTCTTACGTTCGGTTTTCGAACGTTTGGCATATCCGTATCCCGGCAAATCAACCAAATACCATTCGTTATTAATGTTGTAATGGTTCATTGTTATGGTTTTTCCGGGGCTACCCGAAGTTTTGGCAAGGTTTTTACGTTTTGCCAGCATGTTAATCAACGATGATTTTCCCACGTTTGACCTTCCTATAAAAGCATATTCGGGGCGGTCGGGTTTGGGACATTTATTTACCGTTACCGAACTGATTACAAATTCGGCTATATTTATTTTCATGGTAATAATTTATTAAGTTAGAATTAGAAAGCGCAACGCAAAAGCGGTAAAAATCATATCAATCCGGGCTTGTACTTTTCGTACGTTTCGAAATGACGTTCTTTTTTATGATGATAGATATCTTTTATAGTAACCAGAATACCTGTTTCTTCCACGTTTCCGAAATGGTCGTTCAATGAGGTACCGAAAGTTTTCATAGACGACGAGAGGTTCATATATGCATTGATAAGCGGCGGAACGTTATTTCCCGTTTTGCGCACTTCGTGAACAAGCCGTTTGTAATCTTCCCTGTAATCGTCGGCCGAGAATATTGCTTCGAGGATTTTTTTATCCGTCTTTATTTCCAGTGCCTTTTTCGGAAAAATCAACTTTTCGGGGTCGGGGAAATATTTTTGCAGGAAAAACAGAATCATATCACGCGCAAAAGAGTTGTAATGGGGATACATTGTAACTTTTCCGAAAAGATATTGCACGTCGGGGTTATCGATAATCAAGGCACCGATACCGTCCCAAAGATTATCGAGAGCATACAAACCTTTGCGTAAATTGTATGTGGGTTGGTAATCGGGCTGGACAAAGGACCTGCCCAGTTCTATGGTGTGTTTCAAATAACGGTCTATAAATTTTTGAGAATAAGTAAATAACCTGGATGTGGGTGAAAAGACCTCTCCGTTATGCACTTTGAGATTTTTGCAATGAATATACCGGTAGCCCCCTATTATGGCTTTATCCCTGGGATCCCAAACAATCATCTGCTTGAAACTGTTTTGCATGGTATCGTATTCGTCAATATCCAAGGCTTTGCCCGTACCGCCACCTGCCTCCCTGAAAGTTATTTCGCGAAGTCTTCCTATCTCTTTCATTACGTTGGGCGAATCGCCGGCGGTAACTATATATATTTCATTGCCCCCGTTATTGGTTTTTCGCAATAATTTATCTTCTGTCAACTCTTCGAGAAGCAGTCTTTTATCAACTGCAGAAATTACTGTTTCCATAACCCCCTATTTTTTTGCAAAGATAATAATAAACAATTTTTCACAACACTTTTGCATTACCCTATTATAAAAAGCTATCTGTCAACTGTAAATTCGGCTGCGGGGTTTTCATCGAGTTTGTAAACAAAATCGCGCAACAGGTTAGCCCATTCGTCTTTTTTGTACCTTTTGTCGAAATATCCGTACGGAACGGGTTTCCCGAAAGTTATTTTCAACTCCTTGTTTTTTTGCTTGTAAAACTCATCAACAAGGAAAAACATTTCCAAATTGGCTTTTATGTGTAATTTCTTCCTGAGGTTTGCCAAATTGTAAAAGAAATTTGAATTTCTTCCGCTAATATGTGTAGGGATAATATCACGTTTAAAACGTTTAGCCTTGGTAATGAATGTGGGCTGCCAGTCCAAATCTTTAATCACTCCCCTTTTTTGTTTCCTCGAAACGAGACCGGCAGGGAAATAGCAAACAATTTTATCCGATTCGAAAGTATCGTTGATAATGCCTATGTTTTGGGCATTGGAACCGTGTTTGTTAATGGGAATAAATAGGGGTTCGAGATTTTTAACATTCATCAATATATCATTTACCGGAAATATCAAATCGGGGCGACGCTTGTAAACAGCCCACATGAGAGCCAAGCCGTCCAACCCGCCCAAAGGGTGGTTCGACGCAATAATATACCTTCCCTCGCGCGGAATGTTTTCGAGACCCACAAGCTTAACAGTGGTGTTCATGTATTGCAGTGCCCCGTCGATAAACGGAACCCCCGTCCTGTCGCCATACAATCTAATCACATTGTTCAAATCGTCTTGATGTACAATATGATTTTTAAAGTAGTTCAATACAAATCCGGGGATCATCCTTGCCAATTTGGGATTTTTCTGCCTTATAGCCTCTTTTACGTTAACATATTTCCTTTCTGTTTTTTGTTGCTCGGTATCCATAATGCCATATTTTTACGGAAAATAAAATTCTAACTTTAAGACCGGTGTTAATCCATAGTCAGCTTATGAAAAACATCCTCCATATTTTGTTCCTCCCTGAGAAGAGAAAGCACATTCCAACTCTTACTTACTGAAAACCTGAAAATTGTTTCGCGCAGGTCGTCGCTTTCGTCCGATATCAATGTCCATGAATTTTTACCGTTTTTTTCAACTTTTCTAATGCCGTCGATTGTCAAAAGCACGGTTTCATCGACACTCTCTTTCAGTTCCAAAACATATCTGTTTCCGCCTCCGGTTAAAATGGTTGTAAGATTCACCATGTCGTCGTAAGCCACTATTTTACCCTTGTTGATGATAACCACGCGGTCGCAAACAGCTTCCACCTCTTGCATAATATGCGTCGAAAGGATAACCGTTTTTTCTTTTCCGAGATTTGTAATAATATTTCTGATATCGACCAGTTGATTGGGGTCGAGTGCCGATGTAGGCTCGTCAAGAATAAGTATCTCGGGATTGTGAATCATTGCTTGTGCAAGACCTACCCTTTGCTGATAACCCTTCGACAGTGCTCCTATCTTTTTTTTCTGTTCAGGCCCCAACCCGGTAATCCCTATCATTTCGTCAACACGCTTCTTAACATCATGCTTTCCGGGATACATCTTCAAAACCATTTCCAAATATTCGCGCACATACATGTCGTAATACAACGGATTGTTTTCGGGCAAATATCCCACCAGCTTACGAACCTCTATGGAGTTTTCACGTATATCGTAACCGTTTACGGTAGCACTTCCTGAAGTGGGAGGTATAAAAGTCGTAATTATTTTCATCAATGTCGATTTGCCGGCACCGTTAGGGCCGAGCAACCCCAATACCCCCCCGTGTTTAATGTTTAGCGTTACTTTGTCGAGTGCGCGCTGCTTGCCGTATATCTTGGTTATTTCATTTAACTCTATTGCATTCATCCCTGTAGCTATTTTTAAGTGTACAAAATTAAAAACATTACTTTTGTAATGCGAATTATATTATTTTTATTGCTATAAAACGGGATTAACCGATGAAAAAATATCTTTTTTTAACATTTATCATGGCTGTTATGATTAATATTCAAAAAATTGCCGCACAGAAGAATAGCTTGGGAAATTTCAAGAGCCTCGACAAACAAGGGCAAAAGTATATATTCAAAACATCAAACGGAATTGCCCGGGTTTGGATATATACGCCGGAGATAATACGTATTACAACGGCAAAGGAGAAATTGCTGCCGCCAAATCCCTATTCGGTTATATTAAAACCTCAAAATACGGAGGTTAAATTCGAAAATGTTGAAACGGAATTTATCATAAAAACAGATTCCGTTGTTTTGCGAATAAATAAATTTCCGTTACGGTTTACTTTTGAAACCCGCGATGGAGAAACGGTAAACAGCGACGATGCTTTGGGGACATATTTCGATAACGGCGAGATATACTGTTTTAAAAAGTTATTTGACAACGAAAAATTTGCGGGACTCGGCGAAAAAACGGGACACCAAAACCGAAGAGGCAATTCGTACGTTAATTGGAACACCGACAATCCGCACTATATGGATTGGGACGACCCCCTTTACTCCTCCATTCCATTCTACATAGGATTTCACGACGGTAACAAATACGGGATATATGTTGATAATACAGCAAAAACGGTATTTAATTTCGGTGCCGGCAACAACAGATTCTCATATTTCGCCACAAAAGATTCGCAACTGGACTATTACTATATTTACGGCAAAAGCGTCGCCGCTATAATTTCGAACTACGCCTCATTAACAGGAAAAATAGAGATGCCACCATTGTGGGGGCTCGGATTTCAACAATGCCGTTGGAGCTATACACCCGACACCGAGGTGCTTGACGTAGCACAAAAATTCCGTCACAAAAAAATCCCGCTGGACGTAATTTATCTCGACATTGATTATATGGACGGTTACAAGGTATTTACATGGCATCCCGAAAACTTTTCAAATCCCGCAAAACTGATATCAAATTTAAAGAAGTCGGGAATACACACAATGGTAATTATAGACCCGGGTATCAAAGTTGAAAAAGGATACAAGATTTACGACGAAGGTGTCAAAAAGGGATACTTTTTAAAATATCCCGACGGTACTTTTTACGAAGGTGAAGTGTGGCCGGGGCTGTGTCACTTCCCCGATTTTACAAATCCCGAGGTCAGAAAATGGTGGGGCGGCAATTTCAAAGTGCTTACCGGCGCAGGGGTTACCGGTTTTTGGAACGACATGAACGAAATAGCGGTATGGGGTAAAGATGTGCCAGGCATTATTGAAATGTACGGCGAAGGAAACCCCACCGACTACGCACACTTGAAAAATACCTACGGGATGCAAATGGCACGCGCCACCTTCGAAGGCACAAAAAAACTTTTGAACGGTAAACGTCCGTTAATCCTCACCCGTTCGGGATTTGCAGGATTTCAACGCTATTCGGCCATTTGGACCGGCGACAATCATGCCACCGACGAACACATGATGTTGGGAATAAGAATGGTTAACAGTCTTGGACTGTCGGGGGTTCCTTTTGCCGGTTACGACGTAGGAGGTTTTAACGGCGACGCCACCAAAGAGCTTTATTCGCGCTGGGTTAGCATAGGAGCTTTTTCACCATTTTTCAGGGCACATTCGGCAACAGGAACCAAACGCGCCGAGCCCTGGTCGTTCGGCGAAAATGCCGAACGCATTGCAAAACGGTTTATCAAGCTTCGGTACAATATGCTGCCATACATCTATTCGCTCTTTTACGAAGCTTCGGAAACGGGCATGCCTGTACAACGCTCCCTGCTTATCGACTATTCGGACGACCCGCGCTCATTCAATTATCAATACGAAAATCAATATCTGTTCGGACCCGCTTTCTTAGTGGCTCCTTCAGGCAGCAGGCAAAAAGCCGTTAAAGTATTTTTACCGGCCGGTAAATGGTATTACTTTTACAACGGCAAACAGTATGAAGGTAACAGTGAAATTCTGACGGAGTGTCCGTTAAACAAACCTGCTGTTTTCGTTAAAGCCGGCTCCATTATTCCCGTTCAAAAAAGCGTACAAAACACCTCGCAAAACAGAGGCGACACACTGGAAATTCATATTTACAAAGGAGATAAAAAGAGCTCTTTTACATATTACGAGGACGACGGTATATCGTATGACTATAAAAAGGGCATGTACCATACCCGAATTATCGATTACATTCCCCGGGAAAACAAAATTGTTTTTCAAAAACCCGGAGGAAGTTTAAAAAGCTCGTTCAAAACAATACGTATCTTGTTTCACGGCTTCTCAAACGGTATTAATAAAATTTACGTAAACGGAAAAAGGGCTAAAACATGCAACAAAACCGTTAATTATCTTTCGAACTACCAAAAAGGAGAAACCGGAATTGCGAGTCTGAACATTCCATACGGTAACAAAACGACGGTGGTAAAATGGAAATAGAGCGGCAAATACATTTCAAATAAGGTTTCCGGCGAGACAAAGTATGCCGGACTAAACAGTAAGATACCACAAAAACTGACATATAAAAAAGGGTAAGAGGCACCTTTTACACTGCCAATCCGGGTACAAGGCACAAAATATGTTTAACCGAAACCTCTTTTGCATACCTTTGTAAAAGAATATTAAAAAGAGGGTTGCCAAATGTCAAATAAATCGTTGCAGTTTCTCAGTTTGTTGGAGGTAATAAACAAGATTGAACAGATAATCCGTGAAAACCGCGGCATAGATGAAACACTGTCGAGGATTGCGGAAATTTTTCCCCGCTATGTAGGCTATTCCGACAACAAAAAGAAAGCCTTCATAAGAATAATATACGACGGCGTTGAATACAAAACCCCGGGAGCAGAAAAGGTATTCTTTTGCAAAGAGAGCTATTTCGAAACATTATCGGGGAAAAAGGTTTACATTCAGTATTGCGAAAACAACAAACCCAACCAAAAAAACGGTTATGCAAAAAGCGAACAAAGTCATTTTATGACAACACTTATTTCGTTGCTCAACCGCTATTTGAACAAAGAGGAAAGAAAACGTCGCGAATTGCAAGAAGAGGAAGAAAATAACGAACCCGAAAAAATACCACATGATAAATCGGATATTATCACCGGCGATTTTTTACAAAAATTTTTAAACAAAAACACATACAACCGTGATATATACCACGATTTAACACCGTTTAAAGTAAGAGAAATTCTTTTGATTTCAAGCCTCTACGACGCATATGCCATTGAACGCGAAGGACGTTTTACTGAACACATGCTGGGACAATACGGACAACTCAACCTAACATCAATACCGAGAATAACGGGAGTGTCTTCGTTAAAACAGGCTTTCGACGAACTTGACAAAAGGCACTTCGACATGATTATTTACATGGTGGGTGTCGATAAAAAAGCACCAGTCGAAGCAAGCCGCGAAATAAAAGAGAAATATCCGTACGTCCCTTTCTTCCTGCTTTTGAACAGCAGCAGTGACGTCTCCTATTTCAGAACCGAACAACGGAAAATAGACACTGTTGATTATGTCTTTGCCTGGAACGGCGATTCTAACATATTTTTCTCAATGATAAAACTGCTCGAAGACAGTATAAATGTGGAAAACGACACCAGCATCGGAAAAGTAAGGGTAATTTTGCTCGCCGAAGACTCTCCCATCTATTCGTCACGCTATTTGAGTTTTTTGTACAGAGTATTGATGGAACAAACAAAACGCATAATAGACGACGTAAGCACCGACGAACTGTACAAAGTTTTGAGAATGCGTGCACGCCCCAAAATACTGTTCTCTTCGACATTTGAAGGTGCAGTTGAAATTATTAACAAATACAAAAACAATTTGCTTTGCCTTATTACCGACGTAAAATACGAGCGAAACGGCAAAGTTGACGAAAATGCAGGTGTGGAACTCCTTGATTACGCACGGAAAAAATTGAAAAACCTGCCTGTAATTATGCAATCGTCGGATATGAGATACGAAAAGGTTGCAAAAAAATACGACTCGCTTTTTGTTTACAAAAATTCCAATACCCTTTATCAGGAGTTTCATAATTTCATCACCAATTACCTCGGTTTCGGCGATTTTATTTTCAGAAACAAGAAAGGTGAAGAGATTGCACGCGCATCAAATTTGAAAGAGTTCGTTCACCATTTGAAAACCATTCCCGACGATTCCCTGCTATACCACGCCGGACGCGACCATTTTTCCATGTGGCTTATGGCAAGGCAGGAAATAAAAGCGGCACAATTCATAAACCCAAAAAAGGTAACCGACTTTAAAGATGCGGAAGAGCTGCGAAGAGGACTGATAAAGATGATAAAAGAACATCTTTACGAACAAGAAACCGGAAATGTAATTCCATACCAAGACGACACGGAACTGTCGCCCGAAAATTTTTACACTTTAAGCGAAGGCTCGCTCGGCGGCAAAGGAAGGGGATTGGCTTTTATAAACGCACTCATTCAATATTTCGATTTCGAAAGATATGTACCCGACATCCACATTAAAACACCTTTGACTTTTATCATAGGAACAAAAGAGTTTGAAGATTTTGTAAACAAAAACAAGCTTAACGAACTGGCCATTACCGAAAAAGATTTTAAAAAAATAAAAGAGGCTTTCATAACCAAAGATCTCTCCAAAGGCACAAAAAACAAACTGCGTCACCTTTTAAAGAAACTCGACAAACCCATTGCAGTACGCTCATCGGGACTGTTTGAAGATTCGTTAACCCAACCCTTTGCGGGGATATTCGAAACATATCTTTTGCCCAATAACCACCCCGATTTTGAGATGAGGTTAAAACAGGCATGCGAAGCCGTAAAACTTGTTTTCGCTTCGGTATTTTCCAACACCGCAAAAGGTTATGTAAAAGCCATTGATTATAAGTTGGAAGACGAAAAAATGGCCGTTGTAATTCAAGAGGTCGTCGGAAACCGGTACGACAACCTCTTCTATCCTCACATAAGCGGGGTAGCCCAATCGTATAACTTTTATCCCTTTTCGCACATGAAACCCGAAGAGGGCTTTGCAGTGGCGGCAGTAGGACTCGGCAGATATGTTGTTGAAGGCGGATTGGCATACAGGTTTTCGCCAAAATATCCGGGAACCGAAATTCACAGCCCCAAAGACCAACTGAAAAACTCGCAAACATACTTTTATGCCGTTGATTTGGACAAAAAAAACCTGAACCTCCTTGAAGGTGAAACGGCAGGACTGAAAAAAGAAGATATCTATACCGCCGAAAAGCAAGGCACTTTGAAACATTGCGCATCGGTGTACAACCCCGAAAGCAATATTATTTACCCGGGACTTACAAAACCCGGACCCCGTATCGTAAACTTTGCCAATATACTTAAATACAACTATATACCACTGGCAAAAACCATCGAAACTGTTCTAAAGCTGGGTAAAGAGGCAATGGGCTCCGCCGTGGAAATAGAGTATGCCGTGGATTTGAACAAAGATAAAGAGGGAAAGGCTACATTTTATATCTTACAAATCAAACCTCTTGTAAGTCAGAATATGGAATGTAGCGTCGATATGGAAAACATCGACAAAGAAAAAATCATACTCTTTACAAACCAAGGAATGGGTAACGGATTGATAGATTACATTACCGATGTTATTTTTGTGGATACCGAAAAGTTCGACAAGAGGAAAACCGAAGAGATAGCCCTCGAAATAGAACGGTTTAACGCCAAAATGTTGCAAGAAAAAAGAAATTATATTTTAATAGGACCAGGACGCTGGGGCACAAGGGACAAGTGGATAGGGATACCTGTTAAATGGCATCAGATTTCAAATGCCAAGGTCATTGTCGAAACAAGCCTCGACAATTTTCCGCTCGATGCCTCGTCGGGTTCTCACTTTTTTCACAATGTCACAAGTATGAATGTGGGTTATTTTACCGTTCAAACCGAACTGAAAGACAATTACATTAAATACGACAAGTTAAACGGACAACAAATTATCGAAGAGGGAAAATTTATTAAACAGGTAAGATTTGAAAAACCGTTATCGGTAAAAATGGACGGCAAACAACGTTTGTATGTAATACACAGCAGATAATACCGTTTTACAAATAGCCCCTACTTTTCAAAATACTTTCCATTTCCGACTGTAATACTTTTGCGCTTTCGCCTGCTTTTTGCGCAAAATCGGAACCATGCGAAGCATATATTACGGAACGCGAAGCATTTACAATAATTCCGCACTTTTCGTTCATGCCGTATTTTGCCACCTCGCGGAGGTTTCCTCCTTGTGCTCCCACTCCGGGCACAAGCAGAAAATGGCCGGGAACAATTTTGCGGATGTTTTGCAATTCACCGGCTTTGGTAGCTCCTGCCACAAACATCATATTGTCTTCGTTGCCCCACTCTGCCGCCTTTTCGAGAACCTCTTCATAAAGTCTTTTCCCCGCTTTGTTTTCGAAATATTGAAAATCGGCGGCACTCTCGTTTGAGGTCAATGCAAGCAGCACAGTCCACTTTCCTTTATAATCCAGAAAAGGTTTTACGGTATCGTATCCCATGTAGGGCGAAACTGTTACCGCATCGAAATCCATCTCTTTGAAATATGCATAAGCATACATTCCCGACGTATTTCCTATATCGCCACGTTTGGCATCGGCAATAATAAATAGGGGCTCTCTCTTGTTTCGAATATACTCCACCGTTTTGTAAAGGCTTTCCATACCCTTAATACCCATTGCTTCGTAAAATGCCAGATTTGTTTTGTATGCCACGGCATATGGTAGTGTGGCGTCTATAATTTGCCTGTTAAATTCAAAAACCGCATCATCGTACCCCGATATACTCGAGGGAATTTTATTGATGTCGGTATCAAGCCCCACACATAAGAAAGAGTGCTTTTTTTTTATCAAATCAAAAATAGCGTTACTATCCATATTTTTTTGAGATTACTAAATTACGAGGGTCCGCCCGTAAAATCTTTTATTCATAGTTTTACGGCACCCTGCCTTTGCCCCATACATCACCTAATTGCCAAATTCCTCTTTAAGTCTTTCGGCGTTTTCGGCCATTTGAAGTTTATCTATCAATTCCTGAAGATTTCCGTCTATTATGGATTGCAAATTGTACAGAGTCAGATTAATTCTGTGGTCGGTAACCCGTCCTTGCGGCCAATTATATGTTCTGATTTTTGCGGAACGGTCGCCTGTGGAAACCATGGTTTTACGTTTTGACGACATCTCTTCCAGATATTTATTGTATTCGCGTTCGTAAAGGCGGGTACGCAAAACCTTCATTGCTTTTGCCAAATTTTTTATTTGCGATTTTTCGTCCTGACAAGTCACAACAATTCCGGTGGGAATGTGAGTAAGACGTATTGCCGAATATGTAGTGTTTACCGACTGTCCTCCGGGACCCGACGAGCAATAAGTATCCTTTCTGATATCCTTTTCGTTTAGTTCCACGTCAAATTCATCGGCTTCGGGAAGCACCACCACCGAAGCCGCCGAGGTATGAATTCTTCCTTGCGTCTCTGTTTTGGGGACACGTTGCACACGGTGCACCCCCGATTCGAATTTAAGAGTTCCGTATGCACCGTCACCTATAACATTAAAGACTATCTCTTTGAAACCGCCTGCCGTACCTTCGTTCAGGTCAACTATTTCCACTTTCCACTTTTTGCTTTCGCAAAATTTCTGGTACATTCTGAAAAGGTCGCCGGCAAATATCGAGGCTTCGTCGCCTCCGGTGCCTGCCCGTATCTCCATAACGGCATTTTTATTGTCTTGCGGGTCTTTTGGTATCAGCAACAATCTTATCTTCTCTTCCAACTCCTCTTTTCTCGGCACAAGTTCGTCAAGTTCCTCTTTTGCCATCTCTTTATATTCGGCATCATCTTCGTTGGCAATAACATCTTTTGCCTCTTCAATATTGGAGAGCAATGTTTTATACTCTTTGTAGGCCGACACTATGGGTTCCAACTCTTTGTAATCTTTGTTAAGCTTTACGAACCTTTTTACATCCGACATAACCGCCGGGTCGTTCATCTGTTCACCTATCTCTTCCCAACGGTTTTTTATGGTTTCAAGTTTATCTAAAATTTCCACTTCAATGAATTTTTATGCAAAAATAGAAAAATTCACCTTGCCGCAAAAACGAGGAAATGAGGTAAACAGAATTATGAAACGTCAACCAACATTATTAACCGTAAAACGGGAAAAAGGCTATACGAAAAAAACCGGCGGCAAAATGCCTTTGCTATTTCGAAATACTCTTTGCCACTCTGAATCCCACTGAGTTAAGCACATTTTGAGGTTCGTGCCAATACCTGTCCGAAACACGGCAATCGTCGGCACCATTGAATACCGAGCCTCCTCTCACAACTTTTTCACTGCCTGTGGCGGGTCCTGTGGGGTTTATATTCTCGCCTTTCGAATAGTAGTTCCACTCATACCAGTCGCTGCACCACTCCATTGCGTTGCCGCTCATATCGTAAATTCCAAGTTCGTTGGCTTGGCGTGTACCCACCTTTTTCGGCAATGCATAAGAATTGTTGGCGTTCCAGGCCACATCGTTAATTTTGTTACTGCCGCTGTAATCGTAATTATGACTCATATTTCCGCCGCGTGCCGCAAATTCCCATTCGGCTTCGGTAGGCAAACGTCCGCCAACATATTCGCAAAAGGCTTTGGCGCCCTCCCATGTAACCGCCATAACGGGCAAATCGTCGGTGCCGCTTTTGGCGGTAAAGGTATTGCCCGAAAATTTTATATTACACATTTCATTGTTTATAAATATGTATTGCACACCCGACAAAAAGCCGTCGGAACTTGCACCCACCTGATTCAAAAATTCGGCAAACTGTTTATTGGTGGTCTCGTATTTACTTATCATAAAAGAGCTTACCGTTACCTCCCTTACGGGCGATTCGTCGTAATCGCATGCATTTTGATTGGATGAAGTACACCCCATATTAAAACTGCCGCCCTCAACGTTAACAAATGTCAACGAAACGTTTCCGCCCGAACCTACAACCACCGACTTGAAAGTTTGGTCTGTTAATCCCTTGGTATTCATCACCTGCATTGTAACATTATAGATACCCTCGGTATTGAATTGATGCGTTGTGGTTTTTGTGGTACTGAAATTTGTTTCCCAAGTTCCCGAGCCGTCGAAATCCCAACGCACTTTAAGTAAACCGGTACTCTCTTGAGGGTCTGTCACTCCCGAAGCATCAAAGGTAAACACCGTGCCTACGGGTCCCGACGAAGGCGAAACCGTAAATACCGCATGGGGAGCAAGCCCGTTTCCGGCTTCCACCACCAAATTCCTCGATGTCCACCCTGTTGCACCGTACGCATCTTTCACCTCCATACCCACGGTATAATACCCCTCTTGCGAATAGGTGTGTGTCATAACTTTGGCGGTATCCCATTCCGAATCCCAAATGCCGTCGTTTTGAAAATCCCAACGCACTCTCAATTGACTTGCCGGTGTCTGATCGTCAGATGTTGCACGGGCATCAAAACTGAAAACAGTTGACACCGTCCCCGAATAGGGCGACACCACAAAACTTGCCACCGGGTCCCTGTTAAATTTCTCTTTGTCGTTACAAGCGCCGGTAAACAAAAGCACCATAATCAACCCCGAATACAACAGCTTGTATATATTATTTGTTTTCATGTATTTATGATTTTTATTAACCGTTTCAAAACCAATACGCATGTAATCTTTAACACTTCCCTTTTCACAACCGGTTTCCATCAATTATTCACAAAGATACATGTTTGAACCGAAAAAAACAGGGTTAAAGCAAAAATAGTGCATTTCGTAACAATTAGATTCGAAAAGATGTCCCGCAAACCACGCTGCAAAACACTAACAGCTATCATGCAGGTATTTACAAACACTGAATCAAAACATTCCCGCAAATGTATTTATTGTATTGACTTTCCCTTTTTAGGAAAATTTATCTCAAAAACGACAATTGCAGTTGCGCTCGTTTTTTTTCATTAGGGTAAATAACGAAGCAAGGTATTATAATGGATTTTGACACATTTCAAATTTCAGCTCTCGGGTCGGGTTTCAAATCCAACTTTTCCATTTTCAGCACTTCAAGCGAAGCATAACCCGAATCTTGCACCACCTTCCCCTGCAAAAGATACAATCCGGGTCCGCGAAACGGATATCTTTTCAACGAGCGGGGAAAATGGACGGTATCGAACATTTCGCCTTCCGCATCAAGAAAAGAGCCAAAACACATAAGTTCGTTATTAACGGTTTTTACATACTTTACCGTAACGAGGTTTCCCGCCATCTTTACCCTTTTGCCCACATATTCCTCAAGTTTCATTGCAAATATTTCGCCTCTGAATTTTGTACGTAACATATCGAACCACGACAACGATACGGGAAATCCGAGCAGTTCTATTTCGTCGTATGCATCTTCGATAGCGCTGTCAGCCAACCGGGGCAATTTGAATTTTTCAGGTTCCACATCAAACAAACGCGGAGCCGAAGAGGAATATCTTTCGCCGTTATACAAAAAATGAAGTTCCCACAGAAGTTCCCTTTTTGTCTTTTGCGTAAAGCGAAAAGCACCGGTTTTTATCAAAATGACAATCTGTTCTTTGGACACATTAGTCCGGCGTATAAAATCGTTCAAATTTTTATATAATCCGTTGGCGGCACGTTCGTCAACAATTTTTACCGAGGTGTTTTTTTCGAGGTTTGCCACATGTACAAATCCTATATATATTGTTTTTCCGTAAAGTGTTGTTTTATAGTTACTGCGATTGACACACGGGAGTTCTATTTCGGCTCCCGATTTTCCGGCTTCGTTAAAATAGACCCATGTATGATAAAAGCCACCGAAATTGTTTATCACCGCTGTTTGAAATTCCAAGGGGAAATGGGCTTTGAGGTAAAGGCTTTGAAAACTCTCTACGGCATAACTTGCCGAATGAGCTTTTGAGAAACTGTAACCGGCAAAACTCTCTACCTGCCGCCACACCTCCTTTGCCGTCGTTAAGGGACGCCCCAACTTACGGCATCCTTCGAAAAATTTATCTGCAATACGCTTAAACTCATCCCTGCCACGGTACTTACCACTCATGGCACGGCGCAGAATATCGGCATCGGCAAGGTCGAGACCTGCAAATTTGTGGCATACTTTTAAAACATCTTCTTGATACACCATAATGCCGTAGGTTTCACCAAGCTGCTCTTTCATCACGGGATGAACATATTTGAATTTATGCGGATTATGAAACCTGTAAATATATTCACGCATCATTCCCGAACGGGCGACACCGGGGCGTATTATCGAGCTGGCGGCAACCAAAGTCAGATAATCGTCGCACTGCAATTTCTTCAACAAGCCGCGCATGGCCGGACTCTCAATATAAAAACATCCGTTGGTACGGGCATACCTCAATTGTGCTTTTACCTTTTCGTCGTTTTTAAATTTATCTACCCGGTGAATGTCTATGCTTATGCCTCTGTTACGCCTTATTATTTCAACAGCCTCTTTTATATGCCCTATTCCGCGCTGGCTGAGGATATCCAGTTTTTCAAAACCTATCGATTCGGCAACATACATATCCCACTGCGTAGTAAG
This sequence comes from uncultured Lentimicrobiaceae bacterium, assembly GCA_964549335.1. Lineage (GTDB taxonomy): Bacteria > Bacteroidota > Bacteroidia > Bacteroidales > F082 > Sulfidibacterium. The sequence goes on along the minus strand of CAZJUQ010000017.1, from coordinate 30,653 downwards.
AAAACCTTTCGGCGGCATGTCGAGAGCCGTATAATAAGTTACCGGTTTTTCGGAAATAAGCACACCGCCTGCATGGATACTTCTTTGGTTTGGAAATCCTTGCATCATAAGCGCCAAAGCATGAATATTGCGGTTTATTCCGTTTTTATCGATTACGGCGGAAGGATTTGCCGTAAGGGCATCTATTTCGGCTTTCGGCAACCCATGCACCTTTCCCAACTCGCGGTATATCGATTTTCCGCGAAAGGTAACCGATGTTCCCAACAAAGCGGTATGCTTATTACCGTATCTTTTGAATATGTAATCTATTACTTCGTCACGCTCTTTCCACGAATAGTCAATATCAAAATCGGGGGGTGAGGTCCGTTTCGGGTTAATAAAGCGTTCGAAATAGAGATCCAACTCAACGGGGTCAACATCGGTTATTTTTAGACAATATGCCACAATGCTGTTGGCACCGCTACCCCGTCCCACATGATAAAATCCGCGCGACATACTATAGCGTACAATATCCCAAGCCATTAGAAAATATGCCGAAAATCCCAACTTATCGATAATATGCAATTCGCGGCGCACCCTGTATTCCGCATCTTTTCTGTCGCCGTAACGATACTTCAAACCTTCGTAGGCAAGTTTTTCCAAAAGCAGTTTATCGTCGTACCGGCTCCCCGTAAAGGTTTTTCTGGTTTTGGGTGTATCAAAATCGAAATCAATGCTGCAATCGTTTGTTATTTTTCCGGTATTTTCGATAATTCTGCCGTATCCCGTAAAAGGAGCGGTCACCATAACCGGAGGCAAAAACTTTTCGTCGGGAGCGGCATACATCTCCGGAGTCAAACGGCTCAAAAGCAAATTGTGGTCGATAGCCCTCAAATTTTTGTGCAGATAATAATCTTTGTCTCCCGAAAAAGTAACCGGCTGCATTATAACCCCTTTCCTTACCTCCACTCCCCTTCCATTTCCGTAAATAAGATTTGCCTGCGAAGGTTTTATGCCTACAAATTCGTTTTCTTTAAGCTTTGCCGGCAAATTTTTGCCGTAAGGATAAATTACATAAACATTAACAAACGAAGGTGCCGTTTTGCACAACTCTTTTTCGCCCGACGACAAAGCGGTCATGTAGTCGTTCAACTCGCGAAAACCCTCATTATTCATGGCAATGCCCGTAAAACGCAAGGTGTCGCCGTCACGAAATTCCATGCCCGCTATGGGTTTTATACCGCGTTTTCCGGCCTCTTTCACAAAATCGATGACGGCAGACGAATTGTTTATGTCGGTAATGGCCATCGCCTCTATTCCCAATGTTGCGGCTTGCTCCAACAAACGCTCTACGGATAATGTCCCGTAACGCAAACTGTAATAAGTATGACTGTTTAAATACACGATAATACTGATTATATTATAATCATTTTTTCGATTACAATATAATCATATTTTGATAAAAAAAGAGCACGGAATAAGATTTTTTTCTTAAACCGTGCTCAAAAAAGATTTTTGTAAATCTCCGGTTAAACCTTAAAAATTATCTCTTTACAAATTTCAACGATTTAACTGCACCGTTTTCGTTTATTACCGAAATAAGGTAAACACCCTTCGTCAAATCTGAAGTTTGTACGGTTAACTTATTACCCGAAATAAGAGCCTCTTTAACTTTTTGTCCTACGAGGTTGTAGATTTCAACTCTGTTAGCATTTTCGATGTTTTCGAGGTAAAGGTTATTAACAACCGGATTCGGATACATTGAAAATTGCGGTAATTCAACTGCGGGTATTCCCGTGTTGAGTCTTGCCCAAACATCGTTGAATGTTGTATCGGTAGAAACGTTAGCCACCCTGTTGGGGTCACCGTCCCATTCGCCGCCACTCCATGAGGGTTCGTTCTCCACAATAAAATATTTGTATTGAATTTCACCCGTTGGAATGTCGCTCATGGTAATAGTGTAAATTTTGTTGTTGTCATCGGGTGTAAGCATATAATCCTCATTTTCACCCGGTTGTGTCCAATCAACAAAACTTCCGGAGATATACACATGCTGTGTTTCGGGGTTGAAGGTGCTATCGGTTGACATATCCACATTAAATGTAACCGTCACCTGTGCAAAAAGGGTTCCCATCATCAAGAGGGAAGCGAAAGCAAGTAAAACTTTTTTCATAATACTAAATTTTAATTAATAAAACGTTAAACATAATTATTTACTGCAAATGTAATAATAATTCCTTTAATTAAAAAGGGTTTAGGAAAAAATAACACATATAAAATTTGTTAATTTTCACCTAAACCCATAAAAGATTATTCATTAATTTTTTTCTACACTGTACTTATAAACCGTATGGCTCAAATCGAGGATAACGGTATAGTTACCGGCTTCGTCCACGTGAATGTTACCAGCTCCTTCTTTGAGCAGTCCGTTTTGGTCGTCGCTGCCGTAATTCAAATCCCACGAGCCGTTGGCTCTGAATTTGATATCGCCGGCATTGAGGTCTAAGGTAACCGTCCAGAGTTGAGTATCTTCGTTGTATGTCATCGGTGTATCTTCATCCCAACCACCGGGTGTGGCGTCGCCTATCAGAGCCCAGGTTGTGTTAAGGTATGTCCACGTAAGGTCGTTTGTATTAACATTGAACTTGTAAAATCCTCCTTCGGGAACACTTAAATTGGGAGCGCCGCCGTCGGTATCCAAAAGCCCCGGGGTTCCGCTGTTGCCGTAGTTGATGTGTTGCCAGTCGCGTGCGCTGGTAAATTTAAATTCGGTTGCATCGGGCATATATATATAGCCTTCGTATTTACCGTCACTGTTAATGGAACCTATGGAATCGGCTTCATCGGGTTTCCAGCCTTGATATGCGCCCGGAACATATAATTGGGGATAAGAGATTACTATATAAACCGGTTTTATGGTCATTTTGACGGCATTGGAATAGACCGTATCGACACTGTTACTAACAACGGAAATAACCCTGAACTCCACATCAAGAGGAAGCGGATTTTCGGGGTTACTTTCCAGTAACAACAACGAATTGTTCAAGCTGCTAAAATCAACAACCAGTGTTGTTTTATCGGTAGCGGTTCCAAGGGTGGAGGGATTGGCAAAATTTTCGCCCTGTACACCCATTTGAACCGTGTAGGTGGCTGCAACATTAATTCCGTAATTTGCGGCTTTCCATGTAATAACAAGAGCACTATCGAGATTGCCGTTGTTTATTTCAAACGAAATTCCGTCAAGGGAATTATCGATAACCGGAGCGGTAACTTTGGAAATATCCAAAACTGCACGGTCCTCATCTTTTTGACAAGAAAAGAAACCGAACAGGGTTACCAAAACGAGTGTCAGTATTGATATCTTTTTCATTTTTTCACAATTTTAATATTAATAACCTGGATTTTGAACCAAATTCGGATTAGCGGTAATATCGGATGAAGGTATGGGATAGATATCGTATTTGTTATCGGTAGCCGTACCCTCTTTCACACCGCCTTTCCACGGCCAAATATATTCACCTCCGGTAAATTTGCCGAAGCGAATAAGATCTGTACGCCTTGTACATTCCCAATAGAGTTCGCGTCCTCTTTCGTCGAGAATAAAATCGAGTGTAAGTTGCGATTGATTAATATCGCCGGAATTGTCGCCGTAAGCACGTTCACGGATTTGATTTACATAATTCAACGCCGTACTCAAATCGCCGCCGGCACCACCCCTGAGAACAGCTTCGGCATACATCAAATAGACATCTGCCAGGCGGAACATGGGAAAATCGGTATCGGGAAATGTGGGGTCGGAACCGGAGGCACCTGATGCCGTAACGTTTTTAAACTTATTAATGGCATACCCGTCTTCAAATTTACCCACATCATTAATTTCAAGCGATTGTCCGTCCGTCCAGAACATTGCACGTTTATCGGTATTTCCCGTAATATCGTTAAAGAGGTTGACAAAGGAACTTGTGGTACGCAATCCTGCCCAACCGCCGTCGATACCCGAGGCTGCCGGATCCATTGTGCCACCCACCGATGCATGTATAATAAAGGTTGTTCCTCCCCAGGTTTTTGTGTGCACACCGTCGAAATTTACGGAAAATATAACTTCGTTATTGTTAACATTGTTATCGGCGAGGAAAAGCGTATTGTATTCCGGTTGTAACGAAAATCCCGCATTAATAACATTTTTGCAATAAGTAACACATTCGGAATATTTCTCTTGTCCGGTATATACCTTTGCATTAAGATAAAGTTTTGCCAGCAGTGTCCAGGCGGCAGCTTTATCGGCGCGTCCGTATTCGTTTTGACGGGCATCAACCAAATCGGGCTCTATTGCTTTGAGTTCCGATTCGATGTAGGCGAACAAATCGGCACGGCTTATCTGTTTTGGGAAGAAAGCACCTACGGGGTCGTTTTCCGTTACAAAAGGCACGTTGCCAAATTCATCAAGAGCATGCCAATAGCTGAGGGCACGCAAAAAACGGGCTTCGGCGCGGTAGGTCTTTATCTCGGCTCTCAAATCGCCGGGAGTATTTCGCTCATCAAGTTTTTCGTCGGTGGTTTGGCGTAAAAACTCGTTACAAAGCGACACCTGATAAAAAATACGGTAATAAAACGCTTTTATAAAAACATCGTTGGCATCCCAGGTTTGATAATGAAAATCCTTAATGGTTTGGTCATTCCATGAAATAACTGCTTCGTCGGTGGAGAGTTCCTGCAGATACCAATATCCGCGCAAATATTGTCCGAAACCTTCGTCGATTCCGCTAATGTCAGGATTCCCGCTAGGACCTGTTTGACCCGACACGGCAAGTCCCGCATAGAGTTTTGCCAAGGCACTTTTATAGGCGTCGGGATTATCAAAAACCGTTGCCGAAGTAATTGTTTTGGGATTTAAAGGCACGGTATCCAAGTCCTTGATACAAGAGGTCATACCAAGAAACAAACCTGCCAATAAAATCGTTTTGAAATATATCTTTTTCATTGTAGTAATTTTTTTTAATTAAAATTGAAGGTTTACACCAAAAACGTAAATTGTGGGACGTGGATAGATATTGGTATCTATACCACCGAAAACTTCAGGATCAAGACCCGAATAGTTGGTAATGGTAAAAGCATTGTTTACCGTAATCGAAACACCAAGGTTCACAGGGTGTTTGTCGTTATTTTTATTAAGATGTTTAAAAGTATATCCGAGGGATATGTTATCCATTTTAAAGAATGAAGCGTTTTCGATATAATAGTCGGACAGATATTGGGGGTTTTCAAATTCCGTTTCGGAAACAGCTTTAACAATATTTCCGAGGTAAGGACCTTCGGGATGATACAAGAAACTGTAAACTCCGTAATTTGAATTTACGTTGTTATAAACATAATTGTTAAAGTTTGCCCTGCCCGAGAAAGAGAAGTCCCAGTTTTTGTATTGCAAATTGGATGAAATACCGAAAAAGAAGTCGGCTGCGGGGTCTTTGTAGTGGTAACGGTCGGCGTTTGTTATTTGTCCGTCACCGTTACGGTCAACGTACAAACCTTCAATGGGTTTTCCGTTAACATCGTAAACCTGTTGGTAAACAAAGAAAGAGTTTACGGGATAGCCAACGCTGTGCATTTGAATATTGTTACCTACACCCCCCATAATACCTCCTGTTTCGACACCGAGATAACTAGTATCGTTGGTAGCGGTAAGCCGGGTAATTTCGTTTTTATTGTATGTGCAGTTAAAACCTACCGTCCAAGATAGATCTGTTTTAGAGATAACACGTCCGTACACCGAAAACTCAACACCTTTGTTTTCGAGGTCACCCACATTGGACAAGAGGTAGTTTGTAAGATTTGCACCGGCCGGCACGGGGATAAAGTTCAAAAGGTCTTTGGTTTTGCGGTAATAAACGTCAACGGATCCGTAAACCCTGTCCTGCCAAAATCCATAGTCCAAGCCTATGTTGTATGTTGTGGTCTCTTCCCATTTTAGTCCTTCGTTGTATCCTTCGGGACGCAAAGTGAGGTAAAAGACGTTTCCGAGTTGGTATCCCGCATTAATCTGACTGTAGGTATATCGCGGCAGGTATGGATAGTCGCCCGAATTAATATTTTGTTGACCCGTAACACCGTAACCGAGGCGCAATTTCATTTGCGAAATGAGGTTACTGTTTTTCAACCAGGGTTCGTTAATCATTTGCCATGCGAATGCCAGTGAAGGGAAAAGTCCCCAACGGGTATCGGGCGAAAAACGCGAGGTTCCGTCGTCTCTCAAAGTAAATGTCAACAAATATTTGTCTTTAAACGAATAATTGAATCTTCCGAAAAAAGAAAGGAGATAGTTTTCGGTGGGTGAATTGATGGTATCGAGGTTCCATGTTTTGCTGTAATTACCGTTTTCGGAATAATCTTTACGGTAAAAATGCTGCCACGAATAACCGAGCATCATTTTAAAATTGCTGTGGATATTGTCAACATATTTTTCGTAATTAACATAAAAGTCGAACAGGTCGTTTTTCCGCTCTTGCGAATACTTATTGTAAACACCGCCGCCGTGAACGGGGTCGTAGGTCCACGATGCATATTCGGGCACAATAAATTCGCCATCGCTATTTGAGCGATCGGTGGCAATATTCATATGGGCACTAACCTCGGGGAAGAAGGGTAAAGTATAATCGAGTTTTAAATTTGCAAGCAAGCCGTTAACATCCGAGTGGTTGTCGGTAAGGTCGAGTAAGGCAACGGGATTGGTGGCACCGAGGCTGACCGGCATTCCGTTGGCTTGTGTGCGTGTGAAATAACCGCCGTAGTTTGTTGTAGTACTGTCGTGTGTTCCGTCGGGTCTGTCGAAATAGACGGTGTATGTTGAATCAAGTTTTACGGGCTGGGTGGGGTCAAACTGTACCGCAGCACCAATGGCGCCGTTGTCGGCAAATTGATTTTTAACAAAAGTACCCTTGACATTTAAGGTCACTTTTAGGTTATCGTCGAAAAACGAAGGTGTTAACGAAGCCGCAATGGTTGTACGTTTCATGTTGTCGGTTTTCAGAATACCGTCTTGATTGGTGTAACCCAACGAAACCCTGTAAGGCATAAACTTTGTCGAACCCAAGAAGCTTATACTGTGGTCCATACCGAAAGCATCCTGAAAGATTTCGGATTGCCAGTCTGTATTGCTGTTACCCAAAAGTTTCAGCACGTTGTCTTGTCCTTCGTAACGTTTTTCAACAAGCGATTTAAATTCGGGAGCACTCAGCACGTCCACTTTTCTGGGTGTTGTATATAAGGAAAATTTACCCGTATAATTAACGGTCAGAGGTTTACCCTTTTTACCCTTTTTGGTTGTAATAAGGATAACTCCGTTTGAAGCTCTGTTACCGTAAATTGCAGTAGCCGAAGCATCTTTAAGAACCGTAAAAGTTTCAATATCGTTGGGATTGATGGTATTGAGCGTGTTGCGCATTCCGGCTATACCCGAATTGTCCAGCGGCACGCCGTCAACCACAATCAAAGGGTCGTTGCTTGCCGAAAGCGATGAACCCCCGCGGATACGGATAACGGCACCGGCACCGGGAGCACCTCCAACATTTGTTATTTGAACACCTGCAACTTTTCCCGCAAGCAAATCGGCGGGAGCAGTTATGGCACCTTTGTTAAAGTCTTTGGAAGAAAGAGCCGTAACCGAACCCGTGGCATCTTTTTTCTTTTCCACACCATATCCTATTACAACTAATTCGTTAAGGTTTGCCGCCGTGGGGGTCAACCTTACATCATAGGTAGAGTTCGGTTTTACTTCAACCGATTGAGTTTTGTATCCCACATACGAAAACTCCAAAATCACATTACCGTCAACCGTTATGGAATATTTACCGTCGATACCGGTAACTGTTCCCGTGGTTGTACCTTTAATCTTTACTGTTGTTCCCGGCAAAGGACTCCCGTCCGATGCATCCACAACAGTTCCGCTAACAGTTCCCGTTTGTGCATTTGCAGAGGAAACACCCAAAAAAAACAGGAGTGTCAGCACCAGTGAAACAAGAATAAATCTTTTTTGCATAATTTTAACTTTTATAATTATTTATCGCAAATTTAGATAAAATATCCCACCGAAATATTAATGAACTCTCTGTTTGTAAACAACAAAAAACAAAAGCGGAAGCATTATTTTTATATATTGATTTACAATTACATACAAAAAGCCTCAATTTGACAGATTGCGGCTTGACAAGCACCAAAAAACAGAAACGCAAACGTTTTCAATAAAGGATTACGCATGGTTTATAAGGCTTACCGTAATTTAAGTGTTTTACTTACCTAAATACGAAAGAAAAAAGAGGTTTTTTGCGGTTTTACCGGCCTTTTAAGCAGCTCCTGACAAATAACCGGGAATTATTAAGCATTTCAAAATAGCAATATTTTACCATTACAACCTTATTCCTCCGTCGTGAGAAAAAACCTCGCCGGTAACATATCGCGACAGGGGTGACAACAGCCAAAGAGCCAAGGGGGTTATTTCGTCGGCGCCGGCCATTTTTCCTACGGGAATATTTTTCTCAAAAATTGATACCGCATCATTCACCGTTATGTTTTCCTTTTGTGCAACATTGACAAAAAGGCGCTCCATTGCGGCGGTACGATGATAACCCGGAGCAAGTACATTGAGGGTTATCCCCATATTTGCAAACTCTTTTGCCAGTGTTTTCACAAACCCCACCGTTGCACGGCGCAAAGAGTTACTCAATATCAAATTGTCAACACTCTTTTTCACCGAAACACTTTCCACATAGAGCAAACGTCCGTAACCGTTTTTCTTCATCAGGGGCAGTAATTTTCGGGTTAACGATATTTTCCACCTTACCACACTATTCCAGGCATTATCCCAATCGGACAAAGAGAAATCGAAAAATCCGCCGGCAGGGGGACCTCCTGCGTTTATCAAAGCTCCCGAAATATTTTCGCCACCTGTTGCCTCTATAATTTTATCGTGAAACTCAACATCGAACAAATCGCCTGCGATAAAGGATATTTTACCGGGGAAGTTCTTTTTAAGCGAAATCAATTTTTCTTCCGAACGGCTTACCGCCATAACATTTGCACCTTCGGCCGCAAGCCTCAAAGCCACCGCCCTTCCAAAACCGCTGCCTGCACCGCAAACAAGAAATAGTTTATGGTCAATTTTAAAATCCATATCAAGGCATATCTTCGTTATCAATTTTTTCGAGTTCTTCCTGTAACGATTTTCTTATTTCCAAAAGAAAATTTTTCGTCTTTTTAAGGGTATTCAAGACATCAACCTTTTCAACGGCTTTTTTGCCTTGATGTTTTTCAAAGTAATCTTTTGTCCCTTGTATCGTCAACCCCTTTTCTTTCACCAAGTAGTAAACCAATGCAAACCTGTCAACATCCTGTTGTGTATAGTAACGGCGGCCTTTGGCATTTTTGCGGGGTTTAATAAAATCGAATTCTTGTTCCCAATAGCGTATCAACGAGGTGGCAACGCTAAACTTCTTTGCCACTTCGCCTATGCGGTAATAAATTTTTTCTGCCATAACAAAAAAATTAATCGAGCGACTGGGAAGGTATTTTTGACAATTTAAGCATGGTATTGTACTCCTCCGGAGTAAGGTCGTTAAAGAAATAATAAATCGGGTTTACGGTATGTCGGTTTTTTCTTATTTCGTAATGGAGATGAGGCGCCGTTGATTTTCCGGTATTGCCTACCAATCCTATCAATTGTCCCCGTTTTACCTTTTGACCTTTTTTAACCTTAAAGGCGCTGAGATGTGCATAAAAGGTGTGATAACCGTAACCGTGGTCTATCTCTATGGAGTTTCCGTAACCGCGTCGCGAACGTTTTATTTTTATCACTTTACCGTCGCCGGTGGCATATATGGGAGTTCCGGTAGGAGCCGAAAAGTCAACTCCGGCATGAAATTTCTTCACCTTGTAAATGGGATCGATACGGTATCCGTAATACGATGATATACGTTTCAAATCCAAATTTTTTACAGGCTGAATGGCAGGAATGGAAGCAAGCATCTTCTCTTTGTTCCTTGCCATTTTATAAACCTCGTCGAAGGACTTCGATTGCACGTAAATTTCACTTGTAAGTTTATCGAGTTTTCGTGCCGTCTCTATGAGGAGTTTCGAATTGGAATAACCTTCCAACTGGCTGTACCTGTCAACTCCGCCGTATCCCGCCTGACGCACCCCTTTGGGTATGGGCTCGGCTTCGAAAATAACACGGTAAATGTTATCGTCGCGATAGCTGAGTTCGTCCATGAGTTTTTGCAACTTATCCAACTTCTTATTCATCATCTCATATTGCAACTTGTACTGTGCAATTTCACGCGCCTGCATACGTTCTTTGGGCGAACTGAAAAAGGTAAACGAAATGAATACCAACACAACCGAAAAAGCTAATGCCGTTATCAAAAAAAGAAAAAACCTGAATGTTTTTTGTGCGGGAGTGTATTTCAACTCCTCATATGCCAACGTCTTTTCGTTGAAAATGTATTTGGTTTTACCCATAGTTTAATTCAAAGTTAAGGCAAAATTAATGAAATAACGTAACTTTGCAAACTTAAAATTTCTAAATAATTCACATTAATTTGTTAATAGGTTGATTATGAAATCGGAAGCCATAAGAAAAGAGTTTTTTGAGTTTTTTAAAAGTAAGAGCCACAAGATAGTTCCTTCGGCACCCATGGTGGTAAAAAACGACCCCACATTGATGTTTACAAATGCCGGAATGAACCAGTTTAAAGATATTTTTCTCGGCAACAGCAATGCCACGTACAAAAGAGTTGCAAATTCGCAAAAGTGTTTGAGAGTATCGGGAAAACATAACGACTTGGAAGAGGTGGGTCACGACACCTATCACCACACCATGTTCGAGATGTTAGGCAACTGGTCGTTTGGCGACTATTTTAAAAAAGAGGCTATAGAGTGGGCTTGGGAGCTGCTTACCGACGTTTACAAAATTGACAAGGAACGTCTTTACGTTACCGTGTTCGGTGGCGACAAAACCGAAGGAACGGCACCCGACGACGAGGCATACGGATTTTGGAAAAAAATATTACCCGAAGAGAGGATACTTTACGGAAGCAAAAAGGATAACTTTTGGGAAATGGGCGAAACAGGACCTTGCGGACCCTGTTCGGAAATCCATATCGATTTACGCGACGATAACGAGATAAAAAAAATTCCGGGAAAAGATTTGGTAAATAAAGATCATCCCGAAGTAATAGAAATCTGGAATTTGGTATTTATAGAATTTAACCGATTGTCGTCGGGCAAGTTGGTACCGCTGCCGCAAAAGCATATAGATACGGGAATGGGATTTGAAAGACTGACAATGGTTTTGCAAGGAGTAAAATCGAATTACGATACAGATATTTTTCAACCTTTAATTAAAGAACTGGGCAAAATATCGTCAACGGCTTACGGAAAAGAGAGAGATACCGATATTGCCCTCCGTGTTGTTTCGGACCATATCCGTGCCGTTGCATTTGCCATAGCCGACGGTCAATTGCCTTCAAATACAGGTGCAGGATACGTAATAAGGAGGATATTGCGGCGTGCCGTACGTTACGGTTTTACTTTCCTCGGACTCGACGAGCCCTTTATGTACAAACTTGTACCCATTCTTTCCGACATGATGAAAAGTGTATTTCCGGAAATAGAATCGCAAAAAAATCTTATTCAACAAGTTGTAAAAGAGGAAGAGGCTGCTTTCCTGAAAACCCTTGCAACGGGAATAAGACTTTTCGAGCAGTTTTTAGAGAAAAACAGCAAAGCAAAACAGATTCCCGGCGATTTTGCTTTCGAGTTGTTCGACACCTTCGGATTTCCCATAGACCTTACAAGGCTAATGGCAAAAGAGAAAGGATTGGAAGTGGATATGAAAGGTTTTGAAAAAGGGCTGGAACAACAGAAAAAACGTTCCCGTTCGGCCGCCGACAAAGAATCGGGAGACTGGATAGAGATTTTGCCCTCGGACAAAACTCAATTTACGGGTTACGGCACTTTGGTGGAAAAGGAGGTACATATTGTAAAATACAGAAAAGTTGTTACAAAAAAGAGAACAATTTACGAATTGGTTTTGGACAAAACCCCCTTTTATGCCGAATCGGGAGGTCAGGTTGGCGATACCGGTGTGTTAAAGTCGGATTCGGAAATCCTGCACATTACCGACACGAAAAAGGAAAACAATCTTTGGATTCATTTTTGCGCCGAGGAACCAAAAAATGCCGGAGCATCGTACAGAGCCGAAGTGGACGGAAACAGACGTAAACTCATAGCAAACAACCACAGTGCAACACACCTTATGCATGCCGCTTTAAGAAAAGTGCTGGGAACTCACGTTGAGCAAAAGGGCTCGCTGGTAAGCCCCGAGAGACTGCGCTTCGACTTTTCGCACTTTGCCAAAATGACAAAAGAGGAGATCAGGGAAGTAGAACATATTGTAAACGAAAAAATAAGGGAAAACATTCCCGCTTCAATCGACGAAAACGTGGAAATGGAAGAAGCACGCAAACGCGGTGCAATGGCACTCTTCGGCGAAAAGTACGGCAACAGGGTGCGCGTCGTTACTTTCGACCCTCAATTCTCCGTGGAACTTTGCGGCGGCACACACGTGGAAGCCACGGGACAAATAGGCTGTTTTAAAATAATCAGCGAAAGCGGTATTGCCGCAGGCGTTAGAAGAATAGAGGCAATTACAGCTGTTAAGGCCGAAGAATATCTCTACGAAAAGGTTGACCTTTTGGAAAATATAAACGGACTCTTCAAGAACCAAAAAGACCTGTTTAAAGCCGTGGAGAATGTTATTACCGAAAATAAAAACCTCCAAAAAGAGATAGAAAAGTTCAAAAACGAGAAAGCGGAACAACTCTCTAATTCGCTTTTCCATAATAGCGAAAAACTGGCAAACGCTTTGTTTATAGCGGAAGTGGTGGAATTAAACGTTAATGACGCAAAACAGTTGGCACATAAATTGCGTAAGCGTTCAAACAATGTTTTTGTGGTTTTGGCAACGAAAAGCGGCAATAAAGTGAACCTTGTCGTTGCGCTGTCGGACCAGCTTGTGAAAAATGCAAAATTGGATGCCGGAAAAATTATTCGCGAAATATCAAAATATATCAAAGGCGGAGGCGGAGGACAACCACACCTTGCCATGGCAGGAGGTGCCGACAGCAACGGAATTTCACAAGCTTTTGACGCCGCACGAAACATTGCCGGAAAAATTTAACACCGTCAAAAAGTGTTATTTTTAACATTTTTGCAGGCTAACAACTTATTTTTGTTTTGTTTAGCTGTTTTTTTAATTGTTGATAAATTGTTTAATTAAAAGATATTTTAATTTTTAGTTCTACTATTTTTAAATAAATTTACACGGTTTAAAAACACCATTTTTTATGAGTACGGGCAAACGGGCATATTTTCAATATTTTATTAAAACTTTTACACTAATATTTCTGTTTTCTTCGTTTTCGCTGCATGCTCAAAACAAGAACAATAAATGTGAAGAGACTTCGGAAAACGATTTGATAAATTTCTCCACCTTAAGCGATGTGGAATCGAGCATAGAGCATGCTACGGGATGGTCGAAACAAGATAACGGACGGTGGATATCTGACAAAAACAGAATCCCTTATACCGACGAAAAAACAAATAAAAGCAATGCTCCCGACAGAAAACTGGGTCTCGACAATTTTATTGTTTTGGAGATGCGCAAACTAATGATTAACGACAAACAATACAACGTACTCATCAAAAAATACCATTCGGGGAAATATGAATTTCCGATTTTAAGAGAGGGGTGGGAAGATTTCAAAGCCCTTGATTACTATGTTTTCGAAGGACAAATGTTAAAAAAAATACTGCCCCACGAAATACCGTGGAATAAAAAATATGCCGTAAACCTCAATGTTTTTGCACGGGGTACCATAAAAGAATACGACAAAAAACATTGGGAAGACATACTGGTTGGGCAAGTTCAGCAAGTTGCCAATGCCGAAAAAGTAAACGGATGGAACCTTGTTCTCGCAGTATTTCCAATAAAAAACGGCGACAAAGAGGTGTGCCGTTTCAGACTCATAAAATCATTCGATAACAGCTACCTGCCGACCATTTACACCTCGCCCGACAACTGGTCGCGGATTTTCGACAGGAGTTTCTACGAAGTTAGTTTCTTTAAATTTAAAGATTTTATACGTTCGGCCGAAGAAAACTATATAGCCGTTGACCCCAATGTGGATCTTGTGAAAGACCCGTTCCAAAATTATTACAACTGGGGAGTACTCAAATACAAAACCGGCGACTATCCGGCAGCAATAGAATATTTTGTTAAAGCCTTGGAGATAAATCCGGAACCCGACAATTTCCTCATTTACTCATATCTGGGTAATGCCGAACACAAAATGCACAAATTCGGCGATGCCATAGGGTTTTACGACAAAGCTCTTGAACTAAAACCCAAAGATGTTATGGATTATTCCAACTGGATAAAAAATTATTATAACAGAGGTGTAAGCGAATTTAACCTCGACGACCTCAAGAGCGCTTGCCGCGACTGGCGAAAGGCTTTGGAACTGGGATTTGGTCCGGCCCACGATTTTATCATGGAATATTGCGAAGATGAGTAACAAAAACAAGCCGCCCTTTAAAATGTTGTCGTTTTCAAATAAAATGTTTCGTATTCCTTGTTTTGCAGGCAAGGCAATATTTATTTTTTTTATTTTATTTACTCTCAACAACAACGCTGTTGCTCAATCAAAAGGGGAAAGAAGTTCCTTTTCGTCAAACTGGCTGTTTAAACCGTCAATAGGTTTCGGACAGTTTTACGGCGATATCAGCAGCCAAAACTTTTTCGAAAAATTTTCGGGAAGCACTTCGCTTGCTCTCGACTTCAGCGCAATAAAAATGTTCTCTCCTGTTTTCGGAGCCGGAGCCAATCTGTTTTATTCGGGTGTAAAAAGCTTAAAAGACCGTATGGGTAACGGAGCACCGGTAAACTTTAACGTAACCGGAAATTATTTCGATTTCAATGTCAGAGGTTATGTCGATTTTTTAAACCTGTTCGATACATACAATATCGATAAACGGTTCTCGCTAATGGGAAGCTTGGGAATAGGTTACGGATTTTGGAGCACTACACTAACCGATAAAAATACCGGCGTTTCCATTAGTAGCGGACAAACCGTCGGTACAAAATATTTTAAAACAAATTCGTTTGTTATTCCCGTAGGATTGGAAGGAAGTTACAGATTCTCGGACAATTGGGCGGTAAACCTGGGTGTCGATTTCAGAACCGTTTTAAATGACGACGTGGATGTTTGGAACGACGGATATAAATACGATAACCTTTTGTATGTAAAAACAGGTATAGTTTATTACCTGAATTACGGTTGGAACAAAAAGCATCGCGTAAAACCCAAAATTAACGAGGATGAATGTTGCGACGAGGTTAAACCTTTGGCACCGATACCCGTTTACGACTATACACCTGTCAGCAGAACCGCAACCCGAAAACCTGAAACAAAAAATATAGATACGGTTAATATTGTTAGAATCAGCCCGGCTTTGCCCGAAGGTTTCGAATACCGTGTTCAAATTATGGCAAAAGCCAAAAAACGGGAAAACATAGAGATGCTAAGAGAAAAATATCATCTCGATTACCCCGTTACCGAGCATTACCAGGAAGGGTTGTATCTTTATACCGTTGGACATTTCGACAGTTACAACGAGGCTCTAAAAGCAGCCCGCCGCATAAAAGCAAAAGGTGTATTTGATGCCTTTGTAACAGCTTACCGCAACGGCAAACGCATTCCGTTGACAAAAGAGATGATGAAAAATTAACGGAAAGCAACCGTTCTAACAGGTTTCATTTGTATTCAACACCCATTCCGCTTTTACCATCTATTTGGCCTTGCCGAGCACAAATCTATTATATAAAAACAGAGCGATGATAGTGGCCACACCAATGGCACTGAATATATACCAAATAGTATAAGGGGTATATTTATCCCATAACATTTGTGTAAGTCCGTGTTGGTCGGTATTTAACATGTCGGCGGCTTTTTTGAAAAAGTCGTTTTGGGTGAATGTTTTGCTTATTTCGGGAACTTCCAACCCCCGTGCGGCAAGTTCGGTTTTTAACAAGGTAACTTTATCGGATACGGATTGATAAACCGGACCTGAAAACAGTCCCGCAAAATAGTTACCCAAGGCAACGGGTAAAAATGAAGTCCCCATGTAGAGAGCCTCTTTGTTTTTAGGAGCTATACGTCCTATGTACTCAGTAAATTTGGGTGAACTTGCCATTTCGCCGAAAGCAAAAATCAATATACCCGCTATGGTGTAAAAACCGTTGTTTGTTGCAAACGACAAACCTATTCCCACTGAGACCACCACAATACCCGATATTATGGCATTTATGGGTTTAAAACGCATTACCAATGAAGAAACCAGCACCTGAAACAAAATGATAAAACCGGCATCAAGGTTTACCATCATCTCGGGAGCTATTGTACCTTCATCGGTACCCACGGCAGATGCAAGGGCGGGTGAAATACCGTTAAGCCAATTATATATTATTTCGGTATTCACCCATTGGTCGATAAAATTGGGGAGAGTATAAAACAGCTGGTTGAACATTGTCCAAAAACCGACCATTATTATCAGGAAAAGTGTCAGTTTAATATCCGACAATGCCGTAATAATATTTTTCAAAGATTTTTTTATGGATTGAGCGAACGAGTCTTCGTTTTTCACGCGGTCGGGTTCTTTATAAAAAAGCAGCACCAACAATATATTTACCATTATGGCTGTGGCAGCCATAACAAAAACTATATTCCAGCCGTAAGCATGACGCAGTTTCGAAGAAAATACAGGTCCTACAAAACCGCCTATGTTCACAATCATGTAAAAAATTCCGAAACCTATCGACGAGGTGGTTTCATCGGTGGTTTTTGCAACGGTTGCCGATATTATTGGTTTGAAAATTGCGGCGCCGAGGGCAACAAGCAAAAAGGTGGCATAAACCGCGGCATAACTTCTGAACTGCCCCATAAGGTAATAACTCAACGCCAAAATTACAAAGGCTATTATAAGCATCCGTTTATATCCGAACTTATCTGCAAGGGCACCTGTAAACAGAGGCAATAAATACAATATTGCCGTCACGATTCCCATAATATTGCCTTTTTGTGTTTGACTGAAACCGAGTGCCCCGGTATCGGTAGATTGTGTTAAGTACAATGCCAAAACCGTAAACAATCCGTACCAAGCCCAACGCTCGAACAACTCCATGGTGTTGGCAACCCAAAATGTTTTCGGAAATTTCTTGAAGGTAGATCCCAATCCGCTCATATCAATAACTTTTTTGCGGGCGAATATACAAATAATGGGCTATCTTGTTAAAAATGTTTTTTGAAACTTTTAAATCGTTTTTTACCTCTTCAAGATTTTTATATCCGTATCTCCGTTTCCTCCCTTCCACTATCTTTTTCGCCGCTTGATAATCAATATAAGGGTGGCGTATAATCGTTTTAAAAGTTGCATTGTTAATATCTATCTTTACAATCTTTGCGGTATCGACAATTATGTATTTCTCAATTTTTTTATAGGTATCCTCTTTCAATCCGTAAACCTCTTTCAATTGGTTTTTATCGTAAAACCCTCCCAACAACTTGCGGTATTTAATTATACGCGCCGCTATCCACGGAGGCAAGTTCAAATCATTAATAAGTTTTACCGAATCGCTTCCGTTTATTTCGGTTTTTTTCAATTGCGGTTGAATCTTTGACAAAGAGCGGTTTTTTGTTCCTGTTTTAAAATGTTTTTCGTTTTCGCTGACAAAACCGCTCTTTATCTTTATATATGGTTCCAAAATGGAATATTCAACGGCAGATATAGCATATATCTTCTTCAAATCTTCTTTGGTACGGAATTTTCCCCCTTTTGCTTCGTAATTTTTTATGGTTCGTATCTGTTTTCGTGTCAATCCCATTTTCAGCCAAAGTTCTTCGGGCAGTCTGTTAGGGTCGAACGTAAAGGGTTTAAGTTTGCGTTTGGCAAGTTCATAATCAATGGTTCCGCTATTTTGCATTAGTTCCGTTTTAATGGAATCTTCAAGCTTCTTTTCCGCCGCAACAAACCTGTTTATCTCTTCTTCAAAATCTTCATATTTGTATCTCTTATGCCGTACAAAATGCGGTAACAGCAGATTGACAATAATAATTATCAAAAGCAACAATAAAAGTATCGCAACACCCCGTTGTTCGCTTTTGGAAAGGACAAAAAGCTTTTTTATTTGCCCCGGTAACTTCATGATATCAGAACCAGAAACCTATATTAACAAAAAATTGAACGTCACCGGAAAAATTAGAGCCCATAACCGTAAACTCAA
The DNA here is from genome assembly GCA_964549335.1 of uncultured Lentimicrobiaceae bacterium. Taxonomy (GTDB): domain Bacteria; phylum Bacteroidota; class Bacteroidia; order Bacteroidales; family F082; genus Sulfidibacterium. The sequence goes on along the minus strand of CAZJUQ010000017.1, from coordinate 12,286 downwards.
TGGGACCTATAAAGCTGTTGTAGCTATATGTTACCCCGTAACCCAACAGGAAATTTTCTGAATTAAAAACATCATTCAAATTGTTGTCTATGGTGCCGAAATCGGTTTTCAGGGTAATGTATTGTTTGGGCAAAAAGTTGTATTGCAATTTAAGTTTTCCGGTGGCCACGTACAATCCGTATTTTTGCAGAAAATGCCCGCCTGTAAAAGGCTGAAAACTTTCAACGTAGTTTATGGGATTAAGACCGCCGAGGGCAAAATAGTGCTGCAACGGAGGACGCTCGGCGCTCTTTATGGTAGCACCGATAAACACTCCCGGTTTAAACACCAATTTACGTCCGAGGGTTATGGCTTGGTCGTAAATCAAATACGAAATCAAACTTTCGCTGAAAAAATCGGAACTCCAACCGCTCGAAAGCGGAAACACATATTTGGTTAAAAATATCGACCTGAACCCTTTGGTGGGAAAAAATGAGTTATCGTAAGTGTCGGAACGGAACGAAATAAACATGCTGCCGTAACTTCTAAACTCGTCAAAAGTTCCTGCATAATCGGTCGTGTCGTATTCGTAATTGAATTTAAAATACTCGTATTTAATTCCCGCTCTGAAATTATAGTAATTCCTTAATGTCTTATTTGCAAAAGCCGACAGGGAATAGTTAATAAACTGGATTTTATCAATCTTTTCATCCCCGTTGTACACGTCAAAGTTAAAATTGTAAAAGTTCAATTTGGTACCGAAGCCCATTACTTTTCCGTTATCGACCAAAAACAACGACCTGAATCTCGGACTGGGACCGAGCACCAAATCGGCATAAAGTTTTGTGGCGGGCAACAAATTACGAACCGTTACTCCTACCTTTAGACTCCCGAGATAATCATTATCGTAATGAATTGAAGCCCTTAATGTTCCCATGCTTTTTTCTTTTACTTTAAGCACAAGTATTATGCCCTTGTCCGAAGGTTTGAGCTCGTAAAAAATATGGTCGAAATAATTTGTACCGTAAGCAACGGTAATTCTCTCCTCCAAATCTTTCAAGGCTATTTTTTTTCCGGCCATTCCTTTGAAAAAATTCATCATAAATTTATTGTTAAGGTTTTTCAAACCTTTCACCTCAATTTTCGAGACATACAACGAATCCAAAGGCTTTGTGTGATGTTTTATTACCGGTACGGGCTTAATGGCATTAAGTGAGTCGGCGAATTTTTTCAATTGGCCGTAATGAGCCCTTGCCACCTTTTCGCCGTATGCAATAATGGAATCGTAACTGTTAAAATCCATCATTCCGTATTTTACATCGAATTTTATGAGCATATCGGTATTTTTGTATGCCTCTTTGTTTGCCGCAACACGGCTGAACGATATTACCTGATCGAGGATTTTGGCTATTGAGTTCAATTGGTCGGGGTCTTTTGTCAATCCCGACTGCACATCACCTCCTATTACGTAATCTATTCCCTTCTTTTTCACGTTTACAACAGGAAAATTGTTTATCACACCACCGTCGATAAGATATTTTCCCTGAAAATGGGTGGGCGAGAAAAAACCCGGTATCGACATACTCGAACGCACAGCCATAGCCAAATTTCCATGATTCAGTTCAACAGCTTCACCCGTCAGCAAGTCGGTTCCAATGCAAAGAAACGGCGTGGGCAAATTGTCGAAACTCTTTACATTGTAAAAGGGTGAAAAAAATTTGTTCAACATCAGGTTTATCTGCTGACCTTCGTGCAATGAGGCTTTTATGGAAATCGACTTCTTTTGCAGCGGGAGGTCAACAATATAGTTTTCGCCGTATATTTTATCTTCAAAATTGAGATATTTCCTGTTTATTACATCGTTTAACAGGTTATCCCAATTTTGGGCTCTTACAATTCTTTCCATTTGGTCGGGCGAATAGCCGGCAGCATACAAACCCCCGATAATACTGCCGATACTTGTCCCCGCAATATAGTCGAGGTGCAGGTTCACCTCTTCGAGAACCCGTAACAAACCTATATAAGCAAAACCTTTGGCGCCGCCGCCGCTTAGTACCAATCCCACTTTGGGACGAACCGGTTTTCCGGGTCCTTTGTTTTGTGATTTAACATTTGTAAACGAGAACAATAAGATTAGCGCAAGTATGTATAATTTCTTCATATGTTAATTTTTTTAAACAAAAATATAAATAATTTCCATACGTTTTATAAACCGGGGAATAGACATTCCGGGGCTATACGCTAATAATAAACTCTCTTTATTACAAGGAAAATAGTATTTTTGTAAACTAAATATTTCGGGTAAAAAAGAATATGGGATAACAGCAATAGGAATAAACGTTACAAAAACGGGTTAAGGCGCAAAACATCCGGCATTTGCTTGCATTGCAAAGCGTTAATAAATTTTTAACATTAAAAAAGTGGAAAAAGATTCTCATTTGATAAAAGCCGCCATATACCTCGCCATAGTTTTGGTGGTAGGTGTTGCGGGATACTATTTCATCGAAAATTATTCCCTCATCGATGCATTGTATATGACGGTAATCACCACTTCAACGGTAGGATTCGGCGAAATTTTACCGCTATCCGATACGGGCAAAATTTTTACCGTTGTTTTGATATTTTCGAGCATCGGTGTTTTAACCTATTTTGTAACTCATGTCACCGGAAGTTTTTTCGAGCGCCAGTTCAGGTTCATCTTTCCGGTATATAACAAAAAAATAAAACTTAAAAAGATGGAAAATCACGTTATTGTTTGCGGATACGGAAGGAACGGCTCGCAAGTTGCAAAGGAGTTGCTTACATACAACGAAAAGGTTGTGGTTATTGACCAGAACCATGAAATAGTACTGAACAACATAGGCAAACCCGTGAGATTTGTTGAAGGCGATGCCACCGAAGACTCCGTATTGATAAAAGCCGATATAGCTACTGCAAAATCGCTTATAACAACTCTACCCAACGATGCCGACAACCTTTTTGTGGTTATTACGGCAAGGGCACTGAACCATAAACTCAACATAATCAGCAGGGCATCGAGCGAAAGCGCCGAAAAAAAATTACGCATGGCCGGTGTTGACAGCGTTGTTATGCCCGAACAGGTGGGAGGTGCTCATATGGCAACTTTAATAGCCCAACCCGATGTTGTGGAATTTATGGAACACCTGAACATACATGGCGACTCGCCCGTACAACTTTGGGAAATAGAGTGCGGCGACCTGCCCCCGGAACTGTCGAGCAAACCCATAAAAGATTTGGGATTCAGAAAAATTACCGGCGCAAACATAATAGGTTACAAAACGGGTAACGGCGAATACATTATCAATCCCGACCCCGACACCAAACTGTTTGCACACTCAAAACTCTTTGTTTTGGGAACCAAAGAACAGATTGAACAATTAAAAAATTTTATTTCGGGAAAAAGCGATAATTAACATTAAAAAAATTATTTCAATGGATTTATCACCATTAACGGCAATTTCGCCAATCGACGGAAGATACAATAACAAAACCGGTGAATTGTATCAATATTTTTCGGAATACGCCCTCTTTAAATACCGCGTAAAAGTGGAAATAGAATATTTTATTGCATTGTGCCAAATCCCGCTTCCGCAATTAAAAGATTTCGACAATAAACATTTTCCCAAACTCAGGGAAATATATTCCGGTTTTACAATTGACGATGCCAAACAAATAAAGCTGAAAGAAAAAATAACAAACCACGACGTAAAAGCCGTAGAATATTTTATTAAAGACAAATTCGACGAACAGGAGTTGGGAGAATACAAAGAGTTTATACATTTCGGATTGACATCGCAAGACATTAACAACACCGCTTTGCCCATGTCGGTTTCCGATGCCCACGGCACAACTCTCTTCCCCGCTTTAAACAACCTGAAAAATAATTTATTCGGGCTTTCGCAAAAGTGGAAAGATGTCCCGATGTTGGCACGAACCCACGGACAACCGGCATCACCCACAAAACTCGGTAAAGAGTTTTTTGTATTTGTCGAACGCCTCGAAAATCAATTAAAAAAGTTAAAATCTTTTCCGTTTTCGGGAAAATTCGGCGGCGCTACGGGAAACTTCAACGCACACCACGTGGCATACCCCGGCATAGACTGGATAAATTTCGCCAACAAATTTCTGAAAAACAATCTGGGAATAGAACGCCAACAAACAACTACACAAATAGAACATTACGACTCACTTTCGGAATATTTCGACACCCTTAAGAGAGTAAATACGATTCTGCTGGATTTAAGCCGCGACATATGGTTGTACATATCAATGGACTATTTCAAACAAAAAATAAAAAAGGGTGAAGTAGGCTCCTCGGCAATGCCACACAAGGTTAATCCCATCGATTTTGAAAATGCCGAAGGAAACATCGGCATTGCCAACGCCCTGTTCGAACACCTGGCCTCAAAACTTCCGGTATCGCGCCTGCAGCGCGACCTTACCGATTCAACGGTAACCCGGAACATCGGTGTACCCGTCGCACATATGCTCATTGCCGTTAAATCGCTGGAAAAAGGTTTGTCGAAACTTATTTTGAACGAACAAAAAATAGCCTCCGACCTCGAAAACAACTGGGCTGTGGTCGCCGAAGCCATACAAACGGTACTTAGACGCGAAAAATATCCCAACCCTTACGAAACCTTAAAAGAACTTACACGCACCAACGAAAAAATAACGAGGCAAAGTATTGCAACATTTATCGACAATCTCGATGTTCCCGGCAAAATAAAAAAGGAACTTAAAAACATAACTCCCGGAAATTATACGGGCATAACACCATTTTAATTTTTTTACCCCGGCAGGAAAAAACAATATAATTAATTTTTATGAAAAATTTTTACAGAGTTTTAGCCTATGTAAAACCATATCTCGGATATGCGGGATTAAACGTTATTTTTAATGTTTTAACCGTTGTTTTTTCACTCTTTTCATTTGCCCTGTTGATACCTTTTCTAAACCTTTTGTTCGGCATGAACGAACTGGTAACCGAAAAACCTGTGTTGCATTTAAGCACTCAAAGCGTTTTGAACTATATCAACTATTTCATCAGTCAAACAATAATTCATCAAGGAAAAATACAAGCCCTGGTGTTTATCTGCCTTGTTATACTCGGAGCCTTCTTTTTCAGAAATTTAAACCGCTTTTTGGCAATGTACTTCATGGCAAATGTAAGGGTGGGCGCTGTAAAAGGTATCCGCAACGACATATATTCGAAATTGCTTATACTTCCGCTGTCGTTTTTCACACAACGCAACAAGGGCGACATCATATCGCGAATGACCTCGGATGTACAAGAGGTGGAATACTCCATAATGAACTATCTGGAGATGATTGTGCGCGACCCCGTTACAATACTGGCTTACCTGATATTCATGATAAGTATGAGCCCCAAACTAACCCTGTTCGTACTTATAATATTGCCGGTAACGGGACTCATAATAGGACGTATAGGCAAAACATTGCGCAAACAATCAAAGGTGGGACAAGCACGTTACGGCGGACTGTTGAGTATGATTGAAGAGAGTATAAGCGGACTGCGCATCATCAAAGCGTTTAACGCCATTGAGTACTCCGACAAAAAATTCAGGCAACTCAATCAAGCCTATGCCAAACTTTTAATATGGATATACCGGCGACGCGATTTATCGTCTCCGTTAAGCGAGTTTTTGTCGTCCCTCGTTATTGTTGTGGTTCTATGGTTCGGAGGAAAAATGGTTCTCTCGGACAACCCGACCATAAAAGCCGCCGATTTTATTACATACATCGTAGTTTTTTCGCAAATGATACCCTCCGCCAAATCGCTGACGCAGGGTTTTTACAGCATACAAAAAGGTATCGCCTCGGCCGAACGTATTTTCGAAATCCTTGATGCCGACGAGATAATAGAAGAAAAGAAAGACGCTTTACCCCTCAAATCGTTTAACAATGAAATTGAATACCGCAACGTTTCGTTTAAATACGATAACGAACCCGTATTGAAAAACATTAATCTGAAAATTAACAAAGGGCAAATTATTGCTGTGGTGGGAGAATCGGGCGCCGGCAAATCGACACTCGTTGACCTGCTTCCCCGTTTTTATGACGTCACCCAAGGAAGCTTGTTGATAGACGGAGTTGATATCAGGGATTACCGTATCGACGACTTGCGACGGCAAATGGGCATTGTCTCGCAAGACACCATCCTCTTTAACGACACCATTTTCAATAACATTGCTTTCGGATTGACCGGAATTTCGGAAGAAGAGGTGATAAAAGCTGCAAAAATTGCCAATGCACATAATTTTATCGTTCAAACCGAAAACGGTTACCAAACAAATATTGGCGACAGGGGATTGAAACTTTCGGGAGGACAACGGCAGCGGCTGAGTATTGCGCGAGCCGTTTTGGCAAACCCCCCGATACTTATACTCGACGAAGCCACCTCTTCTCTCGATACCGAATCGGAAAAACTTGTGCAAGAGGCTCTTTACAATATTATGAAAGACCGCACCACGGTGGTAATAGCACACCGTTTGTCAACCATAAAAAACGCCCATGTTATTGTGGTATTAAAAAACGGCGAAATAGTTGAACGGGGTACTCATGAAGAACTTGTCAACAAAAACGGAGTGTACCGCCGCTTGCACGATTTACAAACTTTTGCCTGACACTTTTTTTGTTATCAGGGCAGCATAAACATCTTCAGGTAATAATACAATGGAGTTCCACATATAAACACCTCTTGCCCTCCCTCCTTTTAACAACGGGAAAAGAGAACAGTTTTGCTCTGCAGCGTAATTGGTATCATAAGCTGATATTCAAATAGATTGTGGGAGTAAAGGGAATGGCTTGAGCATAAATATTTATTGAGGCGGTTTGATTTATAGGAACACGCTCGAAATTTGAAAACTTTATGTTCTCGGTGTTCAAAATATTAAGCAGCGATATTCCCGCCTCACCTTTGAGTTTTTTGTTCAGAAAACGATATGCAAGTGCGGCATCGAGTCTGCTGTACGGATAATCGGGTTCTATCCGTTGCTGTTGGTTATACGTCACCGGGAACCCCGAGCCGTAAACATAATTGGCCGAAAAATACCACCTCCCCAAATGCGTCATGGCAGCCAATTTCAATTCATGTCTTTGATCTTGCGGCGCACGTTTGTAACGGTCGTCCACAAAATAGTCGAAATGCTCCATGGTTTTTCCCGCCGAATAGGCAACCCAAAACGACGACCCGCGTATATCTTTTTTTATCATCAAATCGACGCCAAAGCCGTAACCGTTGCCGTGATATATGCCGGGAGCTATTATATCGCGGTATTTTACAAAACGCGACAATCCCGTTAATGATTTGTAATACCACTCAACGCTCAACGACCAATTATTCTTAAAATATGAGCCTCCCAAAACAAGATGAGCCGCGTGTACCACGGGAATAGCCTCATTGTCGCATACCGCCCATAAATAACGGTAATTTCCTTCGCTGTCCAGCACCGACGATTTAACAACAAACTGGTTATACAACCCCGCCGCAAAATTTATTTTCCAGGCACCGGCCGGGGTATATGTTCCCGAAAAACGGGGTTCAAAATAATGACTATCCAAATTTACCGCATAATTGATACGCCCGCCGAAACGCAAAACAAGCCCCTTTACGGGAGTCATCTTATCTTGAAAATAGATATACATCCGGCTTCCCTGCATATTTATAACCGGCATTACAATCCCGAAAGTGTCGGCTTGCAAACTGCTGTTGTTTCCTATGATACCGCCACCCCATTCAATTGTATGAACAGGCGTCAACGGTGAGGTTACAGCGGTGTGCAGATGGGTTTCGGTCATCCGGTTATATGATGAAGCCCAGTTTACCGTATCCGTTTCATAATTCCACAACTTAACAATCCTGTAACGGTCGTAATAATTCTCCTTAAGCGATGAAACCGACAGTTCAAAATTCTCCGACCAGCCGTTTTTCCACGACTTTCCGTAAAACAACGAACCTCCGAACTGGAGATTTTCCTCGGTGGTTTTTTTCAAAATCCTTCTGAAATAGATACGTTGGTCGATATTGTATGTAAAATTATCGTTGCCGCTGTATAGGCTTATGAAATACAGGTCGTCCGACTTTGTTTTTCCCGAATATTTAATATTCAAATCCCTGAAAACGTAATCGGGAACAATATGAATATCCACACTTTTGCTGTTTCCCGTCGAGTCGGTTCTGTTAACCGTGTAATCGGTTGGATTGTACAAATTGAAATAGGTGTGACGCAAAGCTATTACCAGAGAAGAACGTTGTTTGATAACGGGAATCTCAACAATGGTATTTACAGTCATGTTGTTTATGTTAACGGTAAACGAAAGGTTCCGTGTATTTCCGTTTTTACCGGTAATTTGAACGATACCCCCTACCCTTTCGCCGTACCGCGCATCGAACCCTCCTTTCATAACCTCAATATCTTTTGCCATTAAAGGATTGAACGAACTTATGTTGTCGTTGAAATTTTTAAGCCCGTACACCGTAAACCCGTCGAAAAGCACTTTGCTTTGACCCGCATAACCTCCCCAAATAATAAGTTCGTTGGTCTGCTCTCCCGAAGCCAATATCCCGGGTTGAAGTCTTAAAAGGTTGAAAACCGAATTGTCGCCAAAGCCGGGGAGATGTGTGGCCACTTTACTGTTTAATCTTATTATTCCCGGCAGTTGACCTGTTTGCGAACGGTAATCCACATTGGTGGATTTTATCTCAACCTCATGCAGTTTAACAGCAGACGGGGAGAGATATAGTTTTGTTTTACCCCCGCACAAAAGCAGAGTGTCGAGAAGATAATATCCGAGATGAGAAACCCTTACACGGTAAACGGTGTCGTTTGGAATGTGCCCGCTGAAAAACCCCGTCAAATCCGAAACAAGTGCTTTGCCGTTAACCAAAACATGCGAATAGGGTAAAGGCTCACCGCTCCCCCTCTCAAACACATATCCCGAAAAAAGACAAACGCTACCCGTGTCGGCTTGGCTTTGAATAACGGGATATATCAAAAAGACATTCTCCACCTCCTCAAATCCCAGAGGCAAATCTTTTAACAGATACTCTACCGCTTTTTCTTTGTCGGCAAAAGCTGCGTGTGCGGTAATAATGTATTGCGATAACAGATTGTCGTCGAAAGAAAAGTGCATGCCGTACCTGCTGCGCAACGACAACAAGACCTTGTTAAGCGGGGTTTTGTCAAAATCAAGGATATATTTTTGAGCCTCCGCATTATACACCGAAAGTACAATAAAGAGAATAAATACAAAAAGTTTTTTACCCATAAAAGGTTATTTGTCAATACTTATTACCCCTTTGTCGTCAACGGCAAAGTTAAGACCAAAAGGTTTACAAACAAAATTCAGTGCGCCGTATATATCCACGCTATCGGGAAACGACCCTGTGTAGCGGGCATTAGCGGCGGTTTTCAAAACAACATGAACGTTATAACGTCTCTCAATCTCTTCAATAACCCTTTTCAAGGGTGTTGATGTAAATATGAACAGCCCGTGTTTCCAAGCAACAACAGGCTCCATATTTATGTTTTTCCGGTAAATGATATTTCCGTCGGGGGCTATTTCGGCTTCGTCCGACGGGTTTAACACTATGCTTTTGCTGGTTGCCCTCGAAGCTACTTTAACCTTTCCCGATATGCAGGCAACAACATAATCGTCGTCCCTTGCATATATGTTAAATTTTGTGCCCAAAACCGTGGTTTTTCCCAGTTTCGACTTTACCGTAAATGGGGTTCCTTTGGCAACACTGAACCATGCTTCGCCCGTGAGGGTAAGTTCGCGCGAAATGCTCCACCACAATGGTCTGTAACTCAACTTCGAGTCGGCATTAAGCACAACCGTTGAGTTGCCGGGAAGATTGACGGTTAACTTTTCTCCGGGAGGTGAAACATATGACACGGAGTAAAACCGCATGACGGCTCCCACCGCAAGCAACAATGCAAATGCCGCCGCTACGGCAAGGTAAACATGTCTTGAAATAATAGTACGCCTCACAGGCTTACCCGTCTCCGCAATTTTTTTCTCCAGCTGCTGCCAAACCTCTTGCCGGGGAGGCCCTGCAGGAGGACTCAGACGGGTCTCCAACATCTGTAAAATTTCTTGCGTGTTTGTCCGCTCTTTATCGTTATGCTTCACTGTATTGTAATTTTTGTTTTAAAAAACCGAGGGCTTTGCTCATCCTCTTTTCCACAGCTTTTGTACTTATCCCCAAAACAGCCGCTATTTCCTGATATTTCATATTCTCCATACGATGCATAAGGTAAACAACCCGCTGTTTTTCAGGCAAAGCCCCTAGGGCATTTTCATATTGTAATTTTAATTCATCGAACTGCATTTTGTCTTCCGGTGATTCACCCCCCCTGTTTTGTCTGTAATTTGTTTTAAATCTCATCTCCACACTCTTCCTGCGGTAATTGCTCACAAAGATATCTCCCGCAATTTTATATAGCAACCCTTTCAAATTACCGTTCTTTTTGGCGGGTTGTTTTTCCCACAGTTTCAAAAAGGCTTCCTGAGCAATATCCGATGCCAGTTGAATGTCGCCGCAACGATACCACAGGTAATTTCTTACCGGCTCATAATTGTTGTCAAACAGGTATTTAAATTCACTTTTTGTCAAAACAGCCTTTTTTGTATCAATTCATTTTACAAACATACTCAAAAAGGGCGCTCCCCGTAAAAGAGAGCACCCGGTATTAAAACCACCCCGCATTAAGGTCTTAAATAAATAGTGTAGGTAGTACCGTTTATCGTCACCGTTGCAATGTTATCGCATGTTCCGTCTCCAAAATCGAGAACACGGAGAGCACGCCCCTCGGGACGAATGTTTACCGTTCCGGAAACTATGAAACGGCATGCAAGTTCAACTCGCAACGGATTTACTATTGTCCTTGTCCAGTGCAAACCATTTGCACGAACGCCGTTAGCCGTTCCGGTGATAAGATATTTGTCGTCCCACTTATTGTCAGGAGTCTGTATTCCGTCTATCCATTCCCTCTCACGCTGCGAGTTCCATGTAATGGTTCCGCCTCCGTTTGCCAAAGTTATTACGCCATTAACCGCAATATCCCAATACATGTTGTTTCCGTCGTTAAACCCCATATTGGTGACGGTTTTAGTACCTTCCACCTGGTTGTCGTTTACATAATACTCATCGAAAGTGGTGGTTATTATGGTGCCGGGATGGTAATACCTTCCGGTGAACGATACCAGAATTTTTCCTCTGCGATAACGTCCGTCGTTGCATAAACAATTGGTATCGCCGAAATCAATGGTCAACAAATAAGGAAAAGAGGTGGTGTCGAGAGTTACCGTGGCACAATCACTTAAAAACCTCCACCCTTGCGTGGATTTGAAATTGTTCGAAGCGTAATCGTATGCTTCGTCGGTGAGATTGGTAACATTGTCGAATGTGCTTTCGGCATAAGCATCGTCGCTTACAACACTTAAATCGGTTCCGGGAATGTCGTTGTCTTTGTTACATGAAGACAACATAACCGTAATTCCTGTAAAAACCGCGAGTCCGATAATTAAACTTAATTTTTTCATTTTGATAAATTTTTGATGATTACTACACACCTATACCGAACTAAACACCGGTCACCCTACTTTTTTTTTCAATTTGTTGCAAATTTTTTTTGTTTTATATAAAGAGGTAAAAAATAAAAAAATATCCCGTAAACGTCATTGTAATTGATACGTCGATTTAGCAGCGGCAAATACAAAGCGAAAAAAATTATAACCCCCAAAATAATGTTTCGGGTTATAGCTTGCAGGGTATAATGCCAAAAGCGAACGCTTTTATGATATTTTTATCCGTTTATCCCGTTAAAAGAGGGTTTATTCCATATTGGCGCTTTTTGTCGATATGGAATGTTTTTTAATATAATAAGACTATTTTTTACGCTACACTTATAAATATTATATATACACTTATAAATTTTATTGTTTTCCCGGTTTTGGAAATAAATTTATTTTTTTTTCCATATTAATGTGGTACGCCCTTTGCGATAGTCGCATACACTTGTTTATCAGCTTTATACAAAACATATTCCTGTTTTGAAAACATTTTCCCAAAACAATAAACCTGATTTTTACAAAGAGTTAATAAAAAAATTAAACTCGAATAAAAAAAAACACCTTTTTTCTTTGGTATCTTTGCTTTATTTGAGGTTAAAAAACAAATTAACCCGTAAAACCTGTTTTTAATATATAATCAACTAATAAATATATGGTTATGAAAAAAATTATACTTTTGATTATT
>CAZJUQ010000016.1:0-46020 GCA_964549335.1 uncultured Lentimicrobiaceae bacterium | reverse complement strand
CAGTATTTGATATTTCTGTTTTATTTCAAATGTGCCCTCATTGGAAATTACGGTTTTGCCCTTGTTTGCTGAAATAGTAGCGGTTTTGTACACTGCCGGTTTGGTGACGTACGAATGGAATGCCAAATTTGGACAAACCGTGGTACAAATGTTACAAACCTCGTCGCACAACAAACAGCGCGATGCCTCTTTCATGGCCTCTTCCTCCGTAAATGTTCTTTCCTGAACCGAGAAGTCGAGACTGTGGTCACTTTTCTTGACATTACTGTTTTGGGGATAAATTCTTGCGGCTCTTTTTAGCATATGTGTTTCGAGAGTAGTCTCTTCCCGCTCTGGTCCTGGTTTCGAAAAAGGGTCTGTTTTTGCTTTCGAAATAATCTCTTCCGCCGCTTTTCTGCCGTCGGCTACGGCTTTTATTACCGTTGATGCGCCGCGCAGTGCATCGCCACCTATAAAAACGTTTTCCGATTTTGTTTCGTAACTTCCCGGTTTTGTTTTTAATAATTTCAAATCGATAAAATCGATGGCAATATCCTGGCCTAAGGCGGGAATAATTGTATCGAAATTCAATAAAAACTCCGAGCCTTTCACGGGAACCGGTTTCGCCCTGCCGTCGCTCTCCTTTTCACCGGCTTTCATTTTTATTAACACAACCGAACATTGTCCGTTACCGTTTTTTTCTATTTTTATCGGAGAGACATATTCTAAGATTTCGATACCTTCATCCAGTGCAGCGGCAATTTCGTCGGGGTCGGCTGGCATGTCGGCTATGCTTCGGCGGTAAAGTATTGTCACCTTTCCGTTTGTTCTAACGCATGTTCTTGCCGCATCCATAGCAGTGTTTCCACCGCCAATAATTGCAATGCGACCGCCCTGAACAACCTTTTCACCTTTTTTTACTTTACGGAGAAATTCAAGCGGGTCTATAACACAATTATGTTCAATACCTTCGATAGGCAGTTTGCGTGATTTTTGCGCGCCGGCGGCTATATAGACGAAATCGTACTCTTTTTTCAGTTTGTTGAAAATGGTTTTATCCACCTTTGTGTTAAACATGATATGAACTCCCGCCGATTCAATTCTGTCGATGTCCGTTTCAACAGCTTCGCCGGTAAGTCTGAATTTGGGAATAGCACCCGATACCATTCCGCCGGGACGCGGTTTTGCCTCATACACATCAACTTCGAAATTGCTCTTTCTTAAAAACCAAGCAGCCGACAATCCCGAGGGTCCGGCTCCGATAATTGCCGCTTTTTTCGTCTCTTTGGACTTAACCCTATCCGGTAAATAATTGCTGTTAACGGCGTGTTCGGCAACAAAACGCTTTATTTCCCTTATACGTAACGGTGCGTCGTAGTTTATCCTTGTGCATTTCGAGGTGCAAACGTGGTCGCATACCATTCCAGTGGTGTTTGGAAACGGGTTTGTTTGCATTATAAGTTCAAATGCTTTGCGAAATTCGCCTTTGGCGGTATAATACATGTATCCGGGAATCTCTTGATTGGTGGGACAGGTGCCAACACAAGGGGCTTGAACACAGTCGAAAGGGGTTAATTCCCTTTTTGTTTTTATGCTTGGTTCCGAAAATGTTGTTTTTTTGTATCCCGTACCGCTCAAAGTTGCCGGTGCGTATCTTTTCAAATTATTATGCGCGTGTTCAAATATTTTTAATCCTTTTATGTTGTCGCTTTTTACGATAAAATCCGTGATACCTGTTGCCCGTTTTTGTTTGAAGTTTTTTGATATTTCTGAAAAATATTGTTTTAACCTTCCGTAACTTCCCGGTTTTAACAGGTCGGTGCATACGGTAACGGGGGCTAAACCTGCCGCTATCAAATACGAAACATTAAATGCATCGGCGCCGCCCGAAAAGGATATGTCCAATTTGCCGTTGAAATCGTTTTGGAGTTTCAAGGCAAGGTTTACCGAAACGGGGTGGAGTGCACGCCCGCTCATGTACATCATTTTTTCGCCTTTAAAGATGTTTTTATTATTAATGCTTTCGAGCGTATTTGTAAGTTTCAGTCCGAAAAAGATTTTCTCTTTTTGTGAGGCGATGGTCAGGTTATTTATTATTGATACGGCGTCGTTATATTTGAGGTCGTGTTCAAAAGCTTCGTCGGGCACCACCGTCCCGAAACCCGAGTTTTTTAATATGTGGTGCAGTTTCTCTTTTCCTATCAATGTAGGATTGAGTTTTACTGTGGTATTCAGTTTCCGCTCTTTAATAAGATAGAGAGCTATCTTTTCAATTTCAGCGGGGGGGCAACCGTGCATTGTTGACAGGGTGATGTTATTGCTGATTTGAGGACTGATATAAATGTTTTCTATTTCAGGATACAAATCCTTGATTTCGTCTGTTTTTTTTGAGAGTTCTGCGGAAGCGTTGTTCATTTTGTCAAGAAACCATTGCACGTTAGGTTTCATAATACCATTGTAATCGTATCCGGCACTCATATTGAAAATAAATCCCGGTTCGGTTTCGTCAAATCCCATTTCATGTTTTAGTATGTGAATAAGTATCCATGCGTTCAGGTATTGGTCGAAAGATTGTTGAATTTTCAATTCTTGCGACCATTCGCAGTTATAGCCTTCGTCTTGCATGTCGATACATGGTTTTGACACATCAATTTCGTCAAGGGTTTGAATGGTTTTCAGTTCAATGAAGCGGGCTCCCGTAAGCCATGCGGCAACAATATTTTGCGCCATTTGGGTATGAGGTCCGGCAGCTACGCCCACAGGAGTTTCCAATAGCTGATTAAACCGCCGCAATTGAAAAATGTTGCTTTTGCCTGGCTTGAAAATCAACTCCTTTTGAATTCCTAAAACACTCTCTTTGTTGCGCAGGTGGGATAAAATTATTTTAAGCAGTTGTTTTAACGGTAAAATTTCAAATCTGTCTGTCATATTGTTTTACATTATAAAAATGCAAATGTAAAACATTAGCCCGAAATAATTTTACCGCCGTTTTATAAGCTTGCTTTATTTGCAGTCGTACTCTATCGACGATACCTTGTATGTTTGTGTGTACCCTCCCGTGGAGTCGATTCGTGTATATGATACCGGAAAGTCGTCGCCGTTGTATTCGTATTCGAAATCGGCAGTGTAAATAACGCTGTTGCTTGACTCGTCGGTTGTTACAATTTTCAAAAGATTGTTTTTTGTGAACCAGTAGTACTGGCTAATGCTTGCTATGCTTCTAATTGAGAGATTCCGTAAAGGATTGACTTTGTCGTCGTATTTGTAGGTTGTTGTTTCTTGCTTGATAAAATTACCGTCGTTTAACACATAACTTTCCGCTTTGATAACGTTTTTATTTTCGATGGTATATTGATCATAGCTTGTTACAACCCAATTCTTGTTGAACTGTTCGTAATATAAAACCTTGACAATATCTCCGTCGTCATTGAGATTGTATTCCGTTTTCGAGTACTTTTCCCATTGATTGTTACCTGTTCTTTGATAAAGGTATTCTTCCGCTTTGTTATTGTTAATCCAGGTGTATTCAAGGTAAAAATCGAGGGTATCGGTATTTTTGTTGTAATATTCCAGCTTTGATATTTGACCGTTGCCGTTGTAGAACATGGCAATATCCCATGTTTCGGAATTGCTCATGCGTGTTAAAAGACCCTCTTTGGAGTAGTCGTAAGTGGTTTCGCCGTCGCTGGTAACCATTTTTTTTATTTTGCATGACGTTGTTGTACCGGTGTCGTCAATGTCGTCAAAAAGGGATGTTAAATCATCACATCCCGAAAAAATAAATATTGTAATGAAAAAAAGAGGCAGTATTAACCTTTTCATGATAAATGGATTTTGTTAATTAAGTTACAAATATAATAAAATTTTGGAGAGTTATTTTTATTACTGTTATCATTTAACTCATTCTCATATTTTTTTACCTTTGCAAACCTTATATTTTTGTTCATTAACGTTATTTTTAACATAAAATAAAAAATTTATTATGGCATTTGATATAGAAATGATTAAAGGGGTTTACTCCCGTTTTCCCGGTCGTGTTGACAAAGCCAAAGAGCTATTGGGACGGCCCATGACACTTGCGGAAAAAATTCTTTATGCCCATTTGGATAGTGGCGAACCCGGAGAAACATATAAGCGTGGCGAATCGTATGTTGATTTTCGTCCCGACAGAGTAGCCATGCAGGATGCTACGGCACAGATGGCTCTGTTGCAGTTTATGCAGGCCGGAAAAAGCAAAGTTGCGGTGCCTTCCACGGTTCATTGCGATCATCTTATTCAAGCCAAAGAGGGTGCCGAGAAGGATCTTGAACGTGCCAAATATACCAATCAGGAGGTTTACGATTTTTTGGCATCGGTTTCAAATAAGTACGGAATAGGTTTTTGGAAGCCCGGTGCAGGTATTATACATCAGGTTGTTCTCGAAAATTATGCCTTTCCCGGAGGGATGATGATAGGTACCGACTCGCACACCCCCAATGCCGGCGGTTTAGGAATGGTGGCAATAGGAGTAGGTGGTGCCGATGCCGTTGATGTAATGGCAGATATGCCTTGGGAATTAAAATTTCCGAAACTTATCGGGATTAAACTTACAGGAAAGTTGAGCGGTTGGCTTGCCCCGAAAGATGTTATTTTAAAAGTTGCCGACATTCTTACGGTAAAGGGTGGTACGGGAGCCATAGTAGAGTATTTCGGCGAAGGTGCCGAAGCCATGTCGGCTACGGGACGTGCTACAATTTGTAATATGGGTGCAGAAATAGGTGCTACCACATCAACTTTCGGTTTTGACGAAAATACGGCGGAATATTTGCGCCAGACAGGACGCGCCGATGTTGCCGACCTTGCAATGCAAATAAGAGAATATTTGACGGGAGATAAAGAGGTTTACGAAAATCCCGGAAA
This sequence comes from uncultured Lentimicrobiaceae bacterium, assembly GCA_964549335.1. Classification (GTDB taxonomy): domain Bacteria; phylum Bacteroidota; class Bacteroidia; order Bacteroidales; family F082; genus Sulfidibacterium. The sequence goes on along the minus strand of CAZJUQ010000016.1, from coordinate 41,142 downwards.
ATATTTCGATCAGGTTATCGAAATAAACTTGTCGGAATTGGAACCTGCACTTAACGGACCTTTCACCCCCGATTTGCGCAATACCGTTTCGGAAATAGCCGTAAATGCCAAAAAGAACGATTGGCCATTGAATATGGAAGCAGGTCTTATCGGTTCGTGTACCAACTCGTCGTACGAAGATATTACCCGTGCCGCAAGTATTGCCCGTCAGGCGGTAGCAAAGAAATTGAAAACCAAAGCCGAACTCTTTATTACCCCGGGCTCCGAGCAGGTGCGTTATACCATTGAACGCGACGGCCTTATTAAGGATTTCGAAAGCATGGGCGCCACGGTACTGGCAAATGCATGCGGTCAGTGTATAGGACAATGGGACCGCGAAAGCGTGAAAGACGGTCACAGAAACTCCATTGTAACTTCATTTAACCGCAACTTTGCCAAAAGAAACGACGGCAATCCTAATACATATGCTTTTGTTACATCACCCGAAATGGTAATGGCATACTCCATTGCCGGAACATTGGATTTTAATCCTCTGACAGACTATCTGATTAACGAGGACGGCGAAAAGGTAAAACTTGATATGCCCGAAGGTGTCGTATTTCCTCCCAAGGGTTTTGATGTTGACGACCCCGGTTACCAGCCTCCCGCCAAAGACGGAAGTAAAATAGAGGTGGTGGTAAAACCCGACTCCGACCGTTTGCAACTCCTTACCCCTTTTCCCGAGTGGGACGGTAAAGATTTTGAAAATTTGCATTTGCTTATAAAAGCCAAAGGTAAATGTACTACCGACCATATTTCCATGGCAGGTCCCTGGCTCCGCTATCGCGGTCATCTCGAAAATATTTCTCAAAACCTTTTGATAGGTGCCGTTAACTATTTTAACGAAAAAACAAATCTTGTAAAAAACCAGTTAACGGGTGAGTATGTGCCGGTTCCCGAAGCTGCAAAATATTATCGCGATAATGCTGCCGGTTCCGTAATTGTGGGTGATGAAAACTACGGCGAGGGTTCGTCGCGCGAACATGCAGCCATGGAACCCCGTTTTATGGGTGTAAAAGCGGTGTTGGTACGCTCTTTTGCACGTATTCACGAAACCAATTTGAAAAAACAGGGCGTTTTGGCATTGACATTTGCCGATAAAGCCGATTATGACAAAATTTTGGAAGACGATACTTTCGATATTTTAGGACTCACCGAATTTGCTCCCGGAAAACCCTTTAAGGTGGTGTTGCACCACAAAGACGGAACAACGGATGAGTTCCTTGCAAACCATACATACAATAAAAACCAGATAGAGTGGTTTAAAGCCGGTAGTGCACTTAACCTTATAAGAAAGCAAAATGCCGGATAGTTTTGTTTGACATTCTGATTTTTCACAGCTGCCTTACTTTTTGTGAGGCGGCTTTTTTTGTAAATTTCAACCCCGGCATTTAATAAACCGGAAAACATATTAAAAAAGTATTTTAATGATACATCTCCATATTTTGAAAATATTTATAAGAGTTATGTCCTTGATAATTACAAATTAATAATCATGAAATACGATTTCGATAAAATTGTAGAGAGAGAGAATACCGTAAGCGTTAAATACGATATGCGAAAAGAGTACTTCGGTACCGGAGATGTTTTGCCAATGTGGGTTGCAGATATGGATTTTGAAGCGCCGCCTCAAGTGGTGCGTGAGATTGTAAAAAGGGCGGAACACGGGGTTTACGGATACTCTTTCAGGGATGAAAATTATTACAATTCCATTGTAAAATGGTTAAAAGAGAGGCACAACTGGATAGTTGAACCCAAAGCAATAAGATTCAGCCCCGGTATAGTAACGGCGATAAATCTGGCAATACAGACATTCAGTAAACCCGGTGACGGAGTTATTGTACAGCCGCCCGTCTATTTTCCGTTTTTTGATGCCGTATTGAACAATGGGCGCAAGATGTTGGAAAACAGACTCGTTAACAATAACGGTCATTATGAAATGGATTTCGATTTGCTTGAAAAACAGGCAAAAAATGCAAAAATCCTGTTACTCTCGTCGCCCCACAATCCGGTGGGGAGGTGCTGGACAAGAAAAGAGCTGGAAACGGTATCGGAAATATGTTTGAATAACGGTGTGCTGGTGATTTCCGATGAAATACATAACGACCTGATATTACCCGGATACACCCATATTCCTACGGCTTCGCTATCGGAGGAGACAGCACAAAATACCATAACCTTTATTGCTCCGAGCAAAACATTTAATTTGGCGGGTTTGTTTACATCGTCGGTGATAATTCAGAATGGGGGTTTGCTCCAAAAATTTGACAAAATGCTGGAGTCGTTGCACCTTGTTCACGGAAATGTTTTCGGATATATTGCATCTGCAGCGGCTTATCAAACAGGAGCCGGATGGGTTGACCGGCTTATGATGTACATTAAAGGAAATTTCGATTATATTGAAAACTTTATTGAAACAGAAATTCCCCGTGTCAAAATGACGAAACCCGAAGCCACCTACCTTGCCTGGGTTGATTTTAACGGTACCGGACTTGACGACAACAACATTAACAGGATTTTAGTAGAGGATGCGAAACTGGGGTTCTCGCGCGGCAAAACTTTCGGAAAAGGAGGAGAGGGGTTTATGCGAATTAATGTAGCCACACCGCGTAAAAATATTGAAACTATGTGTCACCGACTTGCTTCCGTTTTCGGAAAAAAATGATATTTTTGCCTATACACCTGAAAAAATTAAATAATGAAACCGTTAAAACTCACAGTTGTAATAATTTTGGTAATTGTTGTTTTATTGTTGGTAATACCGCTTTTTTTACCGGAAACGGTGGAAGTAAGCGGAAACAGATGTATGAAAGCGTCTCCCGGTGTTGTTTTTAATCAAGTGAATGTGTTGAAAAACAGAGAAAATTGGTCCCCCTTCAATTCGGATACAACCATGGAGTTGGTTTACAGCGGCAATGACAGTGGTGTGGGTGCTAAATACAGTTGGTCGGGCGAAAAGGTAGGTAATGGTAATTTGGAGATAGTGAAAAGTGTGCCCGGAAAATATATTGAAACCAAACTGGATTTCGGACCGCAAGGTTCTGCCGGCGGTGAGTGGCGCTTTCGTTCAAAAGGAGACAGCACTTGCGTTACATGGACCATAAAAATTTATAATTTGCAATACCCTTTCGGACGTTGGCTCGGGCTTATGATGAAAAACGGCATGAAACCCGTTATTGATAGGGCTCTTGTGAAAATGAAAAATGTGGTGGAAAACAATTCTGCCGAAAACCCAAAAGCTAAACCGTAACCTTGTAAAATACATAGTTTGTTATGAGTATGACATTGGCATATATAATTTTCGGAGTAGTGATGTTGCACCTTGTTCTCGGTTTTGTATGGGTTTTTTATAAATTTACTAAAAAGAGGGATGAATAACATTGTGCAGTGCGGTTTACTGCCGAAGAGCCTTCCCCGGAGTTTAAAATTTGAAAAACCATTATAGCTAATGTAAAAACCGGTTAATGGTAAAGATTCCAAAAGGAGTCTGTTCCGTTTGTTTTTTACCGGAAATATCAGAGCGGTCTATTTTCCCGCTGTTTGTTAAAATAATACAAAAAAACCCGCCCTGCACGAGGACGGGTTAACAAACCAAGTACCTACCTTTGGTTCCAATAATAACAATAATAAAATATAAAGAACGCAACATGTGTCGGTACACACGTTTTTTCGTAATCCTGATTAAAATTCATCTCTCACTTTTTTATTTTGCGGCTTCTAATTTTTTCAAAATTAACAGGTATTGTTTTTCCAGTTTTTCATATTCCGATTCAATATTTTCCATTCTGTTTTTCAGGTTTTCGTTTTCGGCATTCAGTTCCTGAAGTGCTTTAACAAGAACCGGGACGAACTCGGCATAGCGCAGACCGTAACGGTCGTTTTCGTTTTTGGGTTTGTCAACGGCATGAAAGTCGAAACCGAGTTCATTTGCCGCCTGTTCCACTTCCTGGGCAATAAAACCTATTTGAAGTTCGGCCTCTTTATTGGCTTCGCTATTGCGGTTTCGAAGCCTGTCGGGGGTATTGTGCCATTGTGCAATGGCTTCCATATCAAGGTGGTATGTTACGGGGCGCAATTTGGTTACAAGTGCCATGCCGGGAACATTTTCCTTAATCTCTTTTTTAAGACTTCCGTCCGAAATGTTTGTCCAGTTGGCATACCCTCCAATGCTGCTGACAGTACCGTTTCCCAAACGTACCTGTTCGCCCCCCGTTATTTCCGCGTTGTATCCGATGGCGGTTGCATTCCAGTAGTTGCTTAACATATGGGTTTCGCTTCCTACGGCGGTAATTTGATAACCTTCGTACCCGTTAAGTGATTTATAACCAATTGCAACATTGTCGTGACCATATACGAGGTTGTAAAGGGTTTCGTGACCCAGGGCAGTATTTTTATAACCTTTGGTACAGCTGAGCAACGATCTTGTACCCACGGCAACATTATATAATCCTTCGTAATCCGGAATGGTAATGTTGGTTCCGTTGTTAAAGAGAGCCGAATCTCCTATGGCGATTATTTCTTCCCTGTTGCTGTTAAAATACTGCGAAAAATTACCAATGGCAATATTGCGGTTTCCCGTATTGTTGAAAGCAAGAGCGCCGTATGCTATGGCAACGTTATTGCTTCCCGTTGTGTTGTTGTACAAAGAGAAAGCTCCCTGTGCCGTATTTTTGCTGCCTGTGGTGTTGTAATAAAGGGCATGCGAACCGCTTGCGGTGTTATTGTTTCCGCTGATGTTTGAATTTAGTGCATACGACCCCAACGCCGTATTGTACGTACCTGAATCGTTTTTCATAAGTGTCGCCATTCCTAATGCCGTATTGTCATAGCCTTTTGTGTTGTTTTGTAAACTTTTTGAACCAATAGCAATATTATGTATTGCCTCCGCTCCGTTGGTTGCATTAGTGCTGTTTTTGAACAGTGCCGAATCTCCGATAGCCACAAGGTTCGAGCGGTTATTGTTATTATATAAAGCACCGTTCCCGATGGCTATGTTATTCGATGAGAGCGAATCCAAAAACATTGCATTGTAACCGAAAGCTATGTTTCCCCAACCTGTTTTCATTTTGAACATTGTTTTTTCACCGATTGCAATATTTTTGTAACCGGTTGTGTTGTAATACATTGAATAGTGTCCCAGGGCAATATTTTTGTCCCCTGTGGTATTTTGTCCTAATGAATTGTTACCTATGGCTAAATTGTCACTTCCTGTGGTATTATAACATAGTGGGCAGGAACCAATTGCAATATTGTAATTTCCGCTACTATTACTGGACAAAGAGGAATAACCCAAAGCAATATTTTCATTCCCGTTTATATTATTGTACAAAGGAAACATACCTAAAGCAATATTTCTTTCTCCCGAAATGTTATTCGATAATGAATTGGAACCTATGCCTATGTTATAGGAACTTACCGTATTTTTCTCCATGGAGTAATAACCCAAAGCAATATTAAAACTTCCGGTTGTATTGTTTTGTAAAACATGAGCACCCATTGCATTGTTGTAGCTTCCGGTACTGTTTTTATTTATAGAATATGCACCGATTGCATTATTGTAATTTCCTTTGCTGTTTTGATAGAGAGCATATGTGCCTATGGCAACATTATTGGATACTGTGTCGTTCCGGGTCATAGCATTGAAACCGAACGCAGTGTTACAACTTCCATCCTTTATTAAAGCCATTGCACTGTCTCCGATTCCGATATTATTTTCGAAAGAGGAAGATGAAGATCCCGATGAAGTAAAACCGTCACTTAAATCGTTTATTTCCTTAACCGTTGAGAAATATTGCCATTTCGATTTGTCGCCGTTGTAGTAATAAAATTTGTTATCATCTTTATCATACACGAACAAACCGTCAATGTGTTCAAGACTAAAACGTTCCGAGGTGGTTAAACGTGGAAATAAAACCCCTTCGGTTGTTGATTTGATATCCAAAATGGAACCGGTTTGTGCCGATGAACCGTCATGATTAATAGCTACCTGTGCCCGGAGTGTGAAAAGACTTCCCGACATAATAATTACTAATAAAGAGATGATTTTTTTCATAACTACTGTTTTTAAATTTATTTCTATGATTTATTATCTGTCGAATTTTATTTCCGCTTTTTCTTTTTCATAATGTTAAGCTCAGACTTTCGCTTCTTTAATACGAGTATGGGATTGATTCCCGGCAAGGCAATTCCTATTAGATTGCTTAATGTTAAGGTAAAATAGAGATATCCGCTTTTTGCCGGGGCAATATGACGGCAAGTGATATTGCAGGAAAGAGCAGGAGAGCCGAATGTTATCAATCCGCAACTTCCGGTATTCGAATGCTGGTTTTTGTGTTTGCGGATAAAAAGGGAATAACCCTCTGTTTTCGTATGATGAAAGTGGTATGTTGTGCTGTTGTCACCGGAAACCGCAGGATAACTTGAAAAAGTATCGTTTGCGATGTCTGTTGCCACCCCTGCTTTTGTAGTAAGGTGCATAACAAATATGGTTGTTATAAGACTTGTTATTAAAAACTTATTCATAGCATGGCAATTTAGTGTCTGACTTTAAGAGTTTTTTCGAAAAAAAGACCTTCTGCCACTACAGCGGCTTTTATTTCGGTAATTCCTTCCGGAACTTGTATTGCTCCGTAGTTGGTGTTTACAATTTCCATGGATTTTATCAATTCGCCTTTTTTCGACCGCATGAATAATACTCCGCTGTCTATAATCCTTTGAGCCAGAAAATATACTTTGTCTTTGTTGGAATATATAAGAACATCGTACGTTTCATCCTGTATGTTTTTCTTGCTTTTATTGTTTGGAGCTTTTTCCATCTGGTTTTATGATTGATTTTCAGGCAAATATAAATTGTCAATATGATTGCTTGCAAATATTTGCGGTATTAATCAGGTATTACCCTCTTCTTTTAAAGGTATTAATTAGGTATTAACCGGAAATTTATATATTTGATTATTAACATGTTATAATCAAAAGAGGGTATCATACGAAATTTTATATTTTTACATTACAAAAACAGCACTATATTTATCAAAACTTTTAATATGCAAACCAAAATATTTTTTTCGGGTATTACGGTTTTCGTTTTGTTGTGGTTAAAAGTTACGGGACAGGAGAGTATAGGAGCTATAAAAGGGAGGTACAACAATTCGGAAAACGACAGTTCGCGTATTGTAGCGCTTCTTGACATGGCCTATTATTATCTTTACAGGGATAATGACAGCACCTTGTATTATTGCGATAAGGCAACGGCTCTTGCCCGCAAAAACAATAATCCTGTGGAAATTTCCAATGCGCGCAATATAAGGGCTATGGCATTCAACAACAAAGGCGATTACGTGTCGTCACTTACCGAACTTGAGCAAGCCGTAGCCACGGTTGAAGTTCTGAAAGAACGTAATCCCGGAGATCCGTTTTTCAAACGGCGTCTTTTAAGTTATTATAATACTACCGGAAACACCTATTATTTTATGTCTGATTTTGCCTCGGCCATTGATTATTATCTGAAATCAATAAAGCTGGCGGAAGAGTTGAAATATCCATCCTTACCGATTTTATATGCCAATGTGGGAGCGGTTTACAAAGAGTGGGGTGAGTTCGGTTTAAGCGTACGGTATATGAAAAAAGCGATGGAAAAATCACTTGCCGACAATAACCAAGAGACATATTTGAGCGCCCTTGTTAATTTGGGAGCCGTATTTTACGACAATGATGTTTTTGACTCGGCACTCTATTATTACCGCATTGCTTTACCTTACGTGGAGAAAAAGGATAACCCCGATGTTTTAATTGCCGTTTATTTGAATCTTGGCATGATATATAATATTTTCGGAAAGCTTAATAAGGCAAACCGGTATCTTGAAAAAGCAAAAAAAATTATAGATGAAAACGAATTTTTACGAAGTAAAATATATTATTATAAAGGAAAAGCGCAATTGTCGGAAAAGTTGGGTGATAATGAAAAATCGTGTAAATATTTGTTGAAAGCCTATTTCTTGTCCGACTCGCTCGGAGAACTGAAAAACAGCATTGATATTATAGGGCAGTTATGCAATAATTACACCATGAGCGGAGACTATAAGAATGCATACAACTTTCTTGTGATTAAAGAAAAGTTAAAGGATTCGATTTTTAACGAAAAAAATGCCGAAACAATTAAAGAACTCCAAATAAAATTTGATGTAGAGAAAAAGAATATGGAAATAAAAAACCTGAAAATTATTCAAAAGAAGGATAAAAAAATGAAGATGCTGTTGATTTCGGGTATAATATTGGTGTTTATTACAAGTTTGCTTTTGTTATATGTCTTTTACGAAAAACGGAAAAGAAGCGAGATAGAAAAAGAGCTTGTGAAAACGGAAAACGAAAAGAACCTTGAAAAGATGCAGTTTCAAAATCGTCAACTTGCATCGCAGGCACTTACCATGATGCAAAAAAACAAAATGCTTTACGAATTGCAAAAAAATATTTCGGAAATTGAGAAAGAGATACCCGAAAACATAGCCAAAAAACTGAATAGAATAAAATTTCAAATAAAACGGAGTATCAATTCGGAAAAAGAGTGGGAAGTCTTTAAACTCTATTTTGAGCAGGTAAATAAAACATTCTTTAAAAAGTTGAAGGAGATTAATCAGGAACTGACAAATCACGATTTGAAAATTGCAGCACTTATCAAATTGAAATTGAATATTAAGGAGTCGGCATCGATATTAAACCTTTCGCCCCATAGTATTAAAGGAACACGTTACCGCCTGCGCAAGAAGCTGGGTTTGAGCAGCAAGGAAAGCTTAACCGATTTTATTGACAGTATCGATTAAAGAAGGGGGTGTGCTACGTTAGAGTGAGTTTAAAATCGGAAAAAAAAAGACAAAATAAAAATCCCGCTGAGAAGCGGGATTTTTAGGTGATCCAGGCGGGATTCGAACCCACGACCCGCAGCTTAGAAGGCTGCTGCTCTATCCAACTGAGCTACTGGACCCGTAGTGCTAAAAGCGGCTGCAAAAGTAATAAAGAATGTAAATAGTCAAAATTTTTTTTTGCAAATTATTTAGACAATGTCTCCGATGCTGTGTTTGCCCATATCTTGAAACTCATTTTCTTTTAAAGTGGAAAGCAGATTGTAAAAAAACCCGAAGAACAAAACTCCTGCTATTGTGTTTAACATGGATTCGAACAGAAAGTTAAAAGCAATCATTATAAGAAAAATTTTGTACAATATGTTTTGTTTTTCCAATATAAACAGAGGAACGATTAATAAAAGCAATAAGGTTACAAAGCCAAATACTCCCGTGTTTATGAATGTTTCCAAATACTGATTATGAGCATTCGATTTTTTTTCGTACGGGTCGATAAAGTTGTTCTTTTTGTATTCGGTAACCAGAGTGCCGTTGGTGTCGCCGGGCCCTACACCGAACAAAAAATTCCGTCGTACTATATCTATTGCCGCCTCCCAAATGTGTACCCTTGAAATAAAACTTCCGTCGGTACTGTTGTCCATGATTGTTTCGGGGTTTTCTATCGCTTTCATCAATTTTCCGAACCGGGGATTTGTTATCACAACGGTAATTATTATCAAACTGATAAACAATATGGATATTTTTACTTGTACATTGTTATATTTTTTGTACAAATCGACGGCAAACAACACCAAAACTATCAACGAACTTATTAAAACGGCTTTTGATGAGAGCAAATATATCATAACAATAAAGATGGGTACAGCCGCTTTTAAAACGATATTAAGGTACTTGTTGATAAAAATCCTGTTTTTTAAAAAAATAACGTCCACAATTAGAGCCAACAAAATATATAATGAATAGTAAGTGGGGTGCAGTATATACGACAATCCCAAATAGCGGAAACGGTTTCCTCCGTATGCCCAACCGGCATATCTCGAGTCGATGGGGTTGAAATAAATTTTACCGTCGAACGACAGTGATAATAAAAACGATTTTGTTAAACAGAAAAGCGACGAGGTAAGTATTCCCAAAACAAAAAAGAGCAGTATCCCACGTATGTTTTTCCTGAAAAATTCCCTGTCCGATGATATCATCAACGGAAAAAGCACTAAGGTCAATTTTACTTCGAGGGCAAACAGTGCATTCTCTTTGTTGCCTGACCAAAAGAAACCGGCAACATAAAAGAGATAAAACAGTATTAAAATTTTTTGCGGAAAATCGGGTTTGAATTGAATTCTCTTTTTTTGCGTGATGAAGTTGGCGATAAAGCTCAAAGACCATAAGATAATTATCGGGGGCAACAGCTTGGGAAATAGTGATAATGAGTATGCAAAAATATAACTCAGGTATAGTGTGCTTTTCGAAAAAAATGAAGTTTTATCCATGTCTTGTTAAAAATCGGAAAAGAGTTGTTTTTATTGAAAGACATTAACAATCTTTCTTAGTTCAAAAGTAGGATTTATTTCTATATAAAAAATGTCCGGGCGAAATATTTCCGGATAGTTTGCCGTCATTATATACTATTTCTCCGTTTTTTATAACCGTTTGGGGGGCTCCGGTAGTGCCAAAGCCGTCGAAAATATCGTTGTCGCAATTCATTATATGATTTTCTGCGGAGATAGTTTTTTTTATTTCCGGATTCCAAATTACGATATCGGCATCGGAACCTTTTGCAATAACCCCCTTTTTGGGGTAAATGCCGAAAATTTTTGCGGCATTTGTGGAGGTTAATTCAACAAATTCGGTCAATGTTATTTTGTTTGTTAAAACGCCATAAGTAAAAAGCAGTGTCAAGCGGTGTTCCACACCGCCGGCGCCATTGGCTATTTTTCTGAAGTCGTGCAGCCCGCGTCGTTTTTGTTCCATGTTAAACGGGCAATGGTCGGTGGCTACTGTTTGTATAGTTTTTTCTTTAAGCGCGTTCCATAAAGCGGCGTTATCGTCTGAGGTACGCAGAGGCGGACTCATAACATACGGTGCTGCCAGTTCAAAATCTTCCGAATACTTATCATTGTTAAGCAACAGGTATTGGGGGCATGTTTCCGCATATACATTTTCTCCCTTTTTTTGTCCCTCCTTTATATATTGCAGCGAAAGTTCCGACGACACGTGAACTATATACAAATTACAATTTGTACGTGCGGCATACTCCATTACCTTTTTTACTGCCGATGCTTCTAAATTTGCCGGTCGCGACAGGGGGTGGTACCGCGGCGAAAGCTTACCTTCGTTGTGGAAACTGTTTCTCAATTTTTCAATTTCGTCACCATCTTCGCAATGAACCGTTACCGTTCCTCCGGCATGGCTTACAGCCTCCATTACCCGCAACAGGGTAAAGTCGTCAAGCCCTATTGTGTCTTTATAGGCCATATATACTTTAAAAGAGGTTAACCCTTTTGCTATACAGTTTTTTATCTCCCGTGGTAATGTTTTGCGCCATTCCACGGGACTTACGTGGAACGAGTAGTCGGTCAGGCAGTTTGCTGCTTCTTTTTTTCTCTTTTCCAGAGCATCGCAAAGCGGTTCTCCTTTTTGCGGCGTTACAAAATCAATAAGTGTCGTTGTGCCGCCTGCAAGGGCTGCTCTGCTCCCCGACAAAAAATCGTCCGCCGAAAATCCGGCGGGTGTAGGTAAATGCATATGAACATGCGGGTCGATACCGCCGGGGAAGAGGTATTTCCCCTTTGCATCTATTATTGTGCTCACTTCGTTGTCCGTATCATTCAGGTTCTTCCCCGTTTTTTTTATAACTCCCTCCGATATTAGCACATCGGCGGTTTTTATTCCGCCGGCATTTACAACAGTGCCGTTTTTGATTAGAATAGCCATTTTAAAACCTTTTTTCGAAAAGATTATCACCTCTCTTTTTAAATCCCATTTTCAGCAGGTATTTTGAGTGTTTTTTTGTGTATGAGGGCGAAACCACCCTCTTTATCCCTTGATTTATAAACTCATTGCGTAAGCGGTGAAAGATGTATTTCCCGTTTTTAAAATCCCTGTATTGAGGAATTACAAAATCGAGTCCCACTCTTATTGTTTCGTCGTCTTGCTGGTGAGCCAAAAATACACCGGCAACATTCATATCGCGCAAAATAAAAAAGCTTATGGTGTTTATTTCGGGTTTGTATTCGAAACCGGGAAAGAATTTTTGAATCTCCTTGTTATGAAATTTCAAAAATTTCAAGAGGTATTTATTGTCGGCTCTAACTTCCAGTGTTTCGAATTGCTCTTTTTTCGAGTATATTTTCGACAGGTAGTATATGTTTACTACGGTAATAAAACCGTTGAGCAACGATACCGGAACGGCATTGATGAGTATTCCGTAAAGGGCGAAACTTGACGCTCCCACAAGGTTTATCCACCTGAATTTCACAATGGAGTTCATTGTCATTGACACCGCAATTATTGCCGATGCCAAATATCCGAACCATGTTAAATATTCGTTGTTCATATCATATCAATTTTTGCCACAATCTTTTTGCCTGTTGCCGGGTAAATTTTAAAATCTCTTTTTCGTCCACCGATATGATATTTCTGTTTTTTACAATTAGTTTGCCGTTCGAAATCACATGTTTAACGTGTGAAGAGTTAATTCCGAAAATAAAATGAGCAAGAAAATTGTCTCTGTTGACCGGAGTAGGAGTGTCGTAATCGAGTACTACGAGGTTGTTGTCGTCGTCTCCCGAAAAGCCGTTTTCTTTAATGTATGTATGCACATTGTTAAAGCGGCGGTAAATTCCGGCAAAATCGACATTGTCGAAATGTTTGCCTGCGAAATATGATGCTTGAGCCGAACGCAACATGTCGGAGTGCATGCCGTCGGTGCCGAGCATAATTTTATGCGTTAAACCTTTGGAATTAAAAAAGCCCACATTGTTATTGAGGTTGCTTTCGGTATTTTGAACAACCCATGCCTGACTTTCCGATATTGTTTTTCTTTCGTTGTTGTCGAGGTGAATGCAATGTGCTAAAATTGTTTTTGACGAATTGAGAATGCCGAAACTGTTAAGTCTGTCGATTATAAAATTATAATTGTAATTTCTTTTTGTTATTTGCCTGTCGGCAATATCTTCGGCGACGTGAATATGTATTCCCGAATTGTATTTAAACATAAGGTCGGCAGCCTTTTTCAGTGTATTGTCGCCTACGGTAAAAGAAGCATGCAACCCCACAAGCCCCTGATGTTTTTGCAGATAGGCTTCGGTTTCGGCGAGTCCTTTTTCGGCTTTATCCATACCGTCGCGGTCGCTTATTTCGTAGCACAACAAATGATTAATTCCTACGCGGTGGAAAGCATTTGCCAATATTTCGAGCGAACCATCTATACAAAACGGTGAAGAGTGGTGGTCGATAACGAAAGTGCTTCCCGCTTTGGCTGATGCCATGGCTGTTGCCAGTGCCGAAGCCTCCAGTGTATCTTTGTCCAAAGCTTTGTCGAGCCTCCACCAGATATTTTTCAGAATTTCGTAAAAGTTCGAAGGTGTTACCGCCGGCGCCGGCATGCCCCGCGCAAGAGCCGAATATGCGTGGTGGTGTCCTATGGCAAACGATTTAGTAACAATCATTCCCGAACAATCAAGTATCTCTGTTGCCTGGTTTTCAGTGTGGTTATCCGCTGTCAACAGGGTTTTTTCACCGTCAACCAATATGTCTCCCACGGTAATTTCCAATGTTTCGTTGTGAATATATGTGGCGTTTTTCAATAGTATGCTCATAACTAAAATCTCTTAATTTTTTCTTTTCAAAGGTAATTTTGTACGTTTAATTCCGTCGAAGGCAAAAAGGGCATTTGCTACCGCCGCTGCTGTGGGTACAAGACCTATTTCGCCGATACCTTTGGCTCCGTAAGGTCCTACCGGGTCGGGCACTTCAACGCCTTTGACAACGATTTCGGGAGTTTCGTGAGCCCTTAAAATTCCCAGTTTTCTCATCTTGTCGGTTACGAGGTATCCCCCCTTCATGGGTAAATCTTCGGTAAGGGCATATCCCAATCCCATGTGTACTCCTCCCTCAATTTGACCTTCGAAAAGCATGGGGTTCATAATTTTTCCGGCATCGTGGGCAGCTACCATCTTTTGTACGTTGCCGTTGTCGTCGAGAATACAAACTTGAGCGGCATAGCCGTACGAATAGTGCGTTATTTGTTCTTTTGTGTTTCCACCGGGTTTTGTGGTCCAGTCACACACAAATTTGCCCCGGTATTCTTTCCCTTTCAGGTCGGCAAGCGAATGGTGTTGCAAATCCTGTTTAAAACTTTTCGAGGCGTTGATTACGGCAAGACCCACCAGAGCCGTTGCCCTCGATGATGTTGTCATTCCGGTTTTCAGTTGAGCTTTTGTGTCCACTTTAACCTCTATTATTTGGGGATTAAGTCCCGTCTCTTCGCATAATGTTTGCAAAGCCATGTTATCTACACCTTGCCCCATTTCCGTCCATCCGTGTTCCAGCAAGACTTTATTTTCGGATACTATGGTGATTTTGACCGTGGAATCGTCAATCATTCCGTTCCCCACGCCCGAGTTTTTTATGGCGCAAGCCAATCCTGCATATTTGGCATTGTAAAAATCATCTTTTACGGCATTAAGACAAGCCCTTATACCCACCCCTTTTAATTTTTGTCCGGTTGATGTTGAAAGCCCGTCCACGAGAGCATTGTCGTAACGGAATTTCCAGCGGTCGAACCCTCCTTGACGGCAAATGTCGTCAATACAACTTTCGAGGGCAAAAGCGACCTGGTTTGCCCCGAAGCCACGCATTGCACCGCTTGGTATATTGTTGGTATATACGGTTTTGGCTTCAATGTCGATGTTGGGTATGTAGTATCCTCCTGCTGCATGACCGGCAACACGTTCCATTACTTTGTCGCCCACCGAGGCATAAGCTCCGGTGTCGCCAACGGCTCTCAGTTTTAAGGAAGTAAGTTTGCCGTTGGCGTCGGCACCAACCTCAATATCCATAAATACCGGATGACGTTTTGGGTGGACTCTTATAGATTCTTCACGGGAGAGAGTTATCTTAACGGGTTTTTTCAAAAGAAAAGAGAACATAGCCGTATGTCCTTGAATGCTTAAATCCTCTTTTCCGCCGAACCCGCCGCCGTTGGGTACCAATATCACTCTAACTTTCTCTTCGGGAATGCCAAGAACCATAGCCACCTGACGGCGGTCTTCGTACACTCCCTGACTTTGACTATAAAGTGTTATACCGCCGTTTTCGGGGATTGCAACCGCCGATTCCTTTTCCAAAAAGGCGTGTTCTATTCTTTGTGTCCGGTAGTGGCCTTTCGATACATATTTCGAGTTTTTCAAACCCGCCTCCGCATCGCCTATTACGAAAGCCGTTGTGCTGAAATTATTGGGACGCCCGGGATGAATGGGCTTTGCATTGATAGCTTCAAAAACATCGGTTACAGGCTTGTATATCTCGTAATCCACCTTAATCATGCCGGCGGCTTTGCGGGCAATTTCTCCGGTTTCGGCAACAACACCGGCTATGACGTCGCCTATATAGTGTGTCTTTTCACCAACTCCGACCATCAGCGGCCAGTCTTGAATTATTAAACCCACTTTGTGTTCGCCGGGAATATCGGCGGCAGTGAAAATTTTGACCACCCCTTCCAGTTTTTCGGCATCCGAAAAGTCTATACTCTTTATTTTTGCCGACGGATAATCGCTGAACTTTAGCGCTCCGAACATCATTCCTTCGAAAAAGATATCATCGACAAATTTTCGTTTTCCGGTTGCTGTTTCGTAGGCTTTGTATTTGGGTTGACGTTGCCCTATTTTGCCTCCGGTATTCCTGATTTCAAGGGTTTTATGTTCTTTCAAAGTCTCTCCTGCTAAGAGTATGGCCTCTTCGATTTTTTTGTATCCCGTGCAGCGGCACAGATGCGGTTTAACGGCATTGCGTATTTCATTGAGGGTGGGAGAGGGATTTTTTTGAAGCAATACTTTGGTGCGGGTGATAAAACCGGGAGTACAAAATCCGCATTGAACGGCACCTTTGTTTACAAAAGCTTTGGCAATAGTATCTTTTACATATTCCGGAAGACCCTCGAGGGTGAATATTTCCGCATCCCGGAGTTTCGACATTTTCGTGACGCATGACAATTTTGCTTCTCCGTTTATCTCCACCGTACAAGCCCCGCAAGCCGCTTGTCCGCTGCAACCGTCCTTTACCGAAGTGATGTGCTTTTCGTTACGTAAATATTTTAGCAGGGTAAGTTCCGGGTCGCCATTATATGTTTGTTTTTCACCGTTTAAGAAAAATGTAATCATATTTTAATGTTTTTCAGTTCGTTAATATCCGGGTTTACCGGAGGAGGAATTTTTATGACTTTTTCAAGGGTTTTGATATCTTTAAGTCCGCTGCCCGTAAGAAGTACCACAACATTTGAGTTCTCATTCAACCTGCCGGTATTTTGATATTTAAGCATGGCTGCAAATGCGGCAGCTGCAGCGGGCTCGGAAAAGATTCCGGTATTTCTCGATAAAGTTTTTGAAGCCTCAACGATTTCGTTGTCGGTGACGGTAACGGTTTCGCCTTTATAGCGTACAATGTAGTCGCGTGTCATAAAAAAGTTGCGCGGGAAATCGACAGATATGGAATCGGCAACGGTAATTGAAGGTTTAGACTCGAAACGTTTGCCGTAAATGTTTCTTACAAGGTTGTCGCTGCCTTCGGCTTGCACTGCAATTATCAGCGGCATCTTATCAATGATACCCAGTTTTAACAGATCTTCAAAACCTTTGAATACACCCGAAATAATAACGCCGTCACCTGCCGGAACAAAAATAACATCGGGGATATTGGCGTTCAGCCCGGCAAAAAGTTCGAAAGAGACACTCTTTTTTCCTTCAACGGTCAGCGGGTTGAAAGCGGTATTGCGGTTATACCAGCCGAAAATTCCGGTAGCTTTGACGCTTAAATCGAAAGCGTCGTCGTAAGTGCCGTTTACGGGAATTATTTTGGCGCCGTACATGATAATTTGTGTTAGTTTTGCCAATGGTGCCGTACGAGGAACCATTATTACAGCCTTTTGATTTTGCGATGCGCATATTCCCGCAAGTGAGGAGCCTGCATTTCCGGTGGATGCCGCAATTATAGTGTCGATACCCCTCTCTTTGGCAAAAGCCGAAACCAATGCCGAAGCCCGGTCTTTGAACGAATAAGTGGGATTTTGTCCGTCGTCTTTTAAAAAGAGTTTGAAAGGGAGTGAGTGTCCGTTGAGGCTTTCTATCCTGTACAAAGGTGTGTTTCCCGTTTTCAGGTACGGAAAACTCGAAATGGAATTTACGGGAAGCAAATCGATAAATTCGCTCTTTTTTAGTTTTTCGAAGGTTATGTTTTTTGTTTTCAGCTTATGGTACCGGTAAAGGGTTTTTAACACCCCTTTGGGCGGAGCCGGGTTGTTATTGGTTTTTTCGCATGCGGGACACAGATAACGTACTTGCGAAGCATCGTACTCGGAGCCGCAATTGACACATTTGTAATAATATTTTGATGTTCCCACTTCGGTCATTGTATAGGTTTTTCGATTAACAAAATTATAACAATTTAGTTACAAAACAGAGGTAGCCGTCAATTGGCGGCTTTTACCGTTCATTTTGCCGGGCGGCATTATTATTTGCAAATGAAGAAACAGAGCAAAATGTTTGTCAATGCCGGGATTCGTATTTTCAGTTTTAACGAAAGGCGGTACCGTTGCGCAAAATAAACGGAATACCGTTTATTCTGTGGGGCAATTGTCTTTGTGTGTAAAGTAAGCGAGTTTTTCAAGTTTGCTTATCATGTCGTAATTTTCAAGATAGATATCATCGGGCACGGTAAGGTGTACCGAAGTGAAATTTAAAATACCTTTAACGCCGGCATCCACAACTGTTTTTGAAATTTCGGAGGCAAAACTTGGCGGAACGGCAATAACACACAGTTCTGTTTTTTCCTTTTTCAAAATCTCTTTCATGCGCGATATGTTGTAACATTTCACGTCGGGGAACTGTGTGGCTGGTTCCTGGTTTAGGCGGAAAGTAGCCGCTATTCTTATTTTTGTCTCTTTCTTGTTAAAGTATTCGGCTACGGTACGTCCCAAGTCGCCTATACCTATAAAAGCCACCTTTAGCACCCTTGTACAATCAATGGCTTTGCCAATCTCTTTAATGAGTTTCTTAATTTCGTACCCTTTGTGGATATCGCCCGAGAAACCTATAAGCATCAAATCGCGACGTACGTGTGCCGGATTTATTTTTAAAAGATGAGCCAGCTGGTGCGAATGAATATGCGTGTGTTTTTCGGTTGGGTAATTTAGCAATACCCTGCGAAACAAACTTAAACGTTCTACTGTATTTGCCGGTAAATTATTTATCATGGCTTTAAGTTTTAATGTTGTTCATATTTATTTGTTTTACGGAAAGATGGCGCAAACCGTGATGTTGTTACCGATACGGTGGTTTAATTAGTTGTATTTGTCCCCTTTTTTTATCATAACCGTACAATTTGCATTTGCAACTTCAAAACAAGAGTGCCGCACATCAAACCTGCTTGTTATTTCAATTTGTAAACCATTGCCAAATGAAGTTTAAAAATATTCGACCATTTTGATGAAGTTTCCGGGTCTTCGAAAACGTTTGTCAAACCGTACGAAAACCCGGGACTAAATTGGAGCGCCAGTTCCGGTTTGAAATAGTAGCTTATCCCCATACCGAGGTTTACACCCAAATCGTAAGTGTTGAAAAAGTTGTCGTTGCTGGAATCGAAATGTTTATAGTGGTGCCCTGCCGTTAGCGTACTGTCGTTAAACCCATCAAGGTCGTCGGGGTGTATATACATATCGCCGTCGCCTTTGCTGTTGTTGTTTATGGTTAATGAAAAATAGAGCCCACCTTCCACAAAAACCTTTAACTTTCCGTCGCCTTTCTGGTAAAAGAAATCTACGGGAACAGTGATATAATTCACGGTATTGGTAAAATCAAATTCCAAATAACTGTTGTATCCGGTATAACCGGTACTGTCGCTAAGCTTTAAACCCGAAGTTTTCAGATAAATTCCGTAGCTTCTCATATCGAAAAACAGTCCGGTTTTGAATTTCAACACTTGGTTTACGTCGTAAAGAATAAAAATTCCGGTGTAGGGTCGTACTTTTGAAGAGCAATCAACATAGTTTGTATTGGATATTTTTGTGAATTGGGGAGTAATTTCCAGTCCCAAAGAAATTTTTCCGTTGTTGCCGCCGTTGGTTTCCTGGGCAAATAGGGCACCGGAAAAAAAGATGCCTGCGGCGACCAAGGAGAGCAGTAATATTTTCAGGTTTAACAATTTTTTTTTCATTGCATTTTAGTGTTTTATGCTTTTCAATGCTTCGGGATTGTGTTTGTATTTAAATAAAAATATAAAGAGGACCGTAATAACGAGAGCATATGCCGAGAATATAAACCATATTGCCTGCCAATTGCGTGTGCCGTTATCGGAAAACATTTCGATAATAAGCCCGCTGCCGTAAGCCCCTATCATTGCCCCCAGACCGTTGGTCATAATCATAAAAAGACCTTGTGCGCTTGCCCGGATATTGGGTTTTGCTTCCATTTCGACAAAGAGCGACCCCGAGATGTTAAAGAAGTCGAAAGCCATACCGTAAATTATCATCGACAGTATCAAAAGCACCAAACCGAAACCTTCGGGATTTCCTATTCCAAACAAGCCGAAACGCAGAACCCATGCCAACATACTCATAATCATGACTTTTTTTATTCCGAATTTTTTCAGGAAGAAGGGTATTGTAAGAATAAACAGGGTTTCCGACATTTGGGAAACGGACATTAATATTCCGTTGTGTGTAACGGCGAACGAATTTTTGTATGCATCTATTTTACCGAAGTCGTGTAAAAAGGCTTCGCCCCACATGTTGGTAATTTGCAATGCGGCACCCAAAAGCATGGAAAAGATAAAAAATACAGCCATCTTAGGCTCTTTGAAAAGCACAAAAGCATCGAGACCGAGAGCTTGCACAAGGGTTTTCTTTTTTCCCGATTTTTCAATGTCGCAGTTGGGAAGAGTTAAGGCGTACAATCCCAAGACCAGAGAAAAGAAGGCCGAAAAGTAGAGTTGCATGTTGCTCAATCCCCACGGTTGTGTAAGGTATTCGGGGAATGTTGTGTTTAATGCCGTTTGCAAACTTTGAAAAGCCGAACCCAACAGGTCGATAAGCCAAACGGCAATAATAAAACCTACCGTTCCCCACACACGTATGGGCGGAAAAGTTTTTACTATATCGTAACCTCCCTTTTCGAGCAAGCAATAAGATACGGTGTTGTCGAGTGCGATGGTCGGCATGTATAGCATTAAATAAATCAACATTACAATATAGAGCATACGGTAACCGGTTTGTCCGGCTGCCAGCACCAGCAAAAATGCACCTAAAATATGAGCCAATGCATATAACTTGTTTGCGCTAAGCCACCTGTCGGCAATGATACCCATTATGCCCGGCATAAAAAGCGAGGCAATTCCCAATGTCATAAAAATAGCGCCTATCTCTTCTCCGGTAAAATGCAGTGTTACACCAAGGTACTTCCCGAATGAGAGTAACCATGCTCCCCAAACAAAAAACTGGAGAAAATTCATAACGGTAATCTTGCCTTTTAATCCCATCTTATTGAAAATTTTTGTTTGAAAAAAAAAGCAAATGTAAAATATTTATCACACATTTTCATATTAAAAGTAATGATACCATCCCAAAAAACCGTATAAAGTGCACCTTGATGAAATTTGAGGTAAAAAATTTTTAAAAACATTTGGTGTTGATTTGTGAAAAGGATATCCTTTACGGAGGAGCAGATTACAAAAAAAAACAGCGGATAATCTTCGCTAAAAAGGTAAATGGGATTTGCTGTTATCCTCTTTTACTCATTGTGATAACAAAAGATGTCCAGCCGTTTTTATTATTGTTTAAGATTATATCGCCGCCCATTGAGAGCATTATCTGTTTACTGAGGCTCAATCCTATTCCCGAACCGTTTGCTTTTGTGGTATAAAATGGCACGAATATCTGTTCGCGCAATCCGGCCGGAATGGCGGGACCGTTGTTGGCGATTTCAATGTTTGCCGTGTTGTCCGATTTCCACAGTTTTATTAAAAGGGTGGGTGAGGGTGTATTTGCCGAGACAAGAGCTTCGGTGGCATTTTTCAACAGGTTTATAATTACCTGCGTTTGAAGTTTTTCGTCGGTTACAAAATGGAAATCTACGGGTATTTCCTTTTTTATTGTTATTGAGTCGAATCCGGGGAAGGTGCGGGCTGCCATCAGGTTGTTTTCTATTAGCTGTGTCAGGTTGACGCGTGAGAGGTTGGGTTCGGGGAGTTTGGTGAATTTTCTGTAATTTTCGACGAAGTTCATGAGGCTTAGGCTCTGCTCTTTTATTACCTTCAAACCTTTGACGCTATTTGATACGGTCTCTTGTTTAATTTCTTCCGCAGGGATAATTTTACCGTTTTTAACGAAATACTTTAAAATTACCTGCGACAGTGTAGTGATGGGGGTTATGCTGTTCATTATTTCGTGCGAAAGGGTGCGTCCCAGTTTTATCCAGGCGTCCACCTCCCTTGTGTCCAACTCCTTTGTTATGTCGTTTACTTCGATAAGTTTTATTTTTTCATTTTTTACGGTTATTTCAGAGAGTTTGAACAGAAGTTTTTTTCCGTATTGATTTTCAAAAACCGCTGAATGCATTTTGTTGTTTTGGTCCATTATAAATGCCGGTAACCTTCCGTCTATTTTGCTTAGTGCGTTTACGTGTTGGTATTCGTTAAGGTTTATCAGATTTGATGCCTTGGGGTTGATGTTTAATATCCTGCCTTTACCGTTTATTGAGAATAGTCCTGTTGAAGCCTGGTTTATTATTGAGCGGTAATAGTATTCCTTGGTGTTGATATCGGTTTTTATTTTTTTGAAAAGAATGTTTAGCCTCTTCATTCCGTTGTAAACTTCGTCAATTGTTTTGTTTCCCGATTTTGAAGGTATTTTCAGGGTTGTGTCGTCGTTTTCGATGCCGAGCAAAAAGAATGATATCCAACGGTTTATTTTGTTGAAATAATTAATCAGGTTTATTGCCGCAACCGACATTAATGCCGCAAATAGAGCGCACAGATAATAGTTTTTTTCCACAAAAAGAAAAAATGATGCCGTTACCGAAAGAGCAACGACTATTAGTAACCGTATTGTTATCGATTTATAAAAATGCTTGTATATCATATTTTTTTATTTTGTTATAAAGTGTCTGACGTGTAATTCCGAGGCTTTTTGCCGCCTTGCTCATGTTGTTTTCGTTGTTTTTCAGGCTGTTGACAATCATCTCCTTTTCCATCTCTTCGATAGTACGGAACGGCAAGTTGTTTTTATTGGTGCTGCCGTCAAACGAAAAGCTGTTTTCCGAAAGGATGTTATTGTCGGCCAGGATAACCGCTTTTTCGATGCAATGTTGCAACTCTCTTACGTTACCAGGCCAGTGGTGTTTAAGTAGTTTTTTCATCCCTTTTTGGTTGATTTTCAGCTCGAATTTTTCATATTTTTTTCTGTATTTGTCCAAAAAATATTCGGCAAGTAGAATTATGTCGTTTTCGCGTTCGCGCAATGGGGGCAGCTCTATTGTAATGGTATTGATACGGTAAAAGAGGTCTTGGCGAAAAAGTCCGTCGGAGACCATCTCTTTAAGGTTTTTGTTTGTGGCCGAGATAAGTCTTATGTCAACGGGTATAGGTTTGTTGCTTCCCAGTTTTGTTACCGTTCTGTTTTGCAATACGGCGAGTATTTTTGCCTGGAGCGAGAGTGACAAATTTCCTATTTCGTCGAGGAAGAGAGTGCCTTTATCGGCAGCTTCGAATTTTCCCGTTCTTTCCTCTTTTGCATCGGTAAAAGCGCCTTTTACATGTCCGAATAGTTCGCTTTCGAACAGTGTTTCGCTCACCGAGCCCATATCCACGCTTATCATTATTTCGTTTTTTCTTTTTGAATATTGGTGTATTTCGCGAGCCACAAGCTCTTTGCCGGTGCCGTTTTCGCCGGTAATTAAGATATTGGCGTCGGTTGGGGCAACCTTTTTCACAAGGTTCATCACCTTTTTCATTGGAGCCGATTGTCCTATTATTGTATGTGTGCCGCTGTTTATTGTCTGTTTTAATATGTTGGTTGTTTTTATCAATCCTGCAGTCTCCATTTTGCTTTTTCTCAGTTTAAAAGAGGCAAGGAGTGTGCTTATAAGTTTGTTGTTGTCCCACGGCTTTAAAATAAAGTCGAAAGCCCCCTCTTTCACCGCTTTTACGGCCAATTCCACATCGCCGTATCCCGTTATCATAACCACGCTTATCAGAGGGTCGAATTTCAAAATCCTGCGAAGCCAATAGAGTCCTTCGTTTCCGCTATTGACACCGGCTTTGAAATTCATGTCTAACAAAACTACATCTATGTTGTTTTTTTGTAATGCCGACAGTATCCCGTTGGGATTACCAATGGTGATTATTTTGTCGAATTCGGGTTGCAGCAACATTTCGAGAGCCGTTAAAACGCTTCTGTTGTCGTCAACAATAAGAATTTCGCTCTTTCTCATCTTATTTTCTGTTTTGTGTTAAACAAACCGTTGTCCGGTTTGCCGGTTTTTGTCTTGCGCAGGGTTTAATAACGGTGCGCCTCTCCTTCTCTCTTTTGCGAAAATAGTCATCTGTAAATAAAATATACGTATTGTGTAAAATATTTTTACATTAATTATTTGTTGATGCTTATGAAAAACAGGTTAATGCTCTGGTATGCAGGCGGGTAAATCTAACGGCACGACCATTGAATGAAAAAAGTGAAATGGAATTTTATTCTGATTTATTATGGACAGACCGATAGAGAAAAAGAGGGGTATAAAAAAGAGAGATATTTACATAGTTTCAGGCATCATATTGTTTTTGTTAATAACATACAAAGCCTTTTTTGCGGAAAATATCTCCGTTTACCGTTTGGATGCCGCAAGGTTGGCAATAGACACCGTAAAAGAGGGTGTGTTTTACGATTATATTTCGGTAATGGGAATAGTGGAACCCATTGCCACCATTTATCTTGATGCGAGGGAAGGCGGACGTGTGGAGGAAAAGATGGTGGAAGAGGGAGCCATGGTTAAAAAGGGAGATGTTATTTTGCGGTTGAGCAATCCCGACTTGCGGTTGAGTATATTGAACAGCGAGGCGCAACTTGCCAAAAACAGTAATTTTTTGCGCGATACACGGGTTACCATGGAACAGGAAAAGTTGCAGATAAAACGTGAAATTTTAAATCTTGAATTTGAATTGAAGCGCAAAAAACGAATATATTATCAAGACTCTCTATTTTATAAGGATACCTTAATTTCGAGAAACGATTATTTGAAGTCGAAAGAGGATTACGAATATGCCAAACGCAGCTACGAACTTTATCTTGAGCGTCAAAAACAGGATTCCGTTTACCGCACCATACAAGTACAACAGATGAGGGAGAATTTGCACCATATGGAATTAAACTTGCAACTGGTGAGGCAAAGGCAGGAGAGTCTTAACGTAAAAGCGCCGGTGGACGGTCAACTTACATCTTTGGATGTTGAAATAGGGCAGTCGGTACCCAAAGGGGGCAGACTCGGTCAGATAGATGTCCTCACCTCGTTCAAGGTGACCGCCAGAATAGACGAACATTATATTGACAAAGTGAGGGTGGGGTTACAAGGGGTATTGGACAGGAACGGAAAGGAGTATAATTTGAAAATAAGAAAAATTTTACCCGGCGTGCGCAACGGACGCTTTGAAGTGCAAATGGTTTTTGTGGGCAAAACACCGGAAAATATGCGTACCGGTCAAACATACTATATCCGTTTGCAGCTGGGAAATCCTGCCAAAGCCTTGCTTTTGCCGAGGGGCAACTTTTTTCAGAATACCGGCGGACAATGGATTTTTGTGGTGTCGCAAGATGGTAATTCGGCGGTAAAACGGAATATCACCATAGGACGGCAAAACCCCAAATATTACGAATTGCTCCAAGGGTTGAAACCCGGCGACAGGGTTGTGGTATCGGGATACGATAATTTTGCAAATATTGACAAATTGGTATTTAAATAATATTCGGGAATTAGGCGTAATGCCGTAAAAAAACAAAAACAGTTAAAAAACATTCATTATGATAAAAATTGAAAACTTGGTAAAGGTTTTTCGAACCGACGAAATAGAGACCTTTGCCCTGAACGGGGTAAACCTTCAAGTGAAAAAAGGTGAATTTGTAGCCGTTATGGGACCTTCGGGATGCGGAAAATCCACATTGCTCAATATTATAGGCTTGCTTGACAATCCCACGAAAGGCAGTTATCTGTTTAACGGAAAAGAGGTGGCGGGGCTCAAGGAGAAGGAGCGCACCCGCTTGCGTAAAGGACATATAGGGTTTGTGTTTCAGAGTTTTAACCTGATAGACGAACTTAATGCATACGACAATGTTGAGTTGCCCCTCTTTTACCTGAAGATGAAAGTTTCTGAACGCCGCAAAAGGGTGGAAGAGGTATTAAAACGGATGAATATAGGTCACCGCATGAAACATTTTCCGCAACAACTTTCCGGCGGACAACAGCAACGCGTTGCCATTGCAAGGGCGGTGGTGGCTAATCCTTCGTTGATACTTGCCGACGAGCCTACAGGAAACCTCGATTCCAAAAACGGTATTGAGGTTATGAATTTACTTTCGGAACTTAATCAGGAGGGGACAACCATTATTATGGCCACCCATTCGGAGCGCGATGCCGCATATGCCCACCGTACCGTTAACCTGCTCGACGGGGAGGTTGTAACGGAGAAAATAAACCGTTCTTGATACTGTTATTTAATTTATCCGTGTTATGTGGGGAAAAAATCTGAAATTATTTATAAAACATTTGGCAAATAATAAATTGTACACCTTTATTACCGTTTTTGGTTTTGCAATTTCACTTTCGGTGGTTATTCTGTTGAGTTTTTACATAAAAAACGAACTTACCGTAAACAAGAGTCAAGAGAAGAGGGATAGGATTTACCGCCTCAGCACCGAAAAATTCGGCGATTTTTCGCCTCCCGTAGGACAATGGGTACAAAACGGTTTTCCCGAGATAGAGAGCTATACCCGGACATATACTAACGGTGGTATAATTTCGCGGGAGAACGGCAAAAAATTAAAAACAGACCTGTTGCTTGCCGATTCCACATTTTTCACCATTTTTACCTTCCCTCTTACGGGAGCTACACCGCAAACGGCTTTAAAAACCGTCCACTCTATTGTTCTTACACGCGCAATGGCTCGAAAACTCTTTGGAGACGAGTCGCCGTTGGGAAAGCGGGTGATGTTGAATATGGAGATACCGTGTACCGTTACCGCAATTGTGGATGACATTTCTAAAACCTCTGCTTTTAAAAAGGTGGATGCCGTAATTAACTTCAGGTGTATTGAAGATATGTGGAACAACAACGACGTTTTGTCCAATTCGGGAATATGCTCCTTCGGATTGTATTTTTTGGTAAAACCCAATGCCGACATAACGGGTATTGAGCCCAAAGTGTTGAAAATGTTTAAAAAAGATTTTTGGATTTATAAAAACGGGTTTGTAAAGGAGGTGCGTTTTGTGCCTTTGTCCCAAACCCATTTTTATAAAATTGTGTTCAGGGAATTGCGGCAAACCGACAAAACTTTGATAATAGTCCTGTTTGCCATAGTGGTCATTATATTGTTTTTGGCCATAATCAATTATATCAACCTTAGTATTGCCCAATCGGGGATGAGGATAAAGGAGATTGCCGTAAAAAAGCTGCTGGGCAGTTCCAAATCCCTGCTTATAACCCAGCAAGTTATCGAAACCGTAATGGTCTGTATTTTGGCCTTTTTTATTGCCGTTGTATTTGCTTTTTTGTTGCAGCCCGTATTCAATTCATTGTTTTCCGCAAGAATTGATTTGAGAAATGAATTTACACCGGCGGTAGTTACAATAGCCATACTTTTAATATCAATTACAGGGATTGTTTCGGGAATAATCCCGGCGGTTTTTATCACCGGGCTGAATGCCATAGGCGTCATAAAAGGCACTTTTAAAAGGAAGAGTAAAAAGAGATATTCCGTTATTTTGATAGGTTTCCAGTATGTTGTGGTTATTGTTTTGCTTATTTCCACGGCATTTTTGATGCGGCAGACCCGGTTTATGCAAAATTACAATCCCGGTTTCAATACAAAGAATATAATATGGATGACAAGCCTTATAGAAACGTCGCAAGAAAGCGGTTTGCGCAACCGGTTATTATCCCTTCCGGGTGTAAAACGGGTGTCGTTTGTTGCAGGCAGTCCCATAGACGGGGGCAACAACAACTCTTTTTTGTACAAAGGCAAGCCGGTAAGTTTTCAGGCTTTTGTTGTGGATTCGTCATTCTTTCCCATGATGCATATGAAAATTACACCCACCGCAACGGCATATTCGAAGCAAGGTGTATGGATAAACCGCAAAGCTGTAAAAGAGCTTGAATTGGATTCGTTACCCGGATTTGTGCCTTTCGGTGACTCGAAACTTCCTCTGTTGGGAGTGATAGACAATTTTAACTACAGGTCGTTACATGAAAAACCGGGACCGGTCATAATACGCCAATCGGATGAGAATACAAATCCGTGGAGTATCCTGGTGGAGGTTGAAGGGAAGAATCTCGTTTCAACCGTTGACAAAATACGTGAAACTTACAGCGATTTTAACGGCGGTTTACCTTTCGACTACGGATTTTTTG
Organism: uncultured Lentimicrobiaceae bacterium; assembly: GCA_964549335.1. Classification (GTDB taxonomy): domain Bacteria; phylum Bacteroidota; class Bacteroidia; order Bacteroidales; family F082; genus Sulfidibacterium. The sequence goes on along the minus strand of CAZJUQ010000016.1, from coordinate 13,372 downwards.
ACGAAACAATAAAAAATTGGTACCAAAACGAGAAGAGGACTTCGGCAATAGTGGGTTATTTTGCATTATTGTCCATTATAATTTCGGTTATGGGCATATTTGCCATGTCGCTTTTTTTCACCCAGCAAAAGACCAAAGAGATAGGTATCCGCAAAGTTAACGGTGCCACGGTTTCCGAAATTGTATTAATGCTTAACAAGGATTTTATTAAATGGGTTTTTGTCTCTTTTGTGGTAGCGGTTCCCATAGCATGGTTTGCCATGCACCGGTGGCTGCAAAATTTTGCATACAGGATTGAGCTGAGTTGGTGGGTTTTCCTGCTTGCCGGAATTGCCGTATCTTTTATCGCTTTGCTTACTGTTAGTTTGCAAACATTCAGAGCGGCACGGCGCAACCCCGTAGAAGCATTAAGATATGAGTAAATAAAAAATGTTATGAATTATATCGTTATAGTCTTCAAGAGGTTGCGGTCGCAAAAACTGACTTTGTGGCTTCGTGTCATAAGTTTGGGAGTGGGTATGGCAAGTGCTCTTGTGCTTTTTTATATTGCATGGAACAGATTGAATACCGACAATTTTTACCGCGACGGTGACCGCATTTATGAACTGTTTGACAATATTAAATCTCCCGATTACAGTTCAGTCAGCGCATCTCTTGTACAGCCTTTGGTTCCTGCCATGGTTGACGATTTCCCGCAGGTGGAATACGGGACGGTTCTTTTTATCAACGGAAAGACTACATACAAAACGGAAGAGGTTCTCTTTGAAGCCAACACCGTTTATGCCGATTCTTCATTTTTTAAAATTTTTAACCGGAGGTTTATTGCCGGTGACGAAAACGGTTCGTTGCGGGTGAAAAACAGCGCCGTGGTAACACGGAAACTTGCAGAGCGACTCTTCGGTAACAGCGGTGCCGCCATTAACAAAATAATATATCTTAACGAGGTGATACCTTTGGTGGTAACGGGGGTTATTGAAAACTGGCCTCCAAATGCCGGTTACCGCTCCGGTGTTCTTGTTTCGTTTGCCACATTAATGGATGAAAACCGTCTCTATATGGGGTGGAGCGGAGGCGACAGTTTTCGCGGATATGTCAAATTGCGCAAAGGTGTTTCCCCGCACGAAATAGAAAAGGAGATGCCCGCATTTCTGCGCAGACATTACAACGTGGATGCCGACGAGGCAAAAGGGTTTTACAACAAATATCAACTTGTACCCATTGCAAAAGCGGCCTTTGTGGAAGACCCCTCCCAAAAGGTTATCATTTTTATAGTGATTTTTATAGGATTGTTGATTTTCGGATTGGTATGTTTCAACTCTTTGTTGTTAATACTTGCGGGATACGGAAAATTTATAAAGCAAATTTCCATACACCGTACCATGGGAGCCTCGGGTTTCGATATTCAAAGGCTTATTTTTAACGAAGCTCTGTTTTATGTATTGATGTCAGCCCTTACGGCAACGGTATTTATAGTGCTGGTAAATCCTTTTGTCGAAAACAACTTCCGGTTTGGACTGGGAGGAGTTTTTACCAATTCTGTATTTCTCGTTTTGTTCTTGTTATTGATTGTTGTTGCTTTTACCGTGATTTATTTTGTGCCCGTTCATTGGGCGCTCCGGTTTTTTACATCGGTACACAGAAAAACTTTTTCGTACAAATCGCCTGTAAACCGTGGTTTGCAAAGGGTTTTACTGACGCTGCAAATAGGCATATCCCTTTTTTTGTTTTCTTTTCTGTTCATTATTTACGGCCAGTTCAATTATATTCAACATTTCAATTTAGGGTACAGTACTTCGAATATAGCATACATCGAATTGCACAACAAACCTTTGTATTCCAAAGATCTAGTGATAAAGAGCGAAATAAAAAAGATACCCGGTGTGTTATCGGCTTGTTTGTCGGATGCCATACCGCTGTGGGGTCTTCCCGGAAACGGTTTTTCAACAACCCCCGACGGGGATAAGGTGGTCATAGTACGCAATATGTCGGTTGATAAAGACTATTTTAGCACTCTTAATATGAAATTGGAGGGACCCGGATTTAGCAACTCGCAAAGTAAAAACAGCATTGTAATAACAAGGGAAGCCGCAAAATGTTTAGGTTTGAAAAACCCGCTCGGGAAAAATATATATCACGGGAGAACGCCGCTCACCATTACCGGTGTGGTTAATGATTTTGTAATGGTATCTTTGCATTCGGCAATACAGCCTGTTGTGTTTAATATTTATGACGAGCCTTCGGTTTATTCGATAGTTACGTTTCGTTTTGCGCCTGCCGAGGTACAAAACATACTAAAAAAAACAGAAGATGTCCTCAGGCGTATTGTTCCTGGACAAATTGTTCAGGTGAAGTTTTACGATGCCGCTTTGCAGGAAAATTACCGTTTTGACCGTGCCGTAAAAAATACCATACTCTTTTTCTCTGTTCTGGCAGCGCTGATAACACTGGCGGGATTGGTCGGGTTTACACTGAATATGATTCAGGAACGTACAAAGGAGCTGGGAATCAGAAAGGTTAATGGTGCATCGGTGACATCGTTGCTTTTGTTGTTGAACAAAGTTTTTATGTGGAATATCCTTATTGCTGTTGTTCTTTTTGTGCCGTTGTCGTGGCTGGTGTCAAAAGTGTGGTTGCAACAATATGCTTATGCCGTACCGTTGAACTGGTTCCTCTTTTTTTCGGTATCGGTTATGGTATCGGTTATTGTTATAGGAGTGGTGTCGTACTTTACTTTCCGTGCTTCACGCCGCAATCCGGTGGAGGCTTTGAGATATGAATAACCTGTAATATTCAAAATACCATAAAAAACAAAAAACGTTAACGGTTATAATTTTTTTTCCAGCTTTTTGGCTTTATTCCAATAGACATCCATCTCTTCAAGAGTCATCTCTTTCGGGTCTTTGCCCTCTTTGGCAGCCTCTTTTTCAATGTATTGGAATCTTGAAATGAATTTTTTGTTTGTTTTTTCGAGGGCGTCGTCGGGATTAATTCCTATATATCTGGCATAGTTTACCAAAGCAAAAAGCAAATCGCCGAACTCATTTTCCACCCTCTCTTTGCTCGCTTTGTTATCCACCTCTTGTTTTAGTTCGTTCATCTCTTCAACAACTTTGTCCCACACTTGCGACAGTTCTTTCCATTCGAACCCCACACCTTTTACCTTTTCCTGCATGCGGTAAGCTTTAAGCAAGGGCGGAAGAGAAGCGGGTACCCCTTCGAGAACCGATTTTTTACCCTCCTGAATTTTCAACTTTTCCCAATTGTCTTTTACCTCATCGGCACCGGAAACTTTAACTTCGCCGTAGATATGCGGGTGGCGGAATATCAATTTTTCCGAAATTCCTTCCAATACATCTTTTATGTCGAAGGCTCTTTGTTCTTCGCCGAGCTTGGCATAAAAGACAATATGCAACATTATGTCGCCAAGTTCCTTTTTTATCTCATCCATGTTTTTTTCAAGAATGGCATCCGACAGTTCGAATACCTCTTCAACGGTTAAATGACGTAAACTTTCAAAAGTTTGTTCCCTGTCCCAGGGGCAACCTTTACGCAGGTCGTCCATTATGTTTAACAGACGCTCGAATGCTTTTAACTTTTCCTCCATTGCGGAACCCGAATATGACATATGTTAAGTTTTAAAAAACGGTGCAAAGGTACATTCAAATTTTAATAAATTTGCTGCAAATGATAAGCAAGGAAAAAATAACGGGAATTGTTCTTGCGGGTGGTAATTCGAGACGTTTCGGAAGCGACAAGGGATTGCACCCGTTTAAGGGGAGGCCTTTGGTGAAATATTCGGTAGAGGTGCTGAAACCTTTGTGCGGCAAAATTCTTGTTTCGGCAAACAACAACATTGACCGTTACAAAGAAATGGGGTATGAGGTGGTGCAAGACAGTGTTAAAGGAATAGGGCCTTTGGGAGGTATTCTGTCGTGTTTGAAATATTCGGAAACCCAACACAATTTGGTGCTATCGTGCGATATGCCTTTTATGAATAGTTCTGTGTTTGAACTGCTTGTTAACAGTATTGAAAATTTTCAGGCAGTAGTGCCGGTTCACGAAACTTTTTTGTTTGAACCGTTGTCGGCCTATTACAATACCAATGTGTTGGGCGATTTGCAGAAAAGTATCGGAGCAGGCGATTATAAGGTTATGAACTTTTTAAAAAAGGTGCGTTTTAAACCTGTGTTGTTCGACAAAAAGATATCTTGGTATTCGGACAATGTTTTTACAAACATTAACAGACTTGCCGATTTGGAAGCCTTTGAAAAACAGAGTTGAATTTTATGTTTTTCAATTCAGGGAAACATATATGCCAATGTTTAAGAAGGCGCATTAACGTTACCCCCTGTCCGGTAAAAACACAAGTGGATTATGTAAATACGGGATATGTTGATTTTTAGCCCACATTACTGATGCGTTGCAACATATCGTGCTTTATTATTTTAACGGTTTTGCCCGACATTTCTATCAAACCGTCATCGTTAAAATCTTTCAGAACACGTATTACGCTTTCGGTTGACATGTTTGTCAATTCTGCCAGTTCGCTTCGGTTTAAGGGTAAAAAGAACTCCCTTGTTTTGAATATTCTGTCGCCCAAACATAAAAGTATATCCGCAACTCTTCCGTGTAATTGCTTATTGGTAAGGCAAAAAAAACGTCCGTATATTTGAACGGTATTTTCATTCAAAACATTAATAACACGGTATGCAAATTTTGCGTTTTCGCGAATAAGCTGTTTGAATATGTGTATGTCTATCATTTCGACAACCGAATCGGTATATGTCGCCGCCGAATATAAAAAGATGTTATTGCCGTCGTATATCGAAGGCAGTCCAATCAGGTTGCCTTCCGGCGAAATGTTCAGTACCAGGTTTCGTGGTGTGCCTTCAAGGTAAACTTTGGCAAGTCCTTCCTTCAGGTAGATGATGTTTGAAGCGAATGCCCCTTGTTTACAGATGGTTTCCCCCTTTTTATAGTGCAAAACCACTTTGTTTTTGTTTACCAACTCACACTGCTCCTGTGTTAATTCCGTAAAACAGGATACGCGACTGTCGTAAACTGTACATGTACTTCCCTTATGGTTTTCGTTCACAATCAATACGGTCTCCTTTCTGCTAACGGTGTACCAAAATAGTGTTTATTTATTAACAAAACGATATAAATGTATCCTGTTTGCATCAATAAAAAACATGATATATGTCATCTTTTTGTTGATGCTTTTAAATTAAAAACCTAACCGGATTGACCGGGAAACCGGTAAAACGGGCACATTCGCTATCTATCTTTGTTTCAGCAAATGTATAAAAAAAATATGGGATACCACAAGCGATGACTATAACAAATATCAACAAAACGGAAAAAGGGGGGCATAATATAGATATGCAAGAATTAATGAAGCTGTTCGAACGGAGGGATACTTCGTTCAGGGATGCCATAAACAACGACGGCGTCGGTTATTTCTGTATTAGCAAAGAGGGGTATTACATTGAAGTTAATGATATCTGGCTTTCCATGTATAAATACAAATCGGGAAAAGAAATCATTGGCAAACACTACCGTTTGAGCAGAACCGAAGAGGATTTTAAAGAGTTGGAAAATGCTGCAAAACGCGTTTTAAAAGGAGCTACCGTAAATTTCGGAGAGGTTAAACGTATTTGCAAAGACGGTACAGTGGGCTATCATACATTGGCCATGACACCGGTATATATCAACGGCAAAATCGAAGGTTTTGAGGGGTACATTGTTGATACGACAAAAGAGTTGATGGCCGAACACGATCTTATTAAAAAGTTGTACAAAACGGCAAAAACCCGTTAAATAATAATTAAGTATTCATTAAAAAGTAAAATGTCATGAAAAAAATTGCAAATTATTTTATCGTATTGTTAATTGTTCCGTTGTTTATCCTCGGTGGATGCGGCGACAACGATGACAACCCTGCCCCCGCGGAAAAAGGTAATTTTAATACCTTAAAAACTTATTTGATAGAAAAAAGCCTTGACCTTCCCGACATTCTGAACGGTTGGATAATTTCGGCGGAAGCACTTCACGACAACCTTGACAATTATTATGTCATGGATATCCGTGCCGCCGAAGATTTTGCCAACGGTCACATTGAAGGTGCCGTACACACTTCCTTGGTTAACATTGTCAACGATGCAAAAGATGTAACCAAACAGATTGTTGTTGTTTGTTATACCGGACAAACCGCTGCACATGCAGTAGTGGCTTTGCGCTTGAGCGGACATACCAACGCCATGGTTTTAAAATGGGGAATGAGCGGTTGGAATGCCGATTTTGCCGGTCCGTGGAATAACAATGTCGGTAATACCGCCGGCGATTATCCCAACAGTTGGACCACCGACGCTACAGCAACTCCAAAAGAGTACAGTTGGCCGGCTTGGGAAACAACAACTACCGATCCCGCCGAAATTTTAAAACTACGTGTTGACCAATTTGTTGAAGGCGGATTTAACGGCGTGAACAGTACGGATGTGCTTGCCGCCCCTTCCGATTATTTCATAAACAATTTTTGGGATCAAGCCGATGTTGAACATTACGGACATATCAAAGGGGCTTACAGACTGAAACCCCTATCGTTGGCCGGCGGTGAAATTAAAAAGATTAATCCTGACAAAAAGGTGGTTACTTATTGCTGGACGGGTCAAACATCCTCAATGGTAACATCATACCTGAAAATATTGGGATATGACGCCATAAGCCTGAAATTCGGAGCCAATGCAATGATACACGACGATTTGGAGTCGCATAAATTCGGGCCGGGAGCAATTATGGATTACGAATACGTAACAGGAAATTAATTCAACGGGAAATGTTGCCGGTAATGGTATAATATGCTTGAGCCGGCAACATTTGCATTATGCGGTTATCCTGGCCAATGAGAGATGGTTTATCGGCATTAGCGAAAATTTTATTAACACTGCCGGTATGATGCCGCATAAATGTTTGGGTAATTCATAGCGGAAACAAACCTGTTCCGTTGATTGATAGTTTTTTCGAATAACTTTATTAATAATGAAAAAAAATATGTTTATGAAATCAATAAAAACAGTTTATCTGATTGGTCTATTTTTTTTGCTTCAATCCACTTTTGTTACGGGACAAGGGTGTATGGACGACGGTGGCGACGACCCCATTAAACTTATGGGTTATATCCAACCTCAATATTCCCATATATTTTTTAAAACCGATGATTACGGAAATACACTTTACAAACCGGGTAATTTTTACTTTAACCGTGCACGTATAGGTGTGCGCGGTGCCATACCGTACGATGTAAGTTATTATGTAATGGCTGAATTGACACCGGTTTATACGGGAGCACCTTTCCTTTTGGATGCTTTTGTAACATATGCACCGTTAGGTAAATATCTTAAATTTTCAATGGGTCAGTTCAAATCACCTTTCGGACTTGAAGTTAACACGCCGTGTCATGCCCTTTATACCATAAACCGCACATTAACCGAGAATTACCTTGCCTCTCCTTTTCGCGATGTGGGTTTTATGATTCTCGGAAGCACCGATACTTTATTCGGTAAAAAAGATTTGGTAAAATACAGTTTTGCCTTAATGAACGGTACCGGAATAAACCATTGGGACGACAATAAATACAAAGACTTTGTGGGACGTGTTGTTATTTCCCCGTGGGAATGGCTCCATTTTGGCGGTAGTTTCAGGTATGGCAAAGAGGGCAAAGCCGACGGCGACGGACAGAAAATGAGAAGAAACTGGGGGGTTGACATTGTCTTCGATTATAATAATTTCCTTGTGCAGGGTGAATATATTGCTTCATACAATGAAGGGCTGATTGGCGGCGGCGGTGGTTGCGGCGGAAAAAAATCGGTGTCGGCTGTTACAGCTCTCGAAACATATAACAGAAGCGGTTATTTCGTGATGATAGGTTATATGACACCCTGGCAATTGCAACCTGTTGTTAAGTACGAGTTTTACAACCCCGACGGTACCGCCTATAAATATTTGTACGTAGAGCAGGATTTTCAACAAACAACAATGACATTCGGTTTGAATTATTTCCTTAACGACTGGACAAGGATACAAATAAATTACCTCAGGAATGCCGAAGAAAACAGCAGTGTGGAATTTCCCAACGATGCTTTGATGATTCAAGTGCAAGCTAAATTTTAATAATTAAAACAATTTGTTATTATGAAAAAATATTTAACACTATTTTTCAGCCTTTTTTATCTTGTCGCCTTATCGCAAAGCGACATTATTTCGGCCGGTGAAACGGCAAAACTTATCAAAAGCAACAAAAACGTCAAAATAATTGATGCCGGCAAAGGAAAAGCGTACAGTGCCGCTCATCTGAAAAATGCAATAAGTGTGAATCATAAAGATTTGTACAAAGCGGGGGATGTTCCCGGTATAATAAAAAGCCCTCAGGCATTGTCGGCATATTTCAGGTCGAAAGGTATAAGCGAAAAAAATACAATAATTGTTTACGACGAAGGTTCACAAAAATATGCCTGTCGTGTCTATTGGATTTTGAAATACCTTGGAGTACCAGACGTAAAAGTACTTCACAAAGACAATGCCGCATGGAAAAAGGCACGCTTGGTGCAAACTTCGCAAAAGCCACGTACGGCAAAAACCGTTTTTGTGCCTCATGTATCAAATGATGTTTACGCTACTCTTGAAGAAACCGAGGAAGCAATCAAAGACAAAGGGACGGTAATTGTTGATGCGCGTGAAAAAAAATATTTTACGGGTGCCGACGAAGCTAGCGACGGACATATCCCTACAGCCGTAAATATTCCCTGGAATGAAGTGGAGACAGCATCGGGCGCCTTTAAAACGAAAGAGGCTTTGACAGATATCTTCTCCTCCAAGGGTGTTACTCCCGGAAAAAAAATCATAGTTTATTGTGCCACGGGTATTAAAGCTACAGTTATATATACGGCATTAACACAAATCCTCGGCTACAAAAACGTGAAAGTTTATGACGGTGCATACGAAGAGTGGTGGTCGTTGTACAAACCGCTTGTTAAATAATCTTCTCCTTGGTTTTAGTATTTTCCTCAATTAATGATTAAAGCTGTACCATGAGTGCAGCTTTTTCTTTTTAAAAGTTACCGGATATGAATTTGTATAAGACGACACATTTGTAAAACATAATAAGGGAACAAAATACACTCTGCCAATAAAAACCACCTTTTTTCAAACAATATTTCTAATAAGCTCTTGCGTGGCATATCAATTCATATTCGTTTTTTTATATCGGGTATCATGGCGTATGTTTTTAATTAAAACATTAGTTTTGCGGGAAATAGTTTATGCGGATAAATATGGTTTGATATTATGGAATTTGGCGAGCAAGATGAAAAATGGGTAAAAGCTGCTGTGGTAGGCGGATTGTGGGCATCGGTCGAGGTTATTGTAGGCAGTTTTTTGCATAATACCAGGCTTCCGTTTGCAGGTACAATATTGGCATTTACGGGAACGGTACTTTTGTTGGGTTTTTATTCGGTATGGCCCGTTAAAGGGCTTATATGGAGGGCAGGCTTAATTACGGCCATTATGAAGTCAATTTCGCCGAGCGCTATCATTCTCGGACCCATGACCGGAATACTTCTCGAGGCTTTGCTTGTGGAAACGGTTTTGCGTATCGGCGGTAAAAATCTGTTTTCCTTTATCATTGCAAGTATTCTCAGCATTTCAAGTGCTTTGCTTCATAAAATAGTTAGCCTTCTTATCTTTTACGGCTTCGATTTGATACAGGTGTATGTAAATATGGTAAATTTTGCTCTGAAACAGATAAAAATGCCTCAGGCCGGAGCAATGGAAATACTCTATGTTTTATTGGCGTTTTATGTTGTATTCGGGATAGTTGCGGGACTTACGGGTTACTATACAGGTAAACGGGTGACGGTGTTAAAGAAAAGCGGCAAATATAACCTTGAGATTAAAGAGTCGCCGGCAATGAAAGATTTTTTTGAAATAAAAAATGGCAATAAAACATATCTTTTTCTTATTGCCGTACATTCGGCTGTTATTCCTGCCGTGCTTTTTCTTATTAACTATGCGGATATCACTTTGGCGTTTTCAATAATGACCCTGTATATGGTTTTGTCGGGATACCGCTACAGGTATTCATTGCGTCGTTTACGAAAACCCGTGTTTTGGTTGCAACTGGTGGTAATTGTCTTGCTATCGGCCTTTTTTTGGGAAAACGGCAATGGCGCTTTGACAGGTTTCAGCACCGAAGGGTTTTACAACGGAATGGAGATGGCAATGCGCGCTCTTTTTATAGTAGTGGCTTTTACCTCGTTGAGCGTTGAATTACGAAACCGTAAGGTGCGAAACATTCTATATAATGCCGGACTGGGAAAATTTTACCGCGCAGTGAGCATGGCCTTCGGCGCATTACCCCTTATGATTGGAATGTTGCCCACATCAAAAGAGATAATACGCTCGCCGTTAAAATCATTTTTGCGACCCCTTGTTATGGCCGATAAATGGGTTGAAGTGTTTACAAATGAATAACTTCGCCGTAAGCATCGGCAACGGCCTCCATTATTGCTTCCGACATTGTGGGATGCGGATGTATTGATTTTATTATTTCATGACCTGTGGTCTCTAACTTGCGTGCAACTACAACTTCGGCAATCATTTCGGTGACGTTTTCTCCAACCATGTGGCAGCCTAACCACTCGCCGTATTTGGCATCGAAAATCACTTTGACAAACCCCTCTTTTTTACCGGCGGCGCTGGCTTTTCCCGATGCGGTAAAAGGAAATTTGCCCACTTTTATTTCGTATCCGGCTTCTATTGCCGCTTTTTCGGTAAGTCCCACGCTTGCCACCTCGGGATTGGTATATGTGCAAGCAGGAATATTGCCGTAATCAACAGGGTCAACATCCAAGCCCGCTATTTTTTCGACGCATGTTATACCCTCGTGCGAAGCGGTATGAGCCAGTGCCGGACCCTCAACAATATCGCCAATCGCATAATATCCCTCAACATTGGTTCTGTAATACTCGTCAACAACAACTTTCCCCTTTTCCGTTTTTATTCCCGTCTCTTCCAATCCTATTCCTTCAATGTTGGCGGTTATTCCAACGGCACTAAGCACTATGTCGGCTTCAACGGTAACCACCCCCTTTTTCGTTTTAATATCAACTTTGCAAATGTCACCCGAAGTGTCAACACTCTCAACCGACGAGTTTGTCATAACCTTTATCTTGGACTTTTTAAACGAACGTGCAAGTTGTTTCGATACATCCTCGTCTTCCAGCGGTACTATGTTAGGTAAAAATTCCACCAGAGTTACCTCCACACCAAGACTGTTGAAAAGAAAAGCAAATTCCGAACCTATGGCTCCCGACCCTACAATAACCATCTTTCCCGGGAGTTTTTCCAATGTCATTGCTTGACGGTAACCTATTATCTTTTTGCCGTCTTGCGGAATATTGGGAAGTTGTTTTGAACGCGCACCCGTGGCAATAATTATACTCCCGGCTTCGTAAATTGCTGTTTTACCCTCTTGAGTGGTAACCTCCAGCTTTTTGCCGGGTAGCACCTTGCCCCTCCCTTCAATTAGCTCTATCTTGTTTTTCTTAAAAAGGTACTGAACCCCCTTGCTCATACCTTCGGCAACTTGTCGGCTGCGTTTTACCATAGCTGCAAAATCGGCTTTTATATCACCGGTAATTTCTACCCCATATTCGGTTGCATGTTTGGCGTAATTAAAAACCTGTGCGCTTTTGAGCAGGGCTTTTGTGGGAATACAGCCCCAGTTGAGACATATGCCGCCAATCTCCGATTTTTCAACAACAGCAACCTTTTTGCCCAGTTGTGCCGCCCTGATGGCTGCCACATATCCGCCGGGTCCGCTGCCGAGAACAATAATATCGTATTTCATTTTTATCTTTTTTATTTATTATAATCAGTTAGCCCTGCAAAAGTAATAAAATCAATAGCCTGATTTACTTTATTTCCAAATTATTTTGGATGATTCTAAATAATGGCGATGCTTTTTTAGCCTGTTGTATCAACTGCTGTTTTTATAAGGAGAAATCAGTATTAGAAATATTATTTCAGGTTTAAAAATGAATTTGATACTATCTTTTCATTTCTTTGTGGCGACAGAAATGAAACAAAGAAAAGTGCAAAACCTGAAATGCTCATCGCTGAGCTCTCAATGCTTAACGCTCAACTTCAAACATTTCTCTCTCCTCTTTTCATTTCTTTGTGGCGACAAAGAAACGAAACAAAGAAAGCGCCCGGAAACGTATGCTTCGGCCCGCTCTGTCAAATTGCTTGAAATAATACAAAAGTAGTGTGCCGGTACCGGCACAAACGCAAGCGCCTTTTGTTTATTTCTACGCAATTTGCCATTCACGCCGGCGCCGGCTCGCCGTTTCCGGGGGCCTGCCCGCAGCGGAGCAGGGGGTGTGGGGAGGTGATGGGGTTTTTCTGGCTTGGTGGTTGAGCTTGGGGGGATGCTTGGTTTTTAATGTTGAAGTCTGGTTTTCTGAAAATATTTTTTTTATCACCTTTATTTTACTATTTTTGGCACAAAAAAATAAGAATTTAAAAGGTAACTTATTACTGTCCCCAAATTGATGAAAAACCTGAGATTTTTTTATCCTTCAGCAGGAGAAATTGTAGAATCAATTGCCAAAAAGAATAAATCAAAAACAATTCCGGCAAGAACTTATCTTTAAAATTGAATTTCAAAAACTAAAAAAGAGACTCTTTTTCAACAGTAATTAGTATTTTAATTTTGTTATTGATAGCTTTCGGGTATGGACATTTAAAAATTCACAAATATTTTTAACATGAAAAATAATTTCAGGGGAGTAGTAAATTTATTATTTGTTGTACTGATTATCTTCATTTTTTTTGAAAACAAAACAATTTTTCCGGTAAAATCATTGTTTCTGCGTCAAATCCTTACTTATTTAATTTGGTTTTTGATTGTATTTATCAGCATAAAATATTTTAATAAAGATAAAACAGAAGAATTCGGGTTTTCATTTAAAACAAAGGTTTCCAAAAAAGTTAAACGAAACGCAAGACTAATCGGATTAACGATTGGTTTCGTTACAAATTTGATAATGTTTTATACTATTGATTTTAGCGAATATCTAAAAGGTTTCAATATTTTTGAAAGGATTAGCTTGGCAATAATAATCGGGCCGATAGCCGAAGAAATTGTTTTTAGAGGGTATATTCAAACCGCCTTTGGGATTGTTTTTGCAAAATACAAAAAACAAAAGACATTTTGGCTTCCAATTATTATGACCTCAATAATTTTCGGTTTGCTTCATTTTACTGCAATAAAAAAAGTTTCTATGAGCCAAACCGTAGGCATTGTATTTTTAGC
>CAZJUQ010000015.1:0-24572 GCA_964549335.1 uncultured Lentimicrobiaceae bacterium | reverse complement strand
CCTTTTCATTTCTTTGTGGCGACAAAGAAACGAAACAAAGAAAACGCCCGGAAACGATGCTTCGGCGCGCTCTGCCGGAAGGCAACAGCGGACGGCAAAAGAGTCGGTTTTGCAACCGAAACGCAAGCGCTTTCGCTCGCCGCTGTAAGCCTTCCGCCATTCACGCCAACGCGGGCTCGCCGTTTCCGGAGGCCTGCCCGCAGCGGAGCAAGGGGCGTGGGGGGTGATAGGTTTTGGGGGTTGGTGGTTGAGCTAGGGGGGTTAGAGAATAAAATATTTTATGGTTAACAGATTAAAATCTTTCCGGTTGATTTTTTTACAAAGGTGCTTAACTTAAAAAGAATATCCCAAACTGAGACCCAAATAGGGAATAAACGAATATTCGTTTATGTAATATTCCCCCGTAATATGAATTAGCGGATTTATATATGCTCTAAATATCAAATTATTGTCAAAGTGTTTTCTCCAGCCTATAACGGGAGATACATGATAAGAACTTAGAGTTTCGGTAAATCCCGATGCATCGCTTTTCCCCCTCCAGTACGAACCGCCAAACCCCAATTCCAAAAAACTGCTCCCCGTTCCCAGGTTAAAGGTCAATTGGTGTGGCACTGTAAACCCGCCGCTAAACGGCACAATTCCTATACCGGCAGAAAGGTTTATAAAATAGTTTGATTTTACCGCCACTATCCTGCCGTAATTTATCGAAGCTAACAATCCGCTTCCACCCAAAGTAAAGTCAATATTGTTTTTTCTATGCGATTTTACCTTTCCGTAATCACTATTTTGAGTAAATCCTGTGCCCGACAACCAAAGGCTTAATGCCGTTAAAATTATAATCCTTACATTTTTCATTTGTATAATGTTTTCAATTATGAATAATTTAATATGTTAGATAAACTCAACTTTACCATGTTTAGTATTCAGGATATTTACCTTTTATCTTTTCACATTGCCAATTAACTTTACAGTTGTTGCGCATAAATATCACGAGGGGGAACCCTCCCTGAAAATTTTGTCCCCGTTAATCAGCCTTAACGCCTCTTTATAACTCAATTTGTCAAGTTTGGTCCGTTTTGTAAATTCTATTACCCATTCGGGATTTATCTTGCTGTATTGTCTTAAAATCCAACCGATAGCTTTGTTAACAAAAAACTCTTCGGAACCAACCAGCGAATTAATTATATACTCCAATAATTCTGTATCCAATTCCTCTTTGTAATTCAATTGAAAAAGCAGTGATGACCTTTGTAACCATATATTTCCGGAACTAATCCATTTCTTAACACGTTTATCCCTTTGTTCCGAAAAAACTTTAAAATATTTTCCAATTAATTTCGGAGCTATAAAATCTACCGTATCCCACCACGATTTATTAACAATCATAAACTCAAACAGGTTAATGTCGTTTTCGTTAAACCGTTTGGCATACTTAAAGGCCATTTCCTGTGCAAAATACTGATACTCTCTTTCGGGTTTTTCCCAAAGTATTTTTACAATTTTCTCCATTTCGCTCTTGGGAGGCAAATGTTCCTTGACAAGAAAAGGTTTCTGTATTTCATGCCTGACGGGAGTTTTTAAACCGTAAAATTCAAAATTGTTTTTCATATACGCTTTTTGTCCCGCCGCAATCTTATCATTCGCCCTCTTTTTAAATTCGGTTTCCAATCTCTTTATATACTCATTCACATCCATGTTTTTAAAATTTTCACACTTTTTATTAATGACCGGTGTTATAATTAACCCGCAGCTCAACCCTCTTTATTTTCAGGCTGTTATATTGTATTCTTTATCTCTTTTCCCCATGTTGCTGAAAACCATTGTTGTAACCGGCTCCATCTTTTCCATTGTTGGTAAATCCGTTTTGATTTCTTATTGATATTGCTTTATTAATCTCATATCCGGCAACAACTTTTAATTCCGATTTGTTAACCTCCGATACCGGATTTTCATTTTCTTATTTCAAAAAAAATCACAGAACCTCATTTCTCTTTCATCTCTTCTTTTTTTTTCTGATGCAAATTTTCCTGTATTCCAATATAATCAGGTTAACTCGTAATTTATGGTAAGAGTTTCTTTATTTTGTGCTTCCCGTATATGTTTTTTTTAATTCTTTTATCCGGATTATATTTTCCGTAGTGTATTTTTCAAAATTCATACTACAAATATAATATTTTCTTCAATCTTTTATATGAATAATTGGCGGCTTTTTCCAATTGGCTGCAACTGCAAACACCGAGAGATAAATGTCTTTTTATAAAAACCGATTAATCGGTAAAACGGCAAAATCTTCCCTTTTTAACACTTAAATGTATTTTGTCGCCATTGGTTATTTCAAAAGCAGGAATCATATACAATCTTGTGTGTCTGTCTGTTATCCGACATTAACCGTTTGTAAACGAATGTTAAACGAAAGTAAATGTTTATTAACCGGATGTATGGAAAAAAGTGCTATACATTTGCATCGTGTTTTGTTCTTAAATCTATTGACGATAAAATCTACTTTTTGTTTAACTAAAAATTTGGAATCATGACATCTTTAAGAAATTCGGTGAATTTAATCGGACGTTTGGGAGCCGACCCCGAAACAAAAACTTTTGGAAACAATCGCACAGTGGCACGTTTTTCAATAGCCACAAATGAGTACTACCGCGACAAAAACGGGGAGAACCAAAAAGAGACACAATGGCACAATATTGTAGCATTCGACAATACCGCAAAAATTGCCGAAAAATTTCTTGCCAAAGGCAAAGAGGTTGCCATACACGGAAAACTCAACAACCGTATGTGGGAAGATGACAAAGGTGTGAAACACTATGTTACCGAAATTATTGCCGACGAAATATTGGTTTTAAGCCGCGATAATTAACCACTACGTTTTTATTGCAAATAATAACAAAAGCATATCTTCTTTGCATGGCGCAAGACGATATGCTTTTTTATTTTCAACCGGATAAACAAATAATTCAGCCCATTAATCAATTCAAAAAATATTACAATTCAACTATTTCTCTCTATCATTATCTTTTATTATTTTCGCACCCTTTAAAAATAAAAAACGGAAACATAAAAATGGCATACAATCACAAGGAAATAGAAAAGAAGTGGCAGGAATATTGGAGCAAAAACAAAATATTCAAAGCCGAAACATCATCTCAAAAGCCAAAATACTATGTTCTCGACATGTTTCCCTATCCTTCGGGTTCGGGGTTGCATGTAGGTCACCCTTTCGGATATATAGCTTCCGATATTTATGCGCGTTATAAAAGACACCAGGGGTTCAACGTGCTTCATCCCATGGGATACGATGCTTTCGGTTTGCCTGCGGAACAGTATGCCATTCAAACGGGAACAAACCCTAAAGAGAATACGGAAAAAAACATAAAACGGTACCGCCAACAACTTGACAGGATAGGATTTTCGTTCGATTGGGACCGTGAAGTTTGTACCAGCGACCCCAAATATTACAAATGGACACAATGGACGTTTATTCAACTTTTTAAATCGTGGTACAACAAAAAAACCTGCAAAGCCGAACCCATCAGCTCTTTAATTGAACATTTTTCCGAAAAGGGGAGCAAAGGAATAGATGCCGCAACAACTTTTAACGGCAATTTTACCGCACAACAATGGAACGGTTTCAGCGAGAGGGAACAACAGCAAATTTTGATGAATTTCAGGTTGGCATATCTTTCCGAAACCATGGTAAACTGGTGTCCGGCACTCGGAACCGTACTTGCCAACGACGAGGTTATCGACGGATTGTCGGAACGGGGCGGACATCCCGTAGAGCGGAAAAAGATGAAACAGTGGCTTCTCAGAATAACGGCATACGCCCAACGCCTATTGGACGGACTTGACAAATTGGACTGGTCGGAGTCGCTGAAAGAACGCCAACGAAACTGGATTGGAAGAAGCGAAGGCGCATCACTGGAATTTTCGTTGGCGTCGGAACAACACAAGGATTTAAAAATAGAGGTATTTACAACACGTCCCGACACACTGTTCGGTGCAACCTTTATGGTATTGGCTCCCGAACACGACCTTATTGAAAAAATCACCCCTCCCGAACGGCAAGAAGAGGTAAGCGCATATGTGGAATGGGCAAAAAACCGTTCGGAACGTGAACGTATGACCGAGGTAAAAAAGATATCGGGAGTATTTACGGGGGCTTATGCCGTTAATCCCCTCACCGGCGGGATAATTCCGGTATGGGTTGCCGACTATGTACTTGCAGGTTACGGCACGGGAGCAATTATGGCTGTCCCGGCACACGACAGCCGCGATTTTGCCTTTGCCAAACACTTCTCTTTGCCTATTATACAGGTGGTGGTAAAAGAGGGCGAAAGCCCTTCGGACCCCGAAACCTGGGAAGAGTCGTACGATGCAAAAGAGGGAGTAATGATTAATTCGGGCTTTCTTAACGGAATGAAGGTTCCTGCCGCCATAAAAGCCGCCATTGGCAAACTCGAAGAGTTGGGTATCGGCAAAGGGGAGATAAATTACCGGCTTCGCGACGCAATATTCAGCCGCCAACGTTATTGGGGCGAACCTTTTCCCGTTTACTACAAAGAGGGTATGCCTTATACACTGGACGAAAGCAAACTGCCGTTGGAATTGCCCCGGGTTGACTCCTTTTTGCCAACGGAAACGGGACAACCCCCTTTGGCAAGAGCCGAAAATTGGAAAACCGAAGAGGGCTACCCCCTCGAAACCAATACCATGCCCGGTTTTGCCGGTTCCAGCGGTTATTACCTCAGATATATGGACCCGCACAATGATAAAGAGTATTTCTCAAAAGAGGCAAACCGCTATTGGAGAAATGTTGACCTATATGTAGGAGGCGAAGAACACGCCGTCGGACACTTGATATACAGCAGATTCTGGAATAAATTCCTTTTCGATTTAGGCCTTGCGTGCGAAGACGAACCATTTAAAAAACTCGTTAACCAAGGTAAAATTCAAGGACGTTCGAGTTTTGTGTACAGGGTAAATATGGAAAAATATGCCGAATATATCTTATGGCAATATTTTAAAAAACATGGTCTCGACAAGGAAATCATTCATGAATACCGCGACGGCAGAAGACGTTTCGACTTTTATCACCCCGTAAAAGAACTTATTGTGGAAATAAAAAGCAGGGCAAAGCTCGAAAAACTGAAGCCGTTTTATGAAAAATACATAAAAACCACTAACAAAAGGCTTATTCTTGTTTCCATTTACGATATAATAAACAATATCGACAGCGTTATCGAAGATGTACGGAATAAATTAAATTCCACCGACAAGGGAGTCATCTTTAATAAAGGCGAAATCAGGGAAATGCCCCCTCTCTTTGTCTCAAAAAACATAAAAGACCGTCAACTCTATTCATCACCTCTTCACGTTGACATAAATTTGGTTGACAACGACATTTTGGACATCGAAGCCTTTAAAAAATGGCGTCCCGAATTTGAAAATGCAGAGTTTATTTT
The DNA here is from genome assembly GCA_964549335.1 of uncultured Lentimicrobiaceae bacterium. Taxonomy (GTDB): domain Bacteria; phylum Bacteroidota; class Bacteroidia; order Bacteroidales; family F082; genus Sulfidibacterium. Next base: position 19,098 of record CAZJUQ010000015.1, on the reverse strand, counting down.
GGAAAACGGTAAATATGTTTGCGGACATGAGATAGAAAAGATGTCCAAATCGAAACACAATGTTCAAAATCCCGACGAACTGATTGATAAATACGGCGCCGACACCCTGCGTATGTACGAAATGTTTTTAGGCCCCATAGAGCAAGACAAACCGTGGGATACCAAAGGAATTGAAGGAGTGTACCGCTTTTTGAAAAAATTCTGGCGTCTATATTACGATGACAACGGCAACTTTCTGGTAAACGAAGAAAAAGCTACCGAAAACGAATTGAAAACACTTCACAAAACCGTAAAAAAGGTTAGAAACGATATTGAACGGTTTTCGTTTAATACCGCCGTCAGCGCCTTTATGATTTGTTTAAACGATTTGGGCAGCTGTCATAAACGTGAAATTTTAGAGCCGTTAAATATACTTATCGAACCGTTTGCCCCCCATATTGCCGAGGAGTTGTGGCAAGCTTTAGGGTATTCCGGAAGCATAAGTACGGCCGCATATCCGCAATTCGACGATAAATACCTTAAAGAGGACAAGATTGTTTATCCGGTTTCGTTCAACGGCAAAGTAAGATTTAAACTCGAAATGCCTGCCGAATTACCGAAAGAGGAAATTGAAAAAAGGGCTCTCGATTCTGAACAGGCTAAAAAATGGCTCGAAGGAAAAACAATACGTAAAGTCATTGTAGTTCCCAAAAAGATAATTAATATTGTAGTATCTTAAATTCAAATATCTTTGCACAACAATTCCGCACAAACATTAATGCGGAAAAACATAATAAAATTAATATATAAACGAGAAAAGGATAACAGGTTATGAAAGTTAATATATTGTTTATACTCTCCGTAATGGTTTTTGCTGTTTCGTGCAACAGCACCGGCAACAAACTTAAAGGAACATGGAAAGTCAGCAAAGTCGATACCAAATTCGACGAAAACACCATGACTCCCGAAATGATAAAACAGGTGGTGGATTTACAAAAGAAAACCTACTTTAAAATAATAGACGACTCGTCAATGGTAATAATATCCGACAATAACCCTTTTGATGCCCGTTGGTATATAGACGAAAACAACGTTATAACATACAAGTTTAAAAACTCGAACACCAAACCCAATGTCCTCGGGAAATTTGAAAAAGGGATTATTAAATCGGAAAGCAAAACACCTTTGGGCAAAATAGTTACCTATTACGAAAAAGAATAATTCCCGCTTACCCCAAAAACAGATTTCATGTACCGTCCGCCCGATTATTACAATATTGATGATTTATTGACCGACGAACACAAATTAATACGCTCGGCAATAAGACAATGGGTTGACAAAAGGGTTATTCCCATTGTTGACGACTATGCCCAACAGCACAAACCCCTGCCTTTGGAATTGATGCGTGAAATGGGAGAACTTGGCGCCCTGGGACCTTTTATCCCGCAAAAGTACGGAGGTGCCGGATTAGATTATATATCGTACGGGCTGATAATGACCGAGCTGGAACGCGGCGATTCGGCAATACGCTCCAGTGCATCGGTACAATCGTCGTTGGTTATGTACCCCGTTTTCGAATTTGGCAGCGAGGAACAACGGAAAAAATATTTACCCAAATTGGCTTCGGGCGAATGGATAGGCGCTTTCGGACTTACCGAACCAAATCACGGTTCCGATCCGGGAAGCATGAAAACACACTTCGAAGACAAAGGTGATTATCTCTTGCTTAACGGTTCCAAAATGTGGATTACCAATGCTCCGGTGTGCGACGTGGCAGTGGTTTGGGCCAAAGATGAAACAGGAAAAGTGAGAGGATTGATTGTGGAACGCAACACAAAGGGATTTACTACTCCCGAAACCCGTAAAAAGTGGTCTTTACGGGCTTCGGCAACGGGCGAACTTGTTTTCGATAACGTTAAAGTGCCTAAAGAAAACCTTTTGCCAAACGTAAAAGGGCTGAAAGGTCCTTTGATGTGCTTGAATTCAGCCCGGTACGGTATAGCGTGGGGCGCCCTTGGTGCGGCAATGGACTGCTACGATACTGCACTGAATTATGCCAAACAACGTAAACAGTTCGACAAACCGGTGGCATCATTCCAGCTGCAACAAAAAAAACTCGCCGAAATGCTTACCGATATTACCAAAGCGCAACTTTTGGTTTGGCGACTCGGAGTGCTGAAAAACCAGGGCAAAGCCACACCGGCTCAAATATCAATGGCAAAAAGAAACAACGTTGAAACCGCACTTAAAACGGCTCGCGAAAGCAGACAAATTCTGGGAGCAATGGGTATAACCGGCGATTTCCCCATAATGCGCCACATGATGAACCTTGAATCGGTTATTACTTACGAGGGCACTCACGACATTCACCTTCTTATTACGGGATTGGACATAACCGGTATTCAAGCGTTCAAATAAATCGCCGTAAAATCAAAAAAATATTTTTCATGTCAAAAAAGCCCAAAAAAAAATACTATGTGGTTTGGCGGGGTTTTAAGCCGGGAATATATGAAACGTGGGAGGAGTGCAAAAAGGCGGTAAACGGATTCGAAGGTGCCCGGTATAAATCTTTCCCCACAAAAGAGGAAGCAGAACAAGCCTTCGGCAAATCGTACGAAGAGATAATAGAACTAAAAGGAAAAAAAATACTTAGCGAACTGACTACCGAGGAAAAACCGGTGCTTTACAGCCTGTCGGTGGATGCCGCCTGCAAAGGCAATCCCGGACCTTTGGAATTTCAAGGCGTTTTTACTGATACCGGAACACCGGTTTTCAAAAGAGGACCGTATGAAGAGGGCACGGTTAACATAGGCGAATTTTTAGCTATTGTATTAGCTTTGGCATGGTTGAAAAAGAACAACCTGAAAATGCCCGTCTATTCCGACTCGAATACGGCAATATCGTGGGTAAGAAAGAAACAGGTAAATACAAAATTACACTGGTCCGACAAAAACAAAGAGTTGTTAAAAGCAGTACACAACGCCTTAAAGTGGTTGAATGAAAACGACTATAGCGATATTGAGATATTGAAGTGGAACACCAAACTGTGGGGCGAAATTCCAGCCGATTTCGGACGTAAATAACCGAAACCCCCGGTTGACTTTGTTAATCCAAAAACACAAACCGGCATCCCCTCCGTAAAAAGGGAGAAAAAATCATGCTGTTAATAAAAATTTAGTCGTTAATCCGGTTTTGTAACTACGGTATTCTCTCATACCATTTGGCAGGAAGATATTTCTCGGTTTTCTCTTTTGACCACTTCTTTTTTGTTATCATGTAGTCCGTTATCTTGTTTCTATACCGGTCAAAAATCTCTTTTTTATCAAAAACGGCATAAACATGAGCCAGATATTTTCCCTTTTCCTCCTTAATCAGCACATATTTTTTTACACATTTGATTTTGTCGAGATTATTTTTAAAATATTTCCAGGTATCATCGGCGGCTTTTGTAAGTTTCTTCTCTTTTTTTTCCGACAAAAGTATGGGTTCCGACGAAATAAAATTATGAAAATACATGTTAATAAGGGCAACTGCAAGTTTTTTTTCCTTTAGCAAAGCACTCTCAAGGGCTTCGGTTTCGGTATTTCCGCTTCCTTTGTGTTTTTTAGGAATAATGTAAACAGTATGCCCTCTATCGTCTTTTGCGAAAGTGTATCTAAAGAAATCGTATAAAAAGTCGTACAGGCTTTCGGACGAATTGTACGGTTTAAATCCCTCTTTTTCATAAGTTTCGGCTAACTTTTCGGCTTTCTTTTCCGCTTGAGCTTTTTCTTTTGCCGATAACCGGGGCTGTTGGGAGTACAAAGCAAAAGTGCTTAAACCCAAGGCCATAATCATTAATAATTTTTTCATGATATTAATTTTTTATATTAATAAAAAAATCAGCATCAAATTATTAACATTGCATCGCCGTAAGTAAAAAATTTGTATTTTTCTTTAATAGCCTCTTTGTACACCTCCCACATATATTCGTATCCCAAATATGCGGCAATCATCATAAGCATAGGTGATTTGGGAAGGTGAAAGTTTGTAACCATTGCATTTGCCGTTTTAAATTCGTAGGGTGGAAAGATAAATTTATTTGTCCACCCTTTGTACGGCTTAACTTTACCGGTAATTGACACGGCGGTTTCCAAAGCTTTCATGCTTGTTGTTCCTATGGCAACAACTTTATGTTTGTTTTCCCAAGCATTATTTATCATATTAGCCGTTTCGGGGCTGATAATCATCTCCTCGGAATCAACTTTATGTTTTGTCAGGTCTTCAACCTCTATGGTTCTAAAGTTACCGAGACCGGGGTGGAGCGTCAATTCGGCAAATTCAACTCCTTTTATTTCGAGGCGTTTCATAAGCTCCCGCGAAAAATGCATTCCCGCGGTAGGAGCGGCAATGGCACCTTCGTGTTTGGCATAGATGGTTTGAAAACGCTCTTCGTCTTCCGGTTCAACGGGACGCGGAATAATACGTGGCAACGGAGTTTCGCCCAACTGTTGCAAAGTCTTTTTAAACTCCTCGTAAGGACCGTCAAACAAAAACCTGATGGTACGCCCGCGCGATGTTGTGTTGTCGATAACCTCGGCAACCAAAGCGTCGTTCTCACCGAAATATAGTTTGTTCCCTATTCTGATTTTTCGTGCGGGATCAACCATAACATCCCACAACCTGCTCTCTTTATTCAATTCGCGCAGTAAAAAGACCTCTATTTTAGCTCCGGTTTTTTCCTTCTCGCCATATAATCTTGCGGGGAATACTTTGGTGTTGTTTATTACAAACACATCACCGTCTTCAAAATAGTCGATAATATCTTTGAAAGTTTTGTGCTCTATTTTCCGGTCTTTACGGTGAACAACCATCATTCTTGCCTCATCCCTGTTTTCAGGCGGGTAATCGGCTATCAATTCCCTCGGCAGGTCGTAATTAAACTGCGATAATTTCATTTATTTTTACTTTTATTTTTTAATTTGAATATTAATCTCACAAAAAGTGCGCAAAGATAGTGATATAAATCTCCTTTGTCAAGAGACCTCTCTTTATTTTTTTGTTTTTCAAAGTTTTAGCGCTGAAAACAGGGAACGGTTGTTTTAAAATATGTTAAAAATAAAGAATAAAAGAGCTTTTCAACCTGTTTTTAACAACATATCTATTTTGCTTACATGTTTTATTTACCTTTGCTATTCGAAGAAATTAATTGAATTTTAAATTTTAACCGATGAAAGGGTTATTAACTATTGGTCTTTTAATATTGTCGAATACATTCATGACAATTGCGTGGTACGGGCATCTTAAATTTGCCGAATGGAAATGGTTTAACAAATTGGGATTAATTACGGTAATTTTAATTAGTTGGGGTATAGCCCTCTTTGAATATATGTTTCAGGTTCCGGCAAACAAAATAGGTTTTAAAGAAAACGGCGGACCCTTCTCTTTGGTTCAGTTGAAGGTAATTCAGGAAGTGATTACGTTAACGGTATTTGTCGCTTTCAGCCTTATAGTGTTTAAAAACATAACATTTAAAATTAACCACTTGATAGGTTTTGTTTTTCTGGTTCTTGCCGTTTACTTCATTTTCAAAGATTGATGATAACCCCCTTTTTTGATTTTACCGATTTCAACTGAATACTCAAAATGAAGTTTTGATGCGAACAAAGAAAAAGGGGTGCCCTTGCAATATTTTTTTACTTTTGCTTATTATAATATTTATTCAAAAAAAACATTTGAAAAAAAGATGAACATAGAGAATATAATTTTTGATTTCGGAGGGGTAATACTTGACATTGACCCCGGACTTACGATTAAAGAATTCGGGAAATTGGGGGTGGAAAATCCGGAAATTTTTGAAAAGCCGGATTTTGTTACGAACATTGTGAGAAAATTCGAAAGGGGAATTTTTACTCCCGAGATATTCCGTGCAAGATTGCGCGATTATTTAAAATTGGATGCCACCGACCAGCAGATTGACGATGCATGGAACGCCCTTTTGTTCGACATTCCGGCCGAAAGAATAAAAGTAATTGAAGAGGTAAAAAAACACTATTCCATATTTCTGTTAAGCAATAGCAACGAAATTCATTACGACTTATATGTGCGCGATTTGCAACTTCGTTTCGGGTACCGCGAATTTGACGAACTTTTTAACAAAGCCTATTTTTCGTTTGACCTGCACATGTGCAAACCCAATCCCGACATTTACGAGTTTGTATTATATCAGCACAACATGAATCCCGGCACCACCCTGTTTGTTGACGACAAAAAAGAGAACATAAATACCGCCAAAGAGTTGGGGTTGAAAACACTTTTATTGGAACCACCGCTACGAATTAGAGATGTTTTCGAAAAGGGCATCTTAAAAGATAATGTTAGTATAATAGAATAAACAGATACGGAAAACCGCAAGAATTCTTTTTTTGAAAAACAGCGACAAGAGGGTAAACTCTAACGGTTAATGCATATAACACCACAAAAAAAGCCTTCCTGAAAAAGAAGGCTTTTTTATATCATTTTAAAACCGTTGGTTTTAATCTATTTCCCAGGTATTACCGCTGTTTAACAAATCGTCAACGGTTTTGTAGGGTGATGTCTCTTTTTCGCGTTCAACGCAATTCCACACCTCCTCGTCAAGTGTAGGCGACTTAACGGAGCGAATAACACCGAAAGCAGCCGGAAACTCGGGAGGAGCCATACTTGCAAGCATCATATGGATGCCTGTATCTTCGGTGGTTGGGTCGTGAACCAAAATATCTTTTTCGGTAATTCCGTTTTCGCCCAGTTTTACCACTTTAAGGCGTGTACCTTCCAGAATAATGCCTTTCTCTTTCTCTTTACCGAACAACATAGGTTTGCCGGCTTCGAGGATAAGTTGATTGTCGTGTTTGGTATCTTTTCCTGTAATGAGAGCATGAATTTTATTGTTGAAAATAACACAGTTTTGCAATATCTCAACAACGGAAGCCCCCTTGTGCAGTGCCGCTTCGAGAAATACCGACTGCATCAAACGCGGGTTTGTATCAAGGGCACGGGCAAAAAAGGTTCCCCTGGCACCGATAACCAACTCGCCGGGATTGAAAGGCGTTTCGAAAGTCCCTTGCGGTGAGGTTTTGGTTTTTTGACCTTTCGGGGTAGTAGGCGAATATTGTCCTTTGGTCAATCCGTAAATCTTATTGTTAAACATAAGATAGGTGGCGTCGAGGTTTCTTCTTACAAAATGGATGAAGTGGTTTCCTCCTATAGCCATTGAGTCGCCGTCGCCACTGATAATCCAAACGTTAAGTTTCGGATTGGTAAGTTTTATGCCGAGGGCAAGGGCTGCCGGACGTCCGTGGATGCCGTGTATTCCGTATGTGTTCATATAATAAGGAAACCTTGATGAACATCCTATACCCGAAACAACCACAAAATCTTCCTTTTTGAGCCCCAGTTTCTGACCTACAACCGGAAAAACAGCTTCAACCGATTTTAAAATGGCATGGTCACCACAACCCGGGCACCATTTTACCATTTGATCGCTTTCAAAATCCTTTTTGGTAAGGACTATTTCTTGAGTTTCTATTTTGTTCTCCATAATTCTATTCTTTTAACAGGGCTTCAAATTGTTCTTTAAGTTCGGCAACCATAAATGGCAAACCTTGAACTTTGTTGTATTGATAAAATTTAAATTCGGGGAAATTCATACGCAAATAGTTGACAAATTGCCCCATATTAATTTCGCAAACAATTATTTTTTTAAACTTCGAGAAGACCTCTCTAACGTTTGAGGGCAAAGGCATAATATGTTTAAAGTGAGCCAAAGAGACGTTTTTGCCCTCGGCGCGCAACTCTTCAAGAGCTGTCAACATTACGCCGTAAGTGCTTCCCCAACTTACCACCAGGAGCTCTCCTTCCTGTTCGCCTTCAACCTCCAAATCGGGAATGTAATTAACAACCCTGTCAACTTTTTCCTGACGGAGTTTCGTCATCAATTGGTGATTTTCGGGGTCGTGCGACACGTTACCCGTAATATTTTCCTTTTCGAGTCCACCGAGGCGGTGACGTAATCCGGGTGTTCCGGGAATTGCCCAACCGCGGCTCAGTTTTTCGGGGTCTCTTTTATAAGGTTTGTAATCGGGGTCATTGGCTTCCACAATAGGCGGTTTAATTTCGGGCAAATCGGCAACTTTAGGTATTTTAAACACTTCGGAGCCGTTACCCAACGAGCCGTCGGTTAATAAAATTACCGGCACCATGTGTTCCATGGCTATTTTGGAAGCTTCGTATGCCGAATAAAAGCAGTCGCTGGCACTTTTGGCAGCCATAACCACAACGGGAGCCTCTCCGTTTCGCCCGTATAAAGCTTGCATCAAATCCGATTGTTCCGATTTGGTGGGCAATCCGGTGGAAGGACCTCCGCGCTGAACATCGACGATAACTATAGGAAGTTCGGTCATTACCGCAAGTCCTATGGCTTCGCTTTTCAACGACAATCCGGGTCCTGAGGTTGTTGTCACGGCAAGAGCACCCGCAAAACTGCCACCTATGGTTGAAACAATACCAGCAATCTCATCTTCGGCTTGCTGGGCAATTACCGTAAACTGTTTATGCTTTGTCATCTCTTGCAAAATATCGGTAGCCGGTGTAATGGGATAGGAACCAAGGTATATGTGACGTCCCGAACGTTCGGCAGCAGCAAGAAATCCCCATGCCGTGGCAAGGTTTCCGGTAACATTTCTGTATCTTCCTTTATTGAGGTTAGCCTTCTCAATACGGTAAGTTTTGGAAAACACCTCGGCGGTTTCGCCATAATGATATCCCGCCGTCAAAACCTTTTTGTTGGCTTCTACAACAATCGGGTTCTTTTTGAATTTTGTTTCAAAAAACTTGAATGTCTTTGTATAATCACGGTTGAACATATAATAAATTATGCCCAACGCAAACATGTTTTTCGATTTTAATGCCGTTTTGTTATCGAGGTCCAAATCTTTTACCGCTTCACGCGTAAGTGTCGAAAGAGGCGCTTCTATCACAAGGTGCCCTGCAAGAGTACCGTCTTCAAGAGGATTAGAAGTGAAACCGGCTTTTTCAAGGTTTTTTTGCGTAAAAGAATCGGTATCGACAATTATCGTGGCATCGTTTTTTATCCACTTCAAATTGGCTTTTAATGAAGCGGGATTCATTGCCACCAACACATCGGCAAGGTCACCCGAGGTATGAATATTTGTCTGTCCGAAATGGATTTGAAAACCCGAAACTCCCGATACCGTACCTTGCGGGGCTCGTATCTCCGAAGGATAATCGGGAAATGTTGCAAAATCGTTGCCCGCCAAGGCCGTCGAATCGGAAAAAAGCGAACCGGTCAATTGCATACCGTCTCCCGAGTCGCCCGCAAAACGTACTACCGCTTGCTTTAATTCAACTACTTTATCTTTTTTGGTTGTCATTATATAAATACTTTTTTAATCGCTGCAAAATTAATTCAAATATTTTTCTGCAAACGTTTTATGCAATTTTTTTTACCTTAATTATTAAAAACTTACAAATATTAATAACGGAAGTATCTGTTTTTATCTCAGCACGTTACAAAACCGTGCACGAATCACCCAATCCTTTTAGTGTTTAATTATAACAAATCTAAATTTTATTTCGTATGATTTTAAGCTCAAAAAAGGCAGCCGAATTAAAAGCAAAAAAAGAGAAAATAAGGTTGACAAACATTACATAAACCATTTCGGGAACCCGTTTCATACCCCATTGAAAACAGCGGCAATGCCCTTAACGGCTTTCTGTTTTCAAAACGCCTCTCCCCTTTTTTTTTTAATATCTGTTGCTTTAAAATTTTTTAAAAATATGTGTAAAAAAGTTGTATTAATATCATTACTTAATATATTTGCAAACTCAAATTATTAAAAATAAACAGCTATGGCTTATAAAATTTCAGATGATTGTACGGCTTGCGGGACTTGCATTGACGAATGCCCCGTTGAAGCTATTTCCGAAGGTGATATCTATGTTATAGACCCCGATTTATGTACAGATTGTGGCGCTTGTGCAGAGGTTTGCCCTGTAGAAGCCATTCACCCGGAATAAAAAATTATTTTTTTATGATTAACCCGTTACCAATAATACCGTAACGGGTTTTTTTATACCCTTAAATATCCGCTGCAAAATAGTTTCTATTTTTGTACCTTAAAAAAAATGACCACAAAAAGTGATGTGCCGGCAACCTTTTTATAAATAGCATTGTTCTATATTAAAGTACTATTTGGATAAAAAGTATGAATAACGAGGAAATAATATTAATCAGAAGGTTGAAAGAGGGCAACAAAAAAATTTTTGAAGAAATTTACCGTTTCTACTATCCTCGGTTATTCAATTACTGCATGTCGTACACCGGAAGTCCCGAAGACTCCCAAGAAATTATCCAAACAATATTTTTAAGACTGTGGATACGGCGTAACGAAATTAAAATAAACCAATCGTTAAAAGCATATTTGTACAGTGCAACCAAAAACGAATCGCTTAATTATATAAACCGTAACAAAATAAAAGATAAATATTCGCAATTTAAAATGGACGGTGAAAAGCCCGTACAGGAAAATGTTCAGCAAAAAATGGAAAAAGAGGAGCTGGAAACCTTAATAAAACGGGCTATTTTGAACCTGCCCGACAAACGCAGGAGGATTTTTGAGTTAAGCCGGTTCGAAGGATTAAAATACGAAGAAATTGCAAAAAAATTATCGGTTTCCGTTAAAACCGTTGAAACACAAATGACAAAAGCATTGAAAACTTTACGCAAAGCCTTGAAAGATTATTTGTAATTTTCAGCTCTTTTTATTAATTTTGTGTTTTCAAAACATATTGCATTATTTAAAAAAATTTTAAAAAAGATTAAGGGTAAAACCGTTTTTAATTGTCATAGGAAAAAGAAAAAGACAGATTAGTGAACAATAAACCAAATAATACGCTCATTACCCGCTACCTTACGGGTAATTGTACTCCTTCCGAAAAAAAGGAGTTAGAACGTATTATGCTCTCAAAACAAAACAAATCTCAATTCGACGACTACAAATTACTTTGGGAACATTCCGCAGCACACAAAACAGACTTTGTTCCCGATATTGACGAACAATGGGAAGATTTGAACCGCAGGATATATTATACCGAAAAATTCGTCCAATCGGAACAAAAACAAAAACGGACAATAACCGTTTCGGCCGTTAATATTTTACCGAAAATCGCCGCACTGTTTTTATTACTTTTCGGTTTGTATTTTTTGCTGTTGAATAAAAATGTTAAAACCGGCACAAAAGAATACTCATCGGTTAAAATTCAAAAATCGCCTTTGGTTTTGCCTGACAATTCAAAGGTTTTTTTAAGCTACTCGTCAAAAATCAACTATCCTTCCGAATTTAACACCTCGGAACGGGATGTTGTTTTTACCGGGGAAGCATTGTTCAATGTAACACACAACCCTGAAAAACCTTTCGTCGTTAAAGCGGGAAACACAAGGGTTAAAGTTCTCGGTACGGTATTTAACCTGAGAAATTATCCTTCCGAAAACGAAATATCGGTTTACCTTAAATCGGGTAAAATACTGTTCTATTCGGTCGATAAAAACGATAAGGTTATCGAACAGGTTTTGTTACTGCCGGGCGAAAAGGCGGTTTATAACAAAACAACCGGCTTAATATCAAAAGGAAAGTTTTCCGGCAATAACTTTATGGCATGGCAAACCGGCAACCTTGAATTTACAAAAGTGCCATTAACGGATGTGTTCAAAACTCTGGAAAAAACCTATAACATTGAAATAAAACCGGAAATTCCCTGTCAAGACCTTTACCTTACCGCAAAATTCACTAATGAAACTCCAAAATCCATCTTCGACGCCCTCTCGGTTATTTACGGTTTCAATTACGAAATGAGAGACAAAAACATTCGTATTTTCAAATAATTTTCACCCTGTTTCAGGCTTGATTATTTATTTCCATTAAAGCGGAAAATTAAAATCTTTTTGTAATTTAGCCCGCAAAATATCAGACTAACGGCAGTCTTCCTTATGAAAGATTTTGGATTAAGTACGGGAAACAACATAAAATCGCATTATGTCGTCAAGACACTTCCGTTTTTTTTACTGCTGCTCTTTTTTTTCAAAATCACTTCCGCCCAAACAAATAACATTACCGTAAAAAGATTTTCGGTAAAAAACGAAAAAATTTCAGACGCCATTATCAAACTTTCAAATCAATCGAACTTTAATTTTTCGTACGACGCTTCCGACCAAGCCCTCAACAAAAAAATCACTTATACGGCCAACAACAAAACCGTCACATCCATTCTCGACGAAATATTAAAAAACAGCGGTAATACATACAAACGTATCGGAAATCAAATAGTAATATATAAAACGGGGGAAAACGAAAAAACCGTCACCCCTGAAACATCAAACGTTTCGAAAAAAAATACCGGAGCCCCCAAACAGATAAACAAAAAAATTCCGTTTACGGAAATCCTCCGGCATACCGATACACTGCTTGTTATAGACACTTTGATTGTTCGCGACACCATTGTAAAAACAGATACGTTAAGAATTACCGACACGGTGACCATAATAAAAAAGGATAAAAACAAACCCCGCAAAACGAAAAATTTCCCCGTCGATTACTTCAGCATGCAAAACAACAGGGATAAGGGCTGGGCGACTACAATTTATTTTGCACCATTGCTCACAAATTTTTCATTTACACAAGAGACCAAACCCCTTTCGTTCCGTAGCTTCTACCTCGGCGGTAATGTCTCTTACCTTAAAAAAAATTGGGAACTCTCCGCCGGAATGCAACTTTCGCACTTTGCCAACAAATTTACATATTCGCACACTGTTACCAAGGGCGGATATTACCTTGCCGACACCATTGATGCATATTATACGGTAACGGGAACCGATACTTCCTGGTATTACGTTACCGACTCCGTATGGCAACCGTTACAAACCTTTCAATCGGCTTACGACAGAATAAACCGTATAGGTTATTTGGAATTTAACTTCTCCGCTGCATACGATTTTTACAAAACCAAAAGCAAAATTCTATTTCTACGTTTAGGGGCTAATGTGGGATTTCCTCTGTACCAAAAAGGAACCGCTTTTGTTAATGAGGCGGCTGTTGACTTCGACAATTTGACTTTCGGCTCTCCCATGTTTTCAACATTTATCGGCACAGGAATAAAATACAAGGTGAGCCCTGCCATTGACTTGTCAGGCGAAGTGTTTTACACAAAATATTTCCGCTCCGTTACAACCGGCTTACCGCAAAACATTTATCCTGATAATTTGGGATTTAAAATGGGATTAGTGTTTTATCTTCAATAATACAATTACAAATATACAGTTACTATATTAATGAGCGGTGCAAAAAACAACAAAAAGAGATTAAAAACAACACCCGTGAAACGGATGCTGAAAATAACTGTTGTTGCAGCACTCTTTTTTATTTCACACAACATATCGTCGCAAATCGTTTACGTAGGCGGAACACTGACACACGACAGAGTTTGGAGTAGAGATACCATTTACGTTATTTATCAAGACCTGATAGTTCCCAAAGATATAAAACTACAAATAAATCCCGGGGTTACGGTTAAAGTCCTTCAAAGCAGAGGAATTTATGTTGACGGCACTTTACAAGTAGGGTCTCAAGACACTTTGGATACCGACACCGTCTTTTTTATGTCGAACTCTCAAAAAGACAATCTGGTCTGGCGCTGGAAAGGAATCGTTTATCGCGACCAAACCGCCGAACATACAAACTTCATAATTAACGCCTCTGTTAAAGATGCCGAAAATGCAATAGAAATCAACGGAAGCGAGAGTATTTTAATTAAAAATACAAAAATCTTCAACACACAACAAGTCGGTATAAAATTGATAAACAGCCATAATTGTACAATCGAAAATTGCGATATTGTTGAAAACTATATGGGAATAGAACTAAACGCCGATTTTTTACATAAAACATCCAACATAATTATTAAAAATAATTACCTGCAAAACGAAAATCATAATATCTATTTCTATCGCAAAGCGGGCGCAATTATGATTGATAATATAGTTGAAGGGAATTTGATAAAAAACGGAAATAACGGCGTTTGGATTGATAATGCCGGCGAAACGGGTATCGAACACAATACCGTGAAAGGAAACATCTTTGTTTCGGTGGGAGGAAATGCAGGTTATGCACTTTTCACATCAAACGATTCAACATATATTACCAATAACATTTTTTGGAAAAACAATATTGCCGTTTACCTCGAAAGAGGTGTCAACTCCAACAGAATCTCGTATAACAGCTTTTATGAAAACATATCCGGAATTATTGTCAACAGAGTATCCGACAATAACCTTATCATAAAAAACACTTTCTCGCATCAAAAATCGGTTGACGTAGATTTTTCGGAAACAGGAAATAACATATTTACAAACAATAACCTGTTTCCTGAAAAAGAGAAAGAGAAACTGTTGATTAACGAAACAAACCTTGACATTGATATTTCCGGTAATTTCTGGAACAATGAACCGGATACGGTTATCGACAAATTAATTTGGGATAAAAACGACAACGCTCTCTTAGGCTTATGCAAATACAAACCTTTACTTGAACAAGCGGATACCATTGCGCCGGTTTCTCCCCCATTCCTTGTCAAAAAACAGATAATTGACGGTCAACTTATTGTCTCGTGGACGCACAACAAAGAAAAGGACATAAAAGGATACAATATTTATTGGGGAAATTTTAACCGTTACTCATTCCAAAACAAAACAACAAACGGAAACGATACATCGGCACTTGTAAATACAGGATTTGAACAAAATATAGCTGTCACAGCATACGACTCGGCAAATACCGCAAACGGACAACATACCGGTCACGAAAGCCCTTTCTCGTTTGCCCTTCCTTATCCTTATGCGGGAAACGACCAAATAATTTGCAAATATCAAAATAGCATTCAACTGTCGGAAAGCACCGTTCCCTTTGCATATAAAGAGATAAAATGGACCACAAACGGCGACGGTACTTTTATCCAAAATAATGTTTTGCATCCGGAATATTTCCCCGGAGAGCAAGATATCGAAAACAAAAAAGTATTACTTACCCTATGGGTGAAAACCATGGAAGAAAATTGGATATCCGACGGCTTAACCCTTTTTGTTTATGACAACCCCAAAGCCTTTGCCGGCAACGATACTCTTATAACCGAAAACGATTCGCTAAACCTCGTAAATGCATCCGCCCAAAATTTCAGTAATGTTGTTTGGCAAACAAATGGCGACGGCCGTTTCGAAAACGATACCGTACTAAATACCGTCTATTACCCCGGTATAAACGATATGACAAACGGAAACACCGAACTATACCTGTTTGTTTTTTCAAAATGCGGATTTACTTCCGATACACTGAAACTATCCATTTCGAAAACGTGGCAATTAAACGGCATGGTTTGGGGTGATAATGCCCCCTTTTCGCAAGCGGTACTGCTGGCCGTAAAAAACAACGACACCACGTCGAAAAATCCAACCGTCGCAAAGCTCCAACCCGACGGCTCTTTCTCATTTAATAATTTAAGGGAAGGCGAATACTTTATTTATGCCGTACCCGACACAAACGCCGGCGGCAATTTTATGCCGGTCTATTACAAAGATAGATGTTTATGGCAAAACAGCTACATACTACCCCTGTATTCCAATACTTACGATGTGGATTTACACCTTAAAAAAACGGATTTCCTTCCCCAGGGAACTGGCTCTATCTCGGGAAAATTCCTTTACTCACCTTTAATTAAAGCCGGTAGCGGCTATTTTACCAACTGGTTTTCGGAAAACCAAACAATTATTCCCGGCACAAACGGAATCCCCAATGTAACTGTTTTACTATATAATAAAGGTATGAACAAAATTTTTAAATATACTCTTACCGGTATAAACGGCAATTTTACATTTCAAAATTTACCGTTTGGCGATTATATTGTTAACGCCGAAATGGCAGGATACTCATCCATGCATTCCGGAATAATCACACTGTCGCCACAAAATCCCGACGTTACTGACATTACTTTGAATGTAAATAAAAACAAAACCATTTCTGTTAACTATACCGGCAATAATAACCTTACAAAAAACATAAATCTGTACCCAAACCCCTTTACCGATTACATATTTATCAATATTAAAGATACCTTAATCAAAAAATCCTCCATCACCGTCAAAATCTTTGATAATACCGGAACTCCTTTAATTTATCAAACCTTTTCCGGAATTAAAGATAATATTATTAAAATGGACTTGCTTCCTCTTACGAAGTATCATTCCCGTCTGTTTTTTGTCGAAATTATTACTAACCGTAAAAAAAGCTTATTTAAAATCATTAGAAATTAGGCTTTTTTAAATAAATTTTAAAAATTTTTACACCGTTGAGTAAGGGTAAATTTGTTTATATTTGTCCCCGTTTATGGTGCAAGGTGTAAATTGCAAACAAATTTTTATGTGAATTAATAACAAGAAACCATTTATTATTAACTAATACTATTCATTATGAGAAATTTTACAAAGTTTTTTTGGTTGACATTTGCTATGCTTATGTCGGCTGCTGTAATGTTTGCTCAGGACTATCAACACATGACTCCTGAGGAAGCAGCCTTTCACAAGGCTTTAGAACAGCAAAAGAAAGCAGCTTTGGTACCTGTTGCTCCACCTTCAAGTGGCAGAACGGTTACCAACGATTGTGCTTCCGCCTATTCGTACGGCAATATCAACGACCCGGCAGTATCGGGCTCCATTGCCAGCTACGGAGAAGAGTGGTACTCATTTACCGGTTCCGATAACATGACCGTAACAGTATCGTTGTGTAATTCCGATTTCGATACCAAACTTGAAGTTTGGAACGATTGCGGTGATGCCACTTGGGCATACTACAACGACGATGCTTGCGGCACAAAATCGGAAATATCCGGAATTCCCTTTACCGCAGGTGATGTTATGTACGTAAAAGTATACGGTTATGGCAGTTCGTCAGGAAACTATGTACTGGAAATAACCGGTACCTTACCTCCTCCTGCAGCTACACCTATCAGCACATTCCCCTTCGACATCGATTTCGAAAGCGGCAGCTTTCCTGCTGAAATTCAAGCCGAAGCCGGAAGCAACGCAAACATAGGTGTTCAGGATTATGCTGCTAACAGCTCTTCCTACGGTGCTTCATTGGAAGGAAACACCTATTCGGGATGGAATTCTCCATACAATACGGGTGATGCGGCATTTAACAATTCACCTACTCATATTGCCTCCATGAATATGGAAATTGATCCGGACCCTGCACAAACGGGAATGATTTTTATGTCATTCGACATGAGGCAAAACTATTCTTACAATAAAAACTATTCATGGTTCAGGGTTACTGTGAACGGTACTCCCATTCCCGATGTTGACGGTAATATTTACCATCAACCTTCGACACCCGAAAGTGACGACTGGGCAACTTACACATACGACCTCTCTCCATATCAAGGATCGAATTTCGATTTGGCAATTCAAACCGCAAACAAATATTACTACCATTATTACAGGGGTGGTGATGTTGCCATGGTTGATAACATCCATTTCGAATATATTGCCATAGGTACAATCGAAGGTCATGTATATGCCAACGGTTCGCCTTTGGAAAACGCTCTCGTAGGTATTGTTGACCTCGGCACCACCTACACCGATGCAAGCGGATATTATTCGTTCCCCAATATTCTTACGGGTGACTATCAAATGTATGCATATATGGACGGTATGAACCAGGATTCGGTATCGGTAACACTTAATGCCGGACAAACCTTGGTTCAGGATTTCAACTTGACACCTCCTATTATGATAATAAGCCCCTTGAGCTTTACCAAAACATTGAACCCCGAAGAGTATCTTTCCGATTATCAAGGCATTCAAAACGCAGGTGGCGGCGGACTTTACTGGTCGGCAAACATCCAGTATCCTACTACAAATGCTGTAAGTAACGGTACTTTACCTCCAAAACCCGACATGAGTGTAACAACTCCGTTATCTCAAGACGGTGTATTACTTGAGAATCCCGCCACACCCATGGGCTCACGTGTTGATTGCCCCGACGGAGCGGTATTCGGTAATCCTGCCGTTAACTATACCAACGCTTACACCAGCGACGACGGTTCTGGTTATGTTTGCTATCAATCGTATAGCGCCAGCGGAGACTTCAAAGAGGTGACATTCTATTTTGTTGCTCTACCTTCCGTACCTGCAACAAGCGATTTTATCATTGATTTTTATCAAGCAGGCGGCACCCCCGGTGCAAGTTTTGCTTCCTACACAGCCAACGTGGCAGGTGTAAATACCGGTGAAATTCTGCTCGGCAGCTATCCCATTTATGCCTTCACCGTTGAACTTCCCGATGTTATAACTACACACGACGGTTGGATTTCCGTTCATGCCGCAGCATCCTCAAACACCTATTACTGGGTAAATACCACAACAGGAAGCGGCAGTGCAATGCAAAACAACTCACCCATTTCAGAAAAACTTTCCGTATGCCTCAATCCCGCTGCCGGAGCACAATGGTTAAGCCTTAGCCAGTACAGCGGTCATGTTGCAGCAAACGGCGGTTCCATGACAATAGGTGTAAACTTCGACGCCAGCGGCACACAAGCAGGTGACGTTTATACGGCAGATATTATCTATTCCGCTAATCCTAACGTATCGCAAACCACAGTTCCCGTAACCATGATTATTGCAGGTGATCCTTTGACACCCTGTACTGATCTCGAAGCTACATTAACAAACCAGGTTACCGGACAGGTTGATCTTACATGGACATACGCTCCCACAATGGACCCCACGTTCCAGTACTTCTTAATTCGCAGGAACGGCACACCCATTGCAAATACCACCAACACCACCTATACCGATATGTTACCCGCTTACGGAACATATTCATATACGGTAGCAGCGGTATATGCCGAAGGAGAAACCACTCCCGCAGGACCTGCCGTTGTTGACTGGTTAATTCCCGCACTGTGCTATACTCCCGCATCGCTTTACAATGAGCAGTGGCCCGACGTTCAAGAGCAAGTAACCTTGACATTGGAAAA
>CAZJUQ010000014.1:0-42148 GCA_964549335.1 uncultured Lentimicrobiaceae bacterium | reverse complement strand
TATTCATCAAGTCGGGAATACTTTTATGGTCGGGTGGTGAATGAACAATCTCTCCATCAATAACATCAACAACATTTATCTTATTATGAGTTCGATATTTTCCTTCATCGTCTTGATTATCTAATGTTTGATGTGTTATTAATCTATGAATTTCAAATAAGGTTTCCTTTGTTAAAGTTTCATTTTTATTCTCAACAATATGCTTTATTGTCAGAAAATTATTTAAAATCATTTGCTCAGATTTAGTTCTAGGCTTTTTGTTTATTCTGAGCATATCTTTTGCTTTTTCCCTTGTTGTTACAGCCCCTTCTATTTGACTTGAAGCAATGGCTTCTTCCATAATAGAACTAATTAAGTATCTTTTCTTTTCATCTTCGGGAATAATCGATTTTGCTTGTAATTGCCCACCTATGTTTAAATCAAAGCTATGTAATTCTTTTTGTATATGATTTGTTAGATTATAATGAAATTGATAACTACCAAAAGATATTTCTTTTGAATGAATTTTTCTGCTAAGCTTAACCGTACTCCATAAAAGTTTTGGATCGATATTGGTTGGTGTTTTAATATACTTCACCTTGTCCCAATATAGATATTCATCATTTATTTTGTCAATATTTTTTTTGTATTCATTATTAATGAATAATTTAAGACCTTTATTTAATATACTTTCATCTTTCCAGTTCGGTGCTTTCTCAACTTTCTTCATTTGATAATCTTTTTTACAAAGATATGTAAATATTTCCTAAATTATCAAATATTTGGAAATATTAGGTCTTTTCTCGAATTGCCTTTAACTTGCAAATATAGTAAACCGTATAAAAAAAACAGACCGAAAAAATACATTCCCGGCCTGCAGTAAACCAAAACCAAATTCCTATTTTATGGTGCTATAAGTTTACAATTGATATGCCAAATTTTATAACCGTTTGGTTTGAGGCTGTTTATTAACAAAAGAATTGAAATGGGTTTGAAATGAATATCCGTTTTCAAAAACCAATACACGTTAATATTACGGAAACACTATCCGATATCAGAAAAAAGAGAATATATAAAATTACAAAACGGAGATAAACGTTTTCGCTTTTTGCAAAATAACAGTTTATTGGTAATACTCGAAAACGGTTTGATGCTGCATTTATCAAATATCATTTGAAAATTTGTTCGCCGGCGGGACCAGGTATAAAAATCCGCTCATCGAAATCCAAATCGTCGTTTGCCAAAAGAAAGAGTGCATTTTGTGGTAAATCCAACAGAAGTTCGGGCGAAGTACAAACAAACCGGTACAACGCATTCCAATTACCGTCCCAAATGTATAGGGTGTAATATCCGGCAATGGCAAGATTTGTATAAGGTGCTGTTTTTGTCAGCGTAACCGTAACCGGATGTTTATAGTCAGGAATTAACAAATGTTTCATTCCACCTGTCTCCAACAAAAAAGGAAAACCGAGGCGGTATTGTTTTGCTTTTACCATTTTTAAGGGCAAATAAACCGTTCCCGGAGTAATTTTATGAAAGGTTGCAACACCGGTCGAATCGGTTTCAGCCCAATCTACCGGATGCCATTCGCCGTCGTTAAACACTGCAAGATAAACAAATCTTGTGGTGTCGTCGTCGGTTGCAACTGATACATCAAAGGTCTCCAAGCTGTTTGTAATATCATAATAATCATAATGACCGAGAAAGGGAGGGGTATTTGTTTTCACGTTTTTTATTGCTCTCAGGCTATTATCCAGGGTTTTAAAGGTTCTGCGGTACATTTTGGGTATCCTGCCCGGCTTGAAAATATTTTTTACGGTTGTACGCGGAAAAAGGTAATATTCGCCCCCTTCGTTATCAAATGCCGTTGCCCAAGCACAACCGTAATTGGTATCGGCAAAATAGGGGACATAATCGAGGGCGGCGGCAATGCCGAAACTACGCAACGCTTTGACTTTGTACACTGCAATGTCGAAAAAATTTCCGCACCCCCGTTTTTCCAAAGTGTCAACGGGTTGAATATTTGCACTAATATTATAGGTATCCGAATAATCAATTTCGGAATTTATCAAACCGTTTAATATTTTGGCTATTAATAAAGGATTTTCCGATTGTACAGTGTCGATACTTTTTCCGAATTTGTTATAAAAATGTTTTCTGAAGGGTTCTATTTTTTCGTTGGCACAACGGTAAGGCAAAATCCACTCGTTAAAAGTTTCCGCGGAATAATTTTTTGCCCACGGATATTTTTTAACACTCCGGCAGGCCAATTCCAGATTGTTTATCAAAAAATCTTTGGTTACGCATTCGTAATCAACAATAAACGTATCGGGTTCGTAAACAAGGTTTCCAACTTTTTGCTCTATTGAGTCGCGGTGGTGTTTCAACTGCAAATAGTTTTCATACTTTGAGGGATCGAAAGAGTAGATGTTGCCCAAACTGTCTTCTATGTGATAAGAGACAAAATAGTTGGCTTCCATGTTTTCAATAAGCCAGTACAAGGAGTTAAGCTTGGCGGAATCGCCCGCCGTAAAATAGGGTTCAAGAGCCATAAGAAGTTGTTGTTTGTGTATTCCCGACAGTTCCAATACATGTCTTACCTTCGGGGGTATTCCTTTCCGTTTCGATTTTAAACACGAAAAACTTATCAATCCCAATAAAACAATAAGGAAGAATGTCCCTGTTTTTTTCATCAACAACTTCTCTATCTATCAGTTAAAATAAAAGCAAATATAACAAAAAAAGCCTCCCGGTAACAAGAGGCTGCGTTAAGGTTTTTTAGTGCGGAAATACACTTTTTTAAAATGTGTTTTGTCAAGAATAACTATTCCGATTAATCAGTTTTCGGGCATTCTCATCAAAAGGCTAAATACTACAGATATTTTTCAAGAGCAACTTTAATACGGTCCATTCCTTCGACAATGTCGCTGACGGAACCGCAATACGAAAGCCTCAAATATCCGTCCAAACCGAAAGCTACACCGGGCATTGTTAAAACTCGTGCTTTTTCGAGCAAAAAGTGCGATAATTTTTGCGAATCGTTTTCGTACTTCGAGAAATCGGCAAAAACGTAAAAGGTACCTGCAGGCTTGGTATATTTAACCCCCGGTATCATGTCGAGCTTTTCAATCATCACATTGCGATTGTGCTGCAAAGTTTCCCGCAATTTGTCAACATCCGACTGGTCGCCGTTTATTGCAGCGGCAGCAGCTTTTTGCAAAAGTATTGAAGGTCCTGCGGTTTGATGTCCCTGAATATTTCCCATAACCTTACAAAGGGTTTTGCCTGCAACCGCCCAGCCTATACGAAATCCTGTCATGGCATAGCTTTTCGACACGCCGTTGATAACTATCACTTTCGACTCTTCAATGGGTTTCGAAATAAAGTCATATACGTTGACATGCCGTTTTCCGTCAAACAAAAGACGGTGATATATATCGTCCATCAGCAAGTAAATACCATTTTTTTCGGCAAAATCCACAATACGTTTAATAAAATTTTCAGGATATTGAACTCCCGAAGGGTTATTAGGGCTGTTCAATATTATGCCTTTGGTTTTAGCATTTACCAAAGGTTCGATATCCTCCATTGCCGGAATAAGGGTAGCGGATTTGGGACGAAACGGCACGGGAACAGCTCCCGTAAGCTTTACCATTTCGGGGTAACTCACCCAATATGGTGCAGGGAATAACATTTCATCACCCGGATTGAGGATTGTCTGCATGGCAACCATCAAGGCTTGTTTTGCCCCGCTCGAAACAACGACATTTGCCGTATCGAATTGGCGTTCGTAATAGTCGTTCATATAATTTACCACCGCCTTTTTCATTTCGAGGGTACCGCTGGCGGGCGAATAACGCACCTCTGCACCTTTTAAAAATTCAGTCGCCGCATCAACGGCACTTGCGGGAGCCTTGCTCTTGGGTTCACCGCCTCCGAGATGAATTACCGATTCGCCTTTAGCCTTCAAAAGAGTAAATGTTTCGTTTAACTTAAGCGTTGCCGATTCGGCTATCGAATTTCCTATTATACTGATATTCATAATTTAGGGGTTAATTATTAAAAGGGTTGTAAAACGGAATCCGCTTAAAAAGACAAAATGGATTTTTTAATAATTTCGATTGCCTGCATCAATTCCTCCTCGGAAATAACCAAAGGCGGTGCAAATCTGATAATATGGTCGTGTGTAGGCTTTGCCAAAAGACCGTTTTCGGACATTTTCACGCACACATCCCATGCGGTTTTTCCGTCTTTGGGTTTTATAACAACTGCATTTAAAAGTCCTTTTCCTCTTACGGTTTCTATCATGTCCGATTTTATCTCTTTCATGGCGTTGCGGAAAATAACGCCCAGTTTTTCGGCACGTTCTGCAAGTTTTTCTTCTTTCACCACTTCGAGAGCGGCAATGGCAACTTTTGCGGCCAAAGGATTGCCGCCGAAAGTAGAGCCGTGTTCTCCCGGTTTTATGGTTAACATAATATCATCATCGGCCAATACCGCCGATACGGGATAAACACCTCCCGAGAGTGCTTTGCCGAGAATTAGAATGTCGGGGCGCACACCTTCGTGGTCGCATGCCAAAAGTTTTCCCGTACGCGCTATTCCCGTTTGAACTTCATCGGCAATAAAAAGCACGTTTTTAGCTTTGCACAAATCGTAAGCTTTTTTCAAGTATCCTTCGTCGGGAACCATAACACCCGCTTCGCCCTGAATGGGTTCCACAAGAAATCCCGCAACATCGGGATCTTCCAGGGCTTTTTCCAATGCCTCTATGTCGTTGTATGGAATGGTAATAAAACCGGGAGTGTATGGACCGAAATCTTTTTTGGCATCGGGGTCGGTTGACATGGAAATTATAGTAATTGTACGTCCGTGAAAATTGTTGCTGCAAACTATTATTTTGGCTTTGTTTTCGGCTATCCCTTTTTTGGTGTAAGCCCATTTGCGACAAAGTTTCAATGCCGTTTCGTCTCCCTCGGCACCCGAGTTCATAGGCAACACCTTGTCGTAACCGAAATATTCGGTAACATATTTTTCGTAAACTCCCAAAACATCGTTATAAAAAGCACGTGAAGTAAGCGTAAGCGTTTGCGCCTGCTCTATCAAAGCATTCACAATTTTGGGATGGCAATGGCCTTGATTAACAGCCGAATATGCCGATAAAAAATCGAAATATTCTTTACCTTCGGCATCCCACACTTTGGCTCCTTTTCCTTTTGACAAAACCACCGGCAAAGGATGATAATTATGTGCTCCGTATTTATCTTCAAGCTCAATGGCTTGTTTCGATGTTATTTTTTGTGCCATATCTCTTTGATTTAATTCTGTTTTACAATAATTTTCCTTAAAAAAATTAATCGACAAATGTACTACAATCTTGCGTATTTATATTAATTTTCGGAAAAAACTCAGTGAATTACGTAAAAACCGGGGCGGAATAATAGCCGTTTAACAAGGCTACGGATTTATTTATTAACCATCGACAATATGCTGAAGGATAGGTTTAACAGGCTGAACAAAAGAGAAAAATTCAGGGACGGATACATATAAGAAAAATATATATTATCAAATGTTAAAGCAAAATAATATTAAACAATTATTACCTTTGCCGAAAATTACAGCTTATGTTAAAAATAGGTTTGTTGGGGGTTGGACATTTGGGTTTATTTCACCTTAAATGCATCGGTAACATTCCTGATTACGACCTTGTCGGGTTTTACGATCCTGATATTGAACGTTCCGAAAAAATAAAAAAGGAGTATAATGTACACAGGTTTGAAAATATTGAAGAGCTTGTTGATGCCTCGGACGTTGTAGATATAGTTACCCCGACAATATCGCATTACGATTGCGCCGTAAAAGCCATAAAAAAATCAAAACATATTTTCATCGAGAAACCCATTGCATCTTCCTTAAAGGAGGCCGAACATCTGATAAGCTTGTCAGAAGAGGCCGGGGTAAAAGTTCAGGTGGGTCATGTAGAGAGGTTTAACCCCGCGTTTCTTACCGCACTCAAAACCCTGGACAAACCTATGTTTATTCAAGCCGACAGATTGGGCACATACAATCCGCGCGGCACCGATGTCCCCGTGGTTCTCGATTTAATGATTCACGATATCGATATTGTGCTTAGCATAGTTAATGCAAATGTCAGAAAAGTTCATGCAAGCGGGGTAAATATTGTCAGCGATACACCGGATATTGCAAATGCGCGTCTTGAATTTGACAATGGCACGGTGGCAAACCTTACGGCAAGCCGGGTTTCGTTGAAAAATTACAGAAAAGCCCGTTTTTTTCAACACAACACATACATAACCGTGGATTTCTTAAACAAAGAAACGGAAATAGTGAGAATTGAAGATGCTAAAAAATCGGATAATAACGACTTGACAATGGTATTAAAAAACGGTAACGGCAACGATAAAAAATTCATTTTCGAAAAACCCGATGTGGAACCGCTAAATGCCATTGAAGAGGAGTTGAGGAGCTTTTTGAATTCCATAAATAACAACACACCGGTAAAAGTAGGTATAACCGACGGTTATAATGCTTTGAAAGTAGCCCACCAGATTTTGGAAAAAATAAATTGGACACTTTGACGTTTTTTCAACAAAAACAATAAAGAATGTTAAGTAACCGTTAAATAAACGAAAAACTTGGATTTGGTAAGAGAAGGAAAAAAATATCGGTTGTGGTTTTTACTTTTTTCAATTTCAATCATTCTGTTTCCGGGGTGTTACAAATTTGAAGGGGAACAAACCGTTCCGGCATACCTAAAAGTCGATTCCGTATATATCGAAACGGTATATTCGCATCAAGGTGAAGCCTCGGCTGAGATAACCGACATTTGGGTCTATGTTGACGACCAACAAATAGGGGTTTTTGAATTGCCGGCACTATTCCCCGTTTTGGCACAAGGCAAACACAAACTTGAAATACGTCCCGGCATTAAACTTAACGGCATATCAAGCACACGCGTACCCTACCCCTTTTACAAGCCCGTCATATACGAAAATTTCGAATTTTATCCCGACAGCATTCACTATTTGGGAAACATAAAAACAACATATTACGACAATCTGACCTTTGCATGGATGGAAGATTTTGAGGCTCCGAGCCTTTCCATAAAAGAATCGGACGACAGCGACACAACAATAAACCGTACCCAACCTGCCGACAATCCCCAAGCATGGTTATCGGACTACTCCCGCTATTCGGGCATTGTCACTTTAACGGGCGAAAATCCCTATTTCGAAGCCATGTCGTTCAACGCTTACGACCTGCCCAAGGAGGAGAAACCGGTATTATTGGAATTGAACTTCAAAACCGACAACTATGTTACCGTCGGACTTTTTATTAACGAACCCGACAGATATATAAAATCGCCTTTGGTAACATTAAACTATTCGAGCAGTTGGAACAAAATTTACATAAATCTGGGGCCTCTGGTTTCGGGATACCCCAAGGCAACGGATTACAAAGTATATTTTGCCGCACAAAAACGGCATGACAAAACAAAAACAAATATTTATTTGGATAACATTAAACTTATTTACAGGTCGAACAGCAAATGATGAATAAAAAATTACAGGTAACGAAGTATTTTGTATTGGACTGGTTAGCGGCTCTAATTGCGTGGGGCTTGTTTTACATATATAGAAAACATACCGAAGATCCGGAAATTTTTTCTCATTTCCAGCAAATATTCGACGACAAGAAATTTTGGCTCGGCATAACAATAATCCCCCTGTTCTGGCTGGTGCTGTACCTTATGATTGGTGCTTACAGACGTATTTTCCGCAAATCGCGGTTAAAAGAACTCGGACAAACAATGATTATTACATTAATCGGCGTAACAATCATTTTTTTCGTACTCATACTCGATGATGTAATTATTACGTACAAATCGTACTACCAATCATTTTTGGTGCTTTTCATATTACATTTCACCATTACCTATACTTTCAGACTGATTTTAACATCTATAACCGTAAAAAACATTCACACGGGCAAATGGGGCTTTAACACGGTTATTGTGGGAAGCAACGAAAACGCTTTGAATATTTACGAAGAGATTAAAAACGAAGAGATTTCATCGGGAAACAAATTTTTGGGATTCGTAAATGTTCACGACCGTAAAAATTTCAAAATAGCCAAATACATTCCGCATCTGGGTAGTTACAAAGATTTAAACGGTTTGATAAAAGAGCTCAAAATAGAGGAGGTTATTATTGCCATTGAGCGTTCCGAAAAAGATACCATCCAACGCATAATTACCGAACTTGAAACCACAAACGTTATTATCAAGGTTATTCCGTTGATGCAGGATATAATTTTCGGTTCGGTAAAAGTTCAAGGGGTTTTCCATACGCCGCTTATCGAAATATCACCCGATTTAATGCCTGCATGGCAACAATCGTTAAAAAGGATTATCGACATAACGGTTTCAATATTTGCAATAATAATTTTGGCACCGGTTTACATTGGAACCGCCATAGGGGTAAAATTATCATCGCCGGGGCCCATTCTTTTCGGACAAGAGAGGATAGGTAAAAACGGGAAACCATTTATAATGTACAAATTCAGATCTATGGTTGCCGACGCCGAAAAAGACGGTCCTCAACTATCGTCGGAAGAGGATCCGAGGATAACCAAATTCGGAATGTTTTTGCGTAAAGTGCGCCTCGACGAGATACCTCAATTTTTTACTGTCCTGAAAGGGTATATGTCGCTGGTAGGACCGCGCCCCGAACGCCAATACTATATTGACCAAATTGTAGAGAAGGCACCACATTACCGCTTATTACTTAAAGTAAAACCGGGAATTACATCCTGGGGGCAGGTTAAATTCGGCTATGCTTCAACGGTGGACGAAATGGTGGAACGACTTAAATACGACTTGCTTTATATCGAAAACATGTCTCTTGCAATGGACTTCAAAATAATGATTTACACCATTATTATCGTTATTCAGGGAAGGGGGAAATAAGACAAACCGCCTTACGGTTCATTAAACCCGTTTATTCTGCACAACTCCTCAAGATAGCTTTTTGTTTCGGGACCCATATTGAAAAGCAAATCTATAATGCTTAAATTGGGTATAAAGGAGTGTTTGTCGGAAAACACCTGATAATAAACGGGAAAGGTTTTCAATACGGGAGGCTTTTTCGGCGAAAACCTCATCCTTAAATCGGTTACACGGCCGTCGTATTCTTTAATATAAACGTCAGTAAATGAAATATCGGGCTTTAAACCTATTAATTCGGAAATAAGATTTATCAGCGACAAATTGTATTCAAACAGACTACTATGTTTTCCGTCGAAAAAAGGCATTAAATCGTCTTTGTAATACAAAAAAAAGGGAGACGAATTGTACGCCGTTTCTATTGCCCGACGGTGGCGCAAATACCACTTGTCGCTGTTAACCATTTCAACTCCGGTGGTTTTTGTATGATTACCGGCGGGTTTTTTCAGGGGAATCGTAAGCGCCTCCTTTCCCTTTTCCGAATATATATAACAGCGGTTGCGGTAAGTTTGTTTAACAAAGGTCTCCTCCTTTTCAAGCAATATCCTGTTGGCGGTAAGTATTGCAAAAAATTCCACGGGCGGCAAATATGCCGTCGGAAAAAGAAATGTGCGCTTGTTATCAGATTTGGTCATAACAAAAAAGGCAACAAACCCGTAAGGATTTATTGCCTTTATTTTAAATTATTCGGTTTTACTTGGCTTCTTGATTTTGTTCTTTTAAAAGAACGTCGTTAATAGCCTGAATCAAGGTCTCTTTGGGTAAAGCTCCCACTGCCATTTGCGGCTGTCCATCTTTGGGGCAAAACAGCATGGAAGGAATGCTTCTGATACCGAAAGCAGCGGCAAGTTCTGTCTCCTGTTCGGTGTTAACTTTGTAGATATTTATTTTCCCCTCAAATTCAACAGCCAACTCTTCCAAAATGGGTGCTACAATTTTACAAGGCTGACACCAATCGGCGTAAAAGTCGATAATACAAGGTAATTTACCCTCGAATTTCCACTCTTTATTTTGTTCGTAATTAAAAACTTTTTCAAAAAAAGTCTGTTTTGTTAAATGTTCCATTTTCTTCTAATTGATAATTTATTGTTAAACTTTTATTTATTTTCTGTTGTTTCCGTTTTGTTACCGAGAAGTTCTTCTTCAATAATTTTCACATAGGTGTCGTGCGGCAAAAGTCCCACCCTCATTGTGGGTCTTCCTTTCATGGGCGAAAACAAAACCGAAGGAATACTCCTTACCTGGAATACCGAAGCCAGTTTACGCTCCTTGTCAACGTTTATTTTGTAAACCTTGATTTTTCCTTTGTATTTTTTTGCCATTTCATCCATTATGGGAGCCACTCTTTTACAAGGCCCGCACCAATCGGCATAAAAGTCGATAACACAAGGCACTTCGCCTTCGTAAACCCACTCGCGGGGGTGTTTCTCAAAGTTCCATACCTTTTCCAAAAAAGTATCGTATGTCAGATGTTCGGGCTTAATGTCATCATTTTCGGACTGACCGTCACCGTTCTCAATCTTAATGTTATTCTTTTCCTGATTTCCTTTGATATTGCTGCAACCGATAAAGCCGAAACTCAGTACCAATGCTGTTAAAATTACGATTTTTCTCATTTTCTACAATTAAATTTACGTGTTTAAAAAAGCGGTGCAAAGATAAATAAAATTTGTATAGCGCTTTAATATCACTATTTTTTTATTTTTGTACCGAAGTTGCTAAAAAATAACGGCTTGATGCAAACAACTTTTATGCCTTCAAATTAAAAAAGGTTAAAATTGATTGAAAAGGGGAAAATAAAAAACGAATTATTCCGGTTTTCACAACGGTTTAAAGATGATGAAGCCTGTTTGCAATTTTTAAATGCACAAAAATGGGGTTCCGGTTTTATATGTCCATATTGCAGCAATGTCAACTACTGCAAAGGAAAAAAGAAATATACACGACGCTGTACGCGATGCAAAAAAGAGATATCGCCCACCGCCCATACCGTTTTTCACCGTTGCAAAATACCTTTGAAAAAAGCTTTCGAAATTGTTTATCTTTCTTGCAAATATCCTGACATATCGTCATACGAAATGAGTGATATTTTGGAAATCCGGCGTATGACATGTTACCATTTTCAAAAACGGGTAAAAGATTGCAAGCGTAACGGCAAAGATTACCTTTTGTTACAAAAAATAGGAGGAGACGTTACAATAATATCGTAAACCACTGATGTATCAAGTGGTTAATAAAATAAGAAAACAAGGAAACGCCTCCATACCGGCGACTTTCAGTTACAAATTTTGCATACAGCCATTACCTGACGAGCTCAAAAGTGCTCTTTCAAATATTTTTCCCGTTTTTGTATTTTCCCACAACCGTCGTTAGCATACCATACGCATCAAATCCATTTTACCAACGGGAAATCCATTTTATATCGCAGCAGCGGATGTTTTGGAAATATTCTGAACGAATAGTCGTAAACACCGGCATGTGTCAGGGGAAATGAACATGTGAAAGCGGCTTTTCCTTTTTGCGCTTTTTTTTGCGAAAGCTCCTTTTTGAATACAATTTCGTCGATATCACCGTTAACCCTGTTACCCATTAAAATTTCGACACCTATATCTTCACTGTTCAATCCCGGAATATTAAGAACAATTTCGGCGACGAAATTTTTTCCGAATGCTATGGCCCCTTTATCGGCGTCGGGCACAATAAGTGTTTCCACGCTTATGTTATCCCAAGCCTCTCTAACCTTTTTTTTCCATTGCGAAAGGATTTTGACATTTTCAAAATCATTTTTCATAAACGATTTGCTGTTTTCGATAAGTGACGAATAAAATTTAGCATAATAATCGTTTATCATTCTGTGCATTGTAAAGTGCGGTGCAATTTCGGCAATGGTTTTTTTTATGTGCGACACCCATTTTTTCGAGACGGCATTTTTATCTTTTTCGAAATAGACGGGAATTATTTCGTTTTCAAAGGTGTTGTAAATAATTTCGGCATCCAGTTCGTCTTGAAAGCGTTGATTTTCGTAAGTACGGGTTTCGTCGACCGCCCAACCGGCTCCGGGGGTATATCCCTCGGCCCACCAGCCGTCTAACACACTGAAGTTAACCACTCCGTTCATAACCGCTTTTTCGCCGCTTGTACCCGACGCCTCAAGCGGACGTGTAGGTGTGTTAAGCCAAACATCAACGCCGCCGGTTAGCATTTTTCCCAAAACCATATCGTAGTTCTCCAAAAATATTATCTTTCCTATAAAGTCGGGCATTTTGGAAATTTCAACAATGCGTTTTATAAGGTCTTGTCCTGCTTTGTCGGCCGGGTGGGCTTTTCCCGCAAAGATAAAGATAACCTGTTTGCCGCTGTTGTTAACAATATTTTTCAATCTTTCCAAATCGGCAAACAGCAAATGAGCCCTTTTGTATGTGGCAAACCTGCGTGCAAAACCCACTATAAGCGCATCTTCGTCGAGGTACTTCATCGATTCCAAAATTATTTTCGGACTCTCTTGACGCTCGGTAAGGTCGTGTTGCAAACGTTTTTTCACAAAATTTATCAACTCTCTTTTACGGTTCAGACGCAGCTCCCATATGGTTTTGTCGGGGATGTCGTAAATTTTTTCCCATCCGCTTTTATCCGACTGATTTTCAACGAATATCTGTCCGAAAGTCTTTTTGTACAGGTGTTGCCACTGTTTGTGCGTCCATGTATAAAAATGAACTCCGTTTGTAACGTAACCGATATGCAACTCTTCGGGGTAATATCCTTTGAAAAGCGGAGCAAACATTTCCCGCGATACTCTGCCGTGGATTTTACTTACACCGTTTACCTCTTGCGAAAGTTTTGTCGCCAGAACACTCATCGAGAATTTCTCACCGGCATCGTACGGATTAAAACGTCCGAGGGCGATAAATTCATCCCAGCTTATTTGGAGATAATCGCAAAAATGCGACAGGTATGCACGTATCAAATGTTCTTCGAACACATCGTGACCGGCGGGGACGGGAGTGTGTGTTGTGAACAACGTCGTTGCTCTTACATACTCTTTGGCTGCATCAAAATCAAGATGATACTTATCCATGAGTTTATGTATCCTCTCTATACCTATGAATGCCGAATGTCCTTCGTTGCTATGATAAATTGCCGGTTTTTTACCAATAGCTTCAATAAGTCTGATACCACCCAATCCGAGCAACATCTCCTGTTTCAGGCGGTGTTCCCTGTCGCCTCCGTACAAATGAGCCGTAATTTGTCTGTCTTCGGGGTTATTTTCCTCTATATCGGTATCCAGCAGGTAAAGCGGTATTCTTCCCACATCAAGTTGCCATGCTTTTGCGGTAACAAAACGGCCGGGAAGTGCTATTCTGATTTTAACCCACTCACCCTTTTTGTCCCTGACCGGTTTTAAAGGAAGACGTGTGAATTTTTGAGGCGGATATTCGGCTATCTGATCTCCGAAATGGCTAAGCTTTTGAATAAAATAGCCGTAGCGGTACAACAAACCGACAGCAATCATATTTTTATGCGAATCGCTTGCCTGTTTTAAATAATCGCCCGCCAGAATACCGAGACCGCCGGAATAAATTTTAATACTGTTGTGTAATCCGTATTCCATGCTGAAGTATGCCACCAAATCCTTGTTGTTTTTTCCGGCATCCTTCATATATTCCTTAAAACGTTTGTAAACCGAATTTAGGCGGACGAGAAACTCTTTGTCATTTTTCAGTTTGTTAATTGTTTTTAGCGACAAATCTTCCACAAGTGATACGGCATTTTGCTCAAACTCATCCCACTTTTCGGGTTTAATGCTTTTGAAAAGTTCAACGGCTTCGGCATCCCAGCTCCACCACAGGTTGTAGGCCAACTCTTTTAAAGGCAACAACTCTTCGGAAAGTTGGTTTTGCACCAATATTTTTTTCCAGACGGGAAAATCTTTGTTTGCCACGGCGTCGATTTTTGAAACCGCCGGACGTGTCAATTTTATTTTTATCGCCGGTTTACGCCGGGATACTTCCTGCAATGCCGTATCCCATGATTTTTGATAGTTTACTATTAATTTGTCCCATAAAAAGTTTTCAAATATTTCAAAAGCTTCGGCGGTTGCCTTTTCTTTAGCGCCGGAGTTAAAAAAATCAGTAATTGCCGAAACAATTTGCTCCACCGCCGCATCATCTTCTCCGTCTCCTCTGTTTATTACCGTAACGCTTTTGTTTTTTACCTCAAAATTGTTATGTATCCAATTTCCGAATCCTGCCACCGATGTGGTTAAGGTGGGAATACCCAAAGCTATCGATTCCATAGGGGTATATCCCCAAGGTTCGTAATACGAAGGGAAAACGGAATAATCGAAACCGGTTAAAAAGTCGTAATAAGAGAGTCCTGCAACACCGTCGCCGGTATTGAGATAAGCAGGCAGAAATATTATGTGTACATTTTGGTCGCTGCTGTTTGTAAAACCTTTTGATTTTATTTCGTTAAGTATGGGGTCGTATTGAGGGTTGTGTAACTTATGGGTAACAAATTTGAAAATACCCTCAGGTACGGCATTATTTGAGAAAACAGGTGAAACACCGTCGTGACCTGCCGGCACGGCAATAAAAGCCACGGTTCTCGGTTGGGTACCACCTTCGGCGTTTAACTTGTTTAATTTATGGAGCGATTTGATAAACAGGTCGATACCTTTGTTCCTGTATTCGTAACGTCCGCCTGTCATTATCAAACGTGTGCCGTCGTCGTAAAGTGTTCCGGTAAGTTTAGAAGCTATTTCCAAAGCCTTGTCACGTGCGGTTTTTCTTTTTTGAGCATAATCTTTCTTTGGAACAATATCGTTTGTAAAACCGTTTATGGTAATGGTATCGGGTTTCTTTTTCAAAAGGTAACCACACTCCAGAGCGGTAATTTCGCTTACCGTTGTAAAGGAGTCGGCATGAGCGGCACTCATGGTTTCCAGTGAATTTTTACTTATCACCCTGAATCTCTTAGCAGTAATTTCGGGGTTATATTCCTGAAGTTTTCCATACAAAGGCAATCCGTTGCCGGCTATCGAACGTCCCAACACTGTTGCATGTGTTGTAAAAACGGTTCCAATCTGCGGAACATGCTCTTTAAGATACAATATTCCTGCGCCGGTCATCCATTCGTGAAAATGTGCTATTGCTTTAGCATCGCCGTCCAAAAAGTTCAAAAAGAAGTTTTCAATTGTTTTGCCGGCGGCATAACCGAAAATAGCGGGTTCTATGTAATCCCATTGACCTGTCAACGAATCGAGTTTATAGGTTTCCCACCAGTGTGCAAAAATTTTATCCTTTCCGGCAAAAAACGAGGTGTAATCTATCAATACAACAGCCGGTTTGGAAGGAATATTCCATCTTCCGGTACGTATTTTAAGTCCCTCTTGCAATGCAAGTTGCGGCCAGTTCCCAAACAGTTGCGGGTCTTCCAAAAAATCGGGATTTTTTTCGGTCTCTTTCCACACATCGGGTCCTATGAGCAAATAATTATTGTTCAACAAACTTTCCATGGCAGCCGCCTTTGACGACAGCACAGTGTATATCCCGCCTATTTTATTACAAATTTCCCAGCTTGCTTCAAATACAAAATCAGGTTTTATCATTTTTTTATCTTTTTTTCAAAATTAAGCCGGCAAAAATACCATTTTTTCAACCGCGGTCAGGGTTTGAGGCATATTTGCCCAACATACAATCAATATATATTATTTTCAAAAAGCGTTGAGCCGTTAAATAGAATTATCCGTTTAAGTGTTTATATAAAAACCGGCATTACTTCAAATTCAAGCGAACTTTTTCGCTCTGTTTTTTCGTATTAAATTTTTTGTCAACCGGTAGTACTGACGGTAAAGCAGCACTCATGTTTTCAGAAAAGAATACAATGTCCGGATAGAACGGGCAAAAAAAACAAAACGGCACCGAATTATCAGTTAACTCAACGCTTAAACAGTGTTTTCATTTTCTTTTCAAGAACATTACGGTACTTATTAATGTCCGATTTTTTCACTTTTTTCAGTTCGTTCAATATGGCACCGTACTGTTTGGCTGCCCGTTTGCCGAGGTTCTTCAAAACTTTTTCTTCAATCTCTTTTTCGGCCTCCTGCATTGCTATGGCAAGGTCTTTTATATCAATCTCCTTAATAAGTTTTTTTACCGCGCTGTCCGACATGTTTTTTATATCGTCGAAGGTAAGTTTTTTTGATTTCGAAATAGTTTTTTCAAGTTTTCCGGCGGCTTTTTCCGCCGATTTTTTAAGCAGTTCACCTGTTTGTTCCGCCAACTTTCCGGCGGTGTCAAGGATCTCTTTTATCTCCTCATTCTCGTTTTTATTTTTACCGAGTGTAGTATTTTCATTTACACGGATAATAAAATCGGAAAGCACGTTCATATAGTTGATAAAAGCGTCGTAAGGGGTACCGTAAGGATTAAAGTATTTGTGCACATCTCCGTCGGCAAAGAATTTTGTACACATATAATAGAAATGGTCGGAAGTTTGCAGATATAACCAGTCGGCATGAATTTGCGGGTCTGAACAATGTTTCACCTTTTCTTCGAGGGCATAAAGTTTATCAAAAGCCTCGTCTTGAAGTTCGTTACCGAGCCATGCTGTAAGGTCGCGCTCTTCGTCGGCCCACGAAATAGGTGTAGCCACATGTATGGGAGCCACGGGTTGAAGTTTTTCGCCGAGTTCCGAAGGTGTAGCAAATCCGAAGTCGGAATGCGAAAACACCCTTGCCGGCAAAGCCCTCATAAAATCGAAAATGCCGGTTTCCGCCCATTGGTGTTCGCCGAAAGTTTCGTAGTCCATAAAGAGGTTTACCGTCTCTTCGTTTTTATCAATATTATTTAACCAGTCCACAAATTTCTCGGTTGTCAAGGGCCATTCGCCCCAGCTTTGTTGCGAAAATCTGAAAGCAATGTCGTCGCTAAGTTGGAAATTTTTCAACAGCAGCTTCAGCCGGGGGTTTATTGCATTTGCATACATATAGTTGGGACTACGCCAACCGAGAATATGTTTGGCTCCCTCGGTAAGCATAACCTTGTAACCCATTTCGGCAACCATCGCCCCTATTTCGTCGGAATATATAAGTTCGGTATTTCTGAAAGTCGTGGGTTTTTGTCCGAAGAGTTCTTCAATTTTTGCCGATTGGCGCTCCACCTGTTTTTTAAACTCTTCTTTACTTTTTAACGACGAAAGAGAGTGCGAATATGTTTCGGCAAGGAACTCCACATTTCCTGTTCCGGCAAGTTTTTTGAAACTCTCCAGAACCTCGGGAGCATACTGCTGAAACTGGTCGAGAGCTGTCCCCGAAACGGAAAAGCTAACTTTGAAAGCATCTCCGTACTCATTTATCAAATCGAGCAACAAAGCATTCATGGGGAGATAATTTTTTTCCGCCACTTTGCGCATAATAAATCCGTTGTTGTAATCGTCGAAATAATCGTGTTTTTCACCTATGTCGAAAAACCTGTAAGTTCTTAAACGATAGGGTTGATGAACCTGAAAGTAAAAGCAAATAGTTCTCATATTTTATTATTGTTATAAAACTAATTTTTCATAAATTGATTTAACTTGTAATGCGGCATTTTCCCATTTGAGGTTTTCAACCTCTTTTTTACCGTATTTTTTAAACATTTTCGACAGACCTTTGTAATTACACAGTCCGTAAATGGCATCGGACATGGCATCGATATCCCAAAAATCCACTTTTATTGCATGGTGCAATACCTCTGCCACTCCCGATTGTTTCGATATTATAACAGGCACGCTTGAACGCATTGCTTCGAGGGGGACTATTCCGAAGGGTTCCGATACCGAAGGCATAACAAAAACATCACTCATGGCAAAAATGTGATTTACGTCTTCGCCTTTTAAAAATCCGGTAAAGTGAAACTTGTCGCTTATGCGCAATGCTGCCGCACGCTTTATCATTTTCCGTAACATATCACCCGACCCTCCCATAACGAAACGGACGCCGGGGTCTTTTTGTAATACTTTGTAGGCTGCTTCCACAAAATATTCGGGACCCTTTTGAAAGGTTATTCTTCCGAGAAAAGTAACCAGTTTTTCGTTAAAAGGCTTTTTGTATTTTTCCCTGTTAACCGTTCCGTTATGCTCAACGGCATTGTAAACGGTTATTACTTTTGAAGGGTCGATACCGTATTTTTCGACAACGATGTTACGTGTAAGATTGCTGACGGTAATAACGATATCAGCTGCCATCATACCTTCGCGTTCAATATCATAAACCTGTTGGTTAACATTACCGCCTGTACGGTCAAACTCGGTGGCATGCATATGTACCACCAATTTTTTCCCTGAACTGTTTTTTGCGGCAATTCCGGCAGGATAGGTAAGCCAATCGTGGGCATGTATTACGTCAAAATCCTCTTTTAGAGCAATGGTTGAGGCAATGAGGGCATAGCGTGCCACCTCTTCCATAAGGTTTTTGCCGTACTTCCCGCTAAACTCGTATTTTTTCGAAAAAACACGGCTTGTAAACGATTCGCCGGTTTTTTTGTTTTCTTCGTAAACATGTGAAAATTCGACGGGCGAAACGTAGGGAATAATGGAAGAGCCCACTTCCATGTATTTTATCCGTTCCCAATACTCTTTGTGTTCTTCGTCGGTCAACTCAAAAGGTATTTCACTTGCATTCCGGATTTTAACCACTTCGGTATCTTCGTCGCCGTAAGCTTTGGGAACCACAAAAATCACATCGACATTGTGTTTTGCAAGGCCTTTGGTAAGTCCGTAACAAGCCGTACCCAATCCGCCGGTGATATGCGGCGGAAATTCCCAACCGAACATTAATACTCTCATAATTTACAGTTATTCTTGTTAGTACACATTTGCATTATAAATTTTCAGTCATCCATTTCATTCTCAACAGTTCGGCAACGCTCCAAGCCTGCGAAACAGCGCCGCGTGCTTCGTGCGGGGGGTCACCGTCGTATATTTCCGAAACGGTGCCTATACCCGCTTCTGTCATCACCACTTCAAAACCGTGATACATTTCGGAAACCTGTTCTTTACCTTTGTCGCCGAAAATTCTTATCAATGCCTCGGAGAAGTGTCCCAAGAGCCACGGCCACACCGTACCCTGATGATATGCAAGGTCGCGTTCAACCTGATTTCCGCAATACACACCTTTGTAGGCAGGATTTTTAGGCGACAAACTCCTTAGTCCCCGCGGAGTAAGCAAATCGTTTTTCACTTTTGCCACAACAGCGGCTTTCATCTCTTCGGAAAGAGGTGAAAAGGGTACCGAAGCGGCGATAATCATGTTCGGACGAACATCGAAATTTTTATAATCATAAGTTACATAATCGGCAAGGTATTGCAATTCGGCGTTCCAGAACATGCTTGTAAACGAGCGTTCTATTATTGCCGGCATCTTTTCCCATTTTTTCACAAAAGCGGTATCACCGGCAGATGCTGCTGTTTCCAGTGCAAATTTTACGGCATTGTACCATAAAGCGTTAATCTCCACGGCAAAACCTGTCCTCGGAGTAACGGGTTTACCTTCCACAACGGCATCCATCCAAGTAACGGGGACACCGTGAACACCACTCCACACCAGACCGTTGTCGTGCATGGCAATATTGTGCATGGTACCTTTGCGGTAATGATTCAATACGCTTTTTACCGTTTTTCCGTATTTTTGCCAAACAGCACTCTTTCCTCCCTGCATCAAGGTATATTGTTGCAAAGCCCAAACAAACCACAAAGATGTGTCGGCAGAGTTATAGGCAGCCTCTTTTCCGTGTCCGAGGTTGGGGAACAGCCCGTTTTTCAATTCGCTTATCATTGTGCGAAGCACATCGTGGAATGTTTTCTTATCGTTACGCGTAAGCGTCAGCCCCGGCAAGGCGATAAAGGTGTCGCGACCCCACCTGCCAAACCAGGGATAGCCTGCAACAATTTCGGTTTTGTTATCGCGCCGTATAACAAACTCTTCGGCTGCATTTATGAGGCAATGTTCGTAACTGTCGCGCGGAACACGTTTTTTTACTTCGGAATCAAACCGTCTTTTGAACTGTGCCGGGGTCTTCTCTTTAAGCCCTGCCGAAACAACAACGGTATCGCCCTCTTTCATCGTCAGTTCGAAATATCCCGGAGTAAAAAGGTCTTCACGATAGTCGTATCCCCTCTCCTTTTCACGTATGTATTCAACATTGTAGTACCAATCGGGCACATGAACATATTGCGGTTTTTTTGAAAATTGCATAAAAATTCTTGCATAACCCTTATACATTTGCCATGCAGCACCGTTTTTTACGGGTTTATATTTGGTATCAACCCAAGTATTTGCTTTCGAAAGCGAATGGACATTGCGATATGCCAAAAAGGGACGCACTTGTAGTGTTATCTCGTTATCCGACTTTTGCAAATGGTATTTTATGAGTATAAGGTCTTCGTTACGGGCAAAAATCAGCTCTTTTACCAGTTCGATATCGCCGAGCCTGTAAATCAATTTGGGATTGGGGTCGGCTTGATAATCGCGAAGGTATTTATGCCCCTTGGGGTCAACAACACCATTGGGGTACATCCGCGAACCGAGATGAAAAACAAAGTTGTTGTTGATAATATTTTCGTCGATATCGGATAACAAAACATGGTTTTGGTCGTCGATTAAAGGTTGCGGAACCACAAGCAAACCGTGATATTTTCTGGTGTTGCAGTTAATAATTGTAGAACTGGCATAACTTCCTGCACGGTTTGTCCGCAGTTTTTCCCTGCTCAACGAGTAATTAAGATTAATCAGTTTCGTTTTATCGAATTTTATGTAACTCATGGATAATCCGGATTTGTTTCAGGTTTTTAATAAAATTTCCGCTGCAAAGATACAACCAATATTCCTACCTGAAATTTATTGATGTTAAGAAAACGTAAACTAAATGAATGTTTTAAAGTTTTTAAACCTAATATTATTATTTGCGCTTTTCAAACGTTTGAGGAAATTTTGATAATTTTGGAAAAATTTTAAACAGATGAAATATAAAAAGGTATTATTGAAATTGAGCGGTGAGGCGCTAATGGGTAATCAGGCATACGGTATTAATCCCGAAACCCTTACCCGTTATTGCGAAGAGATAAAAGATGCAACAACCAAAGGGGTAAAGCTTGCCATAGTAATAGGCGGAGGCAATATCTTCAGGGGTTTGCAGGGAGCGGCAAAAGGTTTCGACAGGGTTCAAGGCGATTACATGGGCATGCTTGCCACCGTAATAAATTCAATGGCACTACAAGCCGAACTGGAAAAACAGGGTGTAAAAGCAAAACTGTTGTCGGGTTTACCTATCGACCCTGTTGCCGAAAGCACAAGCGGAAGAAAAGCCAACGAATACCTTGAGCAAGGTTACGTGACAATAATAGCAGGCGGCACGGGAAATCCCTTTTTCACCACCGACTCTGCCTCGGCTCTTAGAGCGGTGGAAACCGGTGCCGAAATCTTGCTGAAAGGAACCCGCGTTGACGGAGTATATACCGCCGACCCCGAAAAAGACCCCGACGCCGTTAAATTCGACAAATTGAGTTTTGACGAAGCTTACGAAAAAAAACTTAAAATAATGGATATGACTGCTTTTACTTTGTGTAAAGAGAACAATATGCCAATATATGTTTTCGACATGAACGTCAAAGGCAATCTATTGAAAGTTTTGGAAGGAGAAAATATCGGCACTTTGATTATAAACGTTTAAATATTGTTTAAAAACACTAACAATAATAAAGTTCAATCAGGTTTACTGCTTATTATAGTTATTGCGGCTGCGATATTGCGTTTGTGGGATTTTTGGCATCTGCCGTTTATGCACGACGAATTCAGTGCAATATTCAGAACGCAATATAAAAATTTTCACGACCTGATATTATACGGGGTAAAACTGAACGACAGCCACCCTGCCGGGGTTCAGGTTTTTTTGTACTATCTTGTTAAAATTACCGGTGTCAGCGAGCCTTTGCTAAAACTACCTTTCATTTTATCCGGTATATTATCAATATGGTTGGTCTATAAAATTGCGGCACGCTGGTTTAACGAGACAACAGGACTGTTTACCGCCGCCTTTATGTCGGTTATACAATACACGGTTTTTTATTCGCAATTGGCACGTCCTTACAGCGCAGGAATGTTTTTTACTTTACTCAGCGTTTGGTACTGGACAAAAATTGTTTTTGATGAAAAAACATCAAAAAAAATATACCTGTACTTTATTTTGGCAACAGCGGTAAACATATACATTCACGCATTTACTCTCTTTTTTGCCATTTTGCAATTTTTTACCGGACTGCTTTTTGTAAAAGGGCGAAAATTACAGGGTTACCTCAAGGCGTGGATTATTACCGGAATACTATATGCACCGCACATTCCCATTTTTGCCGCTCAATTGCAACGGGGAGATATAGGAGGCTGGCTCAAAGCTCCATCTCCACAGTTTTTGATAAACTTCACCAAATATGTTTTTCAATTCAATTACGGCTTTTTGTCTATAGTTTTGGTTATTACAATATACCTTTCGGCAAGATACTTTAACAAAGGGAAAAAAGAGGTGACATTCAGAATAATAGCAACGGCATGGTTCTTTATTACTTTTTTAACGGCATATTTTTACTCCGTATTAAGAAATCCGGTACTTCAATATTCTACACTCTATTTTGTTTTCCCTTTTATTACAATGGTGTTTTTCTCGTTTATAAAAAAACTTAACCTGAAATTAAACATAACGGGAGTGTTGATAATAATGGTAAGCGGCATTTCGGTTCTGGTTTACGGCCGCAATCACTATTTCACCATGTATCACCAGGGATTTGATCAAATTCCGGCAAATATCAAAACCGATATCAACAAGGGAAAAGGATTGAAAACCGCCGTTGTTTTGCAATCGCCGGATACACGTATGTTCGATTATTATTTAAAAAAATACGGGGTTGATATTAACTATTTCAACATGAAGAAAGGTGTGGGGTACGATAGTCTTAACAGTTGGTTATGTAATGTAAAACCCGACAGAATAATATACGGTGCCGCCGACTATCCACCCGTATTTATTATCGAAACATTAAAAGATATGTTTCCGTACATCGAAAAAGAGAGAGAGTGGTTTAACTCGCTCTATTTAGTTCTCAACAAAGACAAATACGGCAAACCGGTATCAAAAACGCGAAAAAAAATAGCTTCAATCACATTTAACAACAGCAATAAGAAGGGGTTTTATACCATGAACCGGAACGGGAAATATTCACCCGGAATTGAAGTCATGCTCGATACATTGTTGTTAAACCGCAACGACGTTTTAAACGTATCAGTAACCGTTTGCGACACCACAGCGCCCGGTAAAGTCTTACTTGTATTTGATATGCGCAACAATAAGGGGAAAGCGTTTTTCTGGTCGGGAAAAAAATTTAAGGATTTCTACTGCAAAAACAATAGCGGTTGCTATACCGTACACAGTGCAAAGCGTATTCAAAGTTTAGGGAAAATTGCTCCGTCAACAATACTAAAATGTTACGTATGGAAGAGGGACACGTCGGTAGTGCATATAAAATCGCTAACTTTGTACAAAAGTTCCGTGAACCCTGTTGAAATGGGGCTTTTTGAAAAACTTGCGCATGAATAGGCGGAACAGCATTGCAACAAGTGTTTTGACAATAAAATTCCATTAAAACATATATGCCATTTTGTCGCAAGTTGCGGTTTGGAACCTTGTTTGGTGTATTCAAAGCGTAAATTAAAAAAAATAATTAACAACAAAAAAATAAAATTATGATTAACGTAATACTGAAAAATCTTAAAGAGGTTGAAGAAGAATACCGCAATGATGTAGAATCAATTTGCAATGAGAAAAGCGAATATTTCAAAGAATTATTCAAAAAATACGATAAGGATTTAACCCTTGAAATAATTTTCGATTATTCGTCGAGCGTTTACAAAGTAAGTGCATCCATAAACATGAAAAGCAAAAAGGTGCTTTTGGTAAAAGAGGGTAAAGAAATTACCGGAGTGGTAACCGGATTGTTAAACGAGTTTAAAAAGGTTGTTAAAAAGCAGTATGAACTCGAGCGCAAAGATTACGAATATAAACGCAAACGTTAGTATATAAGCATCCCGTTAAAACCGGACGGAGGGCGGTTTTATCCTGCGTCCGGTTTTAAAACGGATTTTCATATCTTACCTTCCCGCCTTAACCGCCCGGAAAATACCGTTAACATATATCATACTTGGCGTTTAAAAAAAATCTCCTTCCCCGGTATCGCCTGTTTACTCCTCTACAATTACACTACAAACCCTAAAAAAATAACCGTAAGGAAATATAGCACATTCAATTTTTACATAATTTTACCAATTGAATTTCAAATGTTAAACAAAAAAGATAGAATTATGAAAAAAAGCTACATTTTATTAAGTATGTTAACGGTTATATTCCTGACGTTTATAACTGTAAACAGGGTTCAAGCCCAGTTGTACATCAACGAATTCATGGCAAGCAACGATGCTGCATTTCCCGGTCTTTTGAACGATTACGCCGACTGGATTGAAATTTACAATGCAGGTAATGAGGATATTATGTTGGGAGGATACTTTATGTCGGACGATTTGGCCGATACATCGTCGTGGTGTGAAATTCCCTCCACCTATCCCGATTCGGTAACCGTTCCCGCAGGCGGTTACATTATTTTTTATGCAAACAAAGCCGAGGACGTCAGTGTAATGTGTCTTCATTTCAAACTCAGCAGTTCGGGTGAGCAAATAGGCTTGTGGGATCCCGACAAAAATGTTGTGGATACGCTAACCTTTGGGGCACAAGTAACCGACACATCGTACGGACGCTATCCCGACGGCAGTGCCACATGGTACTTTATGCCCGATTTCACTCCGGGTGCCGCCAACCGCCACACAACGGGTATAGTTAATAACAAAAAAGAGGTTTTTCTTTCGCAAAATCAACCGAACCCGTTTAACAATTTCTCAAAAATAGAATTTAACATTGCAAAAGCTCAAAATGTTGTAATTTCTGTTTTCGACCTTACGGGCAAAACCGTTGACGTTTTAACAAACAAGTATTATACCGCAGGAAAACACAGTATTGTTTGGAATGCTTCAAACCTCAAAGCGGGAATATATTATTACAAATTGCAAACGGAAACTTCATCCACCGTCAAAAAAGCAATGATAATCCGCTAATTGACCAAAAAAGAGCAAACAAAAAAAGCCTTCGGAAATGAAGGCTTTTTTTATATCAAATCTTAACAGGAGTGCTATTCCCTAATAATTTTAATATCTTTTACTTCGTCCAACGAAATTGTACCGTAATTGTTCCCCCAAGCATTCAAAACATAATTTATCACGGCAACGGCCTCTTCGTGGGTATCAACCTGATGAGGCATTGGAATAGTGTATTTTACACCGTTTACGGTAATGGGATCGGTTGAACCGTTAAGAACTTGTGCCACGGCACGTTTTTTATCGGCTTTCAAATAATCGGAACCTTT
Source organism: uncultured Lentimicrobiaceae bacterium (assembly GCA_964549335.1). Lineage (GTDB taxonomy): Bacteria > Bacteroidota > Bacteroidia > Bacteroidales > F082 > Sulfidibacterium. Next base: position 16,650 of record CAZJUQ010000014.1, on the reverse strand, counting down.
GAGAGGAGGAAATGCACCCGGCACTCCCATTCCGGTTACCTGATGACAAGCCACACATTTTTCTTTGTAAATTTTCGCCCCTTCGGGGAACTTGGCTTCTGCCTGGTCGCCGGTGGTATATACCGTCGAACCCGACGCCAAACCGGTAACATTAAAATAGCCGAACGTTTTGCCTGCAATAAGCATTAATCCCGACAAAACAATAATTAATCCTAATTTTTTCATTTTTTTTAATATTTTAGTTGTATGATAAATATCCTTCAGGGAAATTCCGTCAACCATTAACATCTTAATTAAAAAGCACTAAACATCATTATATTAAGATAAGGGTTTGCGGTATTTATTAAGTTTTTTAATTTTATAAAACACCGGCAAAGTTAATCAATTTCCATTCATTTCAGTAGTTTTATCCTGCTGTTTATTGCCTTTGTGCATCATCATCTTTTTATGTGGTTTCAACATTTTCTGAGGCGGACTCAAATAGGGTATTCCCAACGACATTCCACGCAAGATAAACAGCAATCCTATTAAAACGACAATTGTTGACAATACATGGTTGTACCGTTTTCTTATTCCCGAACCTATAAGGTTTCCAAGGAGCGGGATTGCAAGCATAACCGGCAGTGTTCCCAAACCGAAAACAACCATAAACAAAATACCGTTAAATATTTCGTTGGTATTGAGAGCACCGGCTATGGCGACATAAACCAGGCCGCAAGGCAACAATCCGTTTAACAATCCTATCAAAAAAAGTGAGGGTAGCGAGTTTATTGTAAAAAGTTTTCTGAATTTGCTAATCAGGCGTCCCGCATATCCGAAAAGAAATTCCTCCACCTTTGCTTTTCCTTTGAAAAGCATGGGGAAAAAAACCGACAACACCATGGCTATTCCTATTACTATGGAAGCCCAGCGTTGTAATCCTGCCATTTCGATGCCTTGCCCCAACAGTCCGAATATCGCACCGAGCAATGCATAGGTGATAATTCTCCCCAAATTGTAAGTAATACCCCCGGCAACCCTATGCATCCAACTTTTATTTCCGAGCGGAAGTGCTATGGCAATAGGTCCGCACATTCCTATGCAGTGCAAACTGCCAATCAAACCTATTAGAAAAGCGGTATATACAAACATCATATATTATTTAAAGAAAAAAACTTTTTCCATATAGTAACCTTTACCGTCCTTTTGCCAAAAAACTTTGACAATATATTTTCCTTTACGGAATTCAGAAGAGCTGAAACGCACGGTATTCGAGTCGTCTTCAACAATTTCGCTGCTGATATCAAGTTTTTTGTCAGAGGGTCTGAAAAGGGTAATATTGCTTGTATCGGGATTGTCAATTCCGGGCAGCCTTATTACGACCTCTTTTACGGTTTGTTCTATCAGAAAGCTGTCCTTTAAGAGGTTACCGTTTTTTATCTCTTCGATACGTTCCTGATAAACCAAACCCTTGGGGTAATAATCTTTTTCGACCAAATCAACGGGATTTTGCGTTGTGAGATAAACCATGTACAAAATAAAACTCATAAAGAGTATTATAAAAACAGTGATGCCCGTACCCCAATTCCACTTTATTTTCATCTGTCAAGTTTATTTTAATTTTATTAAAAGATAATATTGCCGAATTTTATAAAAACAAGAGTACCGTTAACAATCGAACTGTAATAGGGGTTATCAGCACACACACCCTTTACGACTGACAAACTATTTATCCCTGTATCCGTTATTTTTTGTCCAGCGTGTTGGGTCCCACAAAGGTACTTTTATACCCTTCAACACGTTTTCCGTTATGGTACAATCCGATAACAATGGGTGTATTCGAGCTGTGCAACGAACTTTTTGGCAAAATAACCATAAAAGTTCCCTTACCCACTTCACCTTTGGGAACAGTAAGTTTATCGCCTATGTATTTTATTCTGCCCGCCGGCTGCTCCATTTTCATCTCAACGGAAATTGGGTGACGCGATTTGTTAACAATATTGTAATTGTAAATATTGCTCAAGCTGTCTTTGTTGTACTCTTGATAGAGGCTTCCTCTCACCCTTAAAATCGTAGCTTCGTAATCGCCGCGCATGGCAAACAAAAATCCCACAAAAACAAGCAAAAGTGTCAACACTACCGAATAAGCTATGGAACGCGGGTTAAAAATATGGTGTACGCCTTTTTCTATGCCCTCTTCCGAGTCGTATCTAATCAAACCTTTGGGTTTGTTCACCTTTTCCATTGTAGCATCGCAAGCATCGATACAAGCCGTACAGTTGATACATTCGAGTTGAGTTCCGTTTCTTATATCGATTCCCGTGGGACATACCGCCACACATGCATCGCAAGCCACACAGTCGCCGCTTTCGCCTTCCACAGCTTTCGACAGTGGAGCACGTGGCTCGCCGCGTTTATAATCGTATGCCACTATTAATGTTCTGGGATCTATCAACACTCCCTGCAGCCTTCCGTAAGGACAGGCAATAGTACAAACCTGCTCGCGGAAAAAGGCGAAAATAAAATAGAACACTCCCGAAAAAATCAACAATCCTATAAAACCGCCCAAATGCTCTTGTAATCCTTCGCCGTAATACTTAAACAGTTGATCTTTACCGATAATGTAAGCCAAAAAAGTATTTGCCGTAATAAATGATATCAAATAAAAAATAATATGCTTTAATGTTTTTTTCCTGAATTTCTCAAAATTCATCGGTTGTTTTGCCAAACGGCGTTGTGCGGCGGCATCACCCTCTATCCAATATTCTATTCTGCGGAAGACAAATTCCATAAAAATTGTTTGGGGACAAACCCAACCGCAAAAGAGCCGCCCGAATATTACCGTAAACAATACAATAAATACTATCATTGTAATGAAAGTAATAACAATAAGGCTGAAATCCTGCGGCCAGAATATCATTCCGAAAATGATAAACTTTCTCTCCAAAATGTTAAACAATAACAGCGGATCGCCATGCACTTTTATAAAAGGCCCGATATACAGGAATGCCAAAAGAATTGCCGCTACGGTTTTTCTTTTGTTAAAGAATTTTCCGGTAAACTTTTTCGGATATATCCATATGCGTTTTCCCTTTTCGTCAACCGTTGTAAGTTTGTCTCTAAAATAGCTTTTTTGTTTTGCCATGATAATATTTATTAACTTAGATATGTATAAAGTTAAATATTTATTAAAAACAGTGAAAGCCGAAAAAAATTCCGGCTTTCACTGAAAAATCAAATATGCGCTTTAAAACTACTCATACTTTTTTCCTTGCGGTTCTTTTGGTTTGGCAGGTGTTGTACCTTGAAGTTTTTCGAGGATATAACTTACAACTTCAAGTCTTGCTTTATCGGAAAGTTGCGACTTGTACGAGAGCATACCCTTCTCAATAACGCCGTTTGTTACCACATTATAAAGGTCGTTGACGGTATTACCGTGTAGCCAGTAATTATCCGTCATATTAGGGCCTACCAATCCGCCGCCGTCGGCCATGTGGCAAGCTGCACAAATTTTCGTCCAAGTCTCTTTACCGTTAGCCAACGATTGGTCATCGGTAAGGAGTTTAACTTCGAAAGTAGCCGATTGATTTGCAGCAGCTTTTGGGTTCGACTTTTTAAATTTTGCCATTTCGGCTGCATATTCGTCGGCTTGAATCAAATCGGGAGCTTTAAAGACAAAAAGGCGTATAGAGTAAACTATTGCAAAAACAATAGTTATATAAAAGAGCCATTTCCACCAGGGCGGCAAGTCGTTGTCGAGTTCACGTATTCCGTCGTAATTGTGCCCTTTTATCAATCTGTCGTTAGTCAGGGTATCTATCTCGTAGTCTTCCTGATTATGAATATTGTTTGTATTTTCTGTTGCCATGTTATTCAAAATTTAATGTTTCAAATTTTCATTTACATCATCGTTAGAAGAAAAACCGTCATTATCATCCAAAGGCATTCTGCTCATTTCATCCACGACACTTTTGGGTGTACGGTAAACCAAGTATCCCACACCGACAAAAAAGGTGAAGAAAATCAACAGTGAAATTATCGGATAAATTTCGATACCTTCTATTTTGCTTAATGTGTCAATAACGATTTTCATTGCCGTACAAATTAATTATTGCTGCTTAATTGGTCGGTTTTGTAAATATCGGTACCAAGCCTTTGAAGATAAGCGATAAGGGCAATAATTTCCTTGTTATCGTCAACCTGAATACCGCCGCTGCGCAAATCTTCGCCGATTTCATGAGCCTGTTTTTTCAGGTCTTTAAGGGCTTTTTTATCGTATCCTTCGGGATAAGGAACACCGAGTTTTTGCATCACCCTGATTTTTGAAGCGAGATTTGAAACGTCAAGCGAATTTTCTATTATCCACGGATAAGGCGGCATAATCGATTCGGCATTCATTTTTTGGGGGTCCAACATATGATTATAGTGCCACGAATTGGGCTTGTAATTTGGCAACGATTTTACACCTTCGCGGGCCAAATCGGGGCCGGTACGTTTAGAGCCGAATTGGAAAGGATGGTCGTAAACCGATTCGCCGGCTTTTGAATAATCGCCGTAACGTTCGGTTTCGGAACGGAAGGGACGGATTTGTTGCGAGTGGCACAAATAGCAACCTTCACGTACATAAATATCACGACCTTCGAGTTCGAGAGGCGTATAAGGTTTTACGGCCGAAATGGTCTCCACATTCGATTTTACGAGATACATCGGAATAATTTCGACCATACCGCCTATCAAAATGGCAATAAGGGCAAATATTGTAAATTTAACGGCTTTACCTTCCAAATTGCGGTGCCATCCCCATTTAATTTTTTCGTCGGTGTGTTTAACGGCATTCAACGGAGGAGCCGCATCTTCTTCGTATCTGATGAATTTACCGGCTTTAACTGTTTTCCATACATTGATAACGAACAAGATTATTCCCGTATAATATAAGCTTCCGCCGAAAGCTCTCAAATAATACATAGGCATTATCTGTGTCACCGTTTCAAGAAAGTTGGGATATTTTAAAAATCCGTCAACGGTAAACTGTTTCCACATCAGACTTTGTGTAAATCCGGCAAAATATAACGGAATTGAGAAGAAAAGCATTCCGAGTGTAGCCAACCAAAAGTGCGTGTTTGCCAATCCTCTGGAATAGAGCTTGGTTCCGAACAATTTGGGAGTCAACCAATAAACCATACCGAAAGTAAGCATTCCGTTCCATCCCAAAGTTCCTATGTGAACATGAGCAATTGTCCAATCGGTAAAGTGACTTAAAGCATTAACCGTTTTTAATGAGAGCATGGGACCTTCAAAGGTTGACATTCCGTATGCCGTCACACCAACAACAAACATTTTCAAAACGGGATCTTCGCGTACCTTGTCCCAGGCACCGCGCAATGTCAAAAGTCCGTTAATCATACCACCCCACGAGGGAGCAATCAGCATTACCGAGAATACAACGCCGAGAGCTTGTGCCCAATCGGGCAATGCCGAATACAAAAGGTGATGGGGACCTGCCCAAATGTAAATAAAAATTAATGCCCAAAAGTGAATTACGGAGAGTTTGTAAGAATAAACCGGACGGTTTGAAGCTTTAGGTACAAAATAGTACATCAAACCCAAAAAGGGTGTTGTAAGGAAAAAAGCCACGGCATTGTGACCGTACCACCACTGCACCAGGGCGTCCTGTACCCCTGCATATACCGGATAACTGTGTAAAAACGAAGTGGGTATCTGCAAATTATTTACCAAATACAACACTGCCACGGTTACCCATGTGGAAATGTAAAACCATATGGCTACATAAATGTGTTTGGTACGGCGCTGGAGAAGTGTCCATGTAAAGTTAATACCGAATACAACCCAAACAATTACAACCGCAACATCAATGGGCCAAATAAGTTCGGCGTACTCTTTCGATTGGGTATATCCCAAAGGGAATGTAATTGCAGCGGCTAAAATTATCAACTGCCAGCCCCAAAAATGAATGTTCCCCAATACCTTGCTGTACATGGGAGTTTTTAACAACCGCGGTGTGGAATAATAAACCGCCGTAAAAATTGCATTTCCCACAAAAGCAAAAATTGCCCCGTTTGTATGAAGCGGCCTTAACCTGCTAAGTACCAACCAGGATATCCCGCCGCTCATCTTCGGGAAAATAATTTCAAAGGCTACCGTAAGCCCAATCAGCAAGCCGACTACACCCCACGTAATTGTGGCATACATAAAATTTCGCGCCAGCTTGTTGTCGTAAGTAAACTTTTCTAATTCCATAAGCGTTTTTTATTTTGGAAAAGGTTAAAAAAAATTATTTAATTACGTGTTTTATCCTCTCTATTTTCATCGTCGTTATTATATTTTTTATCCGAAGGTTTTGGTAATTCCGATTCCACGGGTTTCGCGTCATCAAACAAAATACGAACTGCCGGAGAATAGGTGTCGTCGTATTGCCCGCTTTTTACCGACCATATGAAAGCCGCCAAAAATCCTCCCGCCACAATTACACCTATTATTACAAGAATAATTATTACCGACATTTTATTTCATTAATTAGGTAATTGAGTCCCTAAATATCTTATTCGGAGCAAATTTATAAAAAAAATAATACAAATGTGAAAATATGTTAATATATTACTTTCAGAATATATTACATTTTGATTTTCAGACCAATAGTCTTAAAAAAATTTTTTGGAAATCAATTTTACCGAAAGAGCCGAAAAAGCTACCACGCTTACCGAACTTATGGGCATTAAAACGGCGGCAACAAGTGGCGAAAGATTTCCTTGCACGGCAAAGGCAATTCCGATAACATTGTACAAAAAAGATATAGCAAAACTTACTTTTACAATATCCATACTTTTATGAGTAAATCGCAAAAATCTGGATAACAAATGAAATTTTCCCGCTTCAATAATTCCGTCGCAGGCAGGCGAAAAGCTGTAAATATCGTCTGCCACCGTAATACCCGCATTGCTTTCCATAAGAGCACCGGCATCGTTAAGTCCGTCTCCAATCATCAAAACACGTCTTCCCTGTTTTTTCAAATCAATAATAAAATCTTTTTTCTCCGAAGGGGTTTTGTTAAAAAGCAAAGGAGTATTGTTGCCGAAGAGTTTTTTCAGGTTATCTTTTTCGGCGTCGTTATCGCCCGAAAGGAGGTATAGTTTATATCCGTGTTTTTTCAGGTCGGAGATAACATTTTCAAGCCCTTTTCTGTAAATATTGTTAATTTTAAAATAACCCAAAACATGATTTTCAATAAAAACGTAAACATTTGTCGAATGTTCGGTATCTTGCCGGGCTTTAGTACCCATAATAAACCTTTTATTACCGAGGTTAACCCTTTTACCGTCGATTATTCCGCTGATACCCATTCCGGGAATCTCTTTAAAGTCGTCAACAGTTAAAGCGCCCTCTGTTTTTATACTGTTTTTAATGGTGGCACTCAAAGGGTGAGCCGAATGCATGGCAAGCGATTTTATCATAAGCAATTGCCGAGAAGAAAGATTTTCGCCTACAAAAACGGCTTTCATGTTATGGCTCAAGGTAATAGTACCGGTTTTGTCAAATACAACCGTATCGGTTTTGTGCAGGTTTTCTATTACATCTATATTTTTTATGTAAAAGCCTTTTCTTCCGAATTCGCGCATTGTACCCCCGAAAGTAAAGGGCACCGTCAGTGCCAATGCGCAAGGACATGCTATAATAAGCACCGATGTAAATGCAAAGAGGGCATTTGCAGGACTTACCAACAACCAGTAGGCGCCTGCCAACAAAGCTATGGTAAGCACCGCAAAGGTAAAATATTCGCTAATTTTATTTATTAAAGGCGAAAGGTTTGAATTTTTTCCGTTTTGTTCATCGCTCTGGTTCCACAGTTGTGTCAGGTAACTTTGTTCAACACTTTTTATCACCTCAAGGGTTATACTGCTGCCTGTCTGCCTTCCTCCCGCAAATATCATATCCCCCTGTTTCTTTTCCACAGGTATCGACTCGCCGGTAACAAAAGAGTAATCAATATTGGCATTTCCGCTTTTAAGTTTCGAATCTACCGGCACCAGTTCATTGTTTCTGATAAATATAATATCCCCCTTTTTTATTTTGTACAACGGAACACTGTTTTCTTTGCCTCCTTCAAGTTTGGTTACCGCAACGGGGAAGTACGATTTGTAATTTCTTTCGAACGAAAGAGCCTGATAAGTTTTGTTTTGATACCATTTTCCCACAAGTAAAAAGAATACAAGTCCCACCAACGAATCCAAATAACCTATACCCTGACCGGTAACAATATCGTAAGCACTCTGCAAAAAGAGTGTAAAGATGCCGAGTGAGATGGGTACGTCTATATTAACGATTTTGTGTTTCAACCCTTTTACAGCCGACAAGTAATAGTCGTTTGCACTGTAAAAAACCACCGGAAGGCTTAAAATGAAGCTCATCCAACCGAAAAACCTTATAAACTTTTCCGAAATCAAATTACCTCCCGGCAGATATTCCGGAAAATTATACATCATAACATTCAGCAGACTAAAACCCGCAATACCTATTTTCAAAAGGAGTTCCCTGCTGCTTTTATTATCATCTTTTTTATCAAGTTTTTCCAAATTAATTTCGGGGACATAATGTATTGATGCCATAAGTTCCACCAATTGTCGCAATGATATTTTATCGTCACGAAAAGTAACGCTGACCAATTTTTTCGGAAAATTTACCGACGACTGAATTATGGCGGGATCAAGGGTGTTGAGGTTTTCCAAAAGCCATATGCAAGAAGCACAGTGTATTACCGGGACATAAAGTGTTACTTTGCTTATACCTCCGTCTGAGAAATCCAAAAGTTTTTCCACAATCTCTTTGTTGTCGAGATATGCAAATTTATTACCTACATCTTCCCTTTCCACTTTAATTCCCGACATGGGTTGAATGTCGTAATATTTTTGGAGTTTTTTTTCGTTCAGGATTTGGTAAACGGTTTTACAACCATGACAACAGAAGGGTTTCCCGTCCCACATTACGGGATTTTTCCCGCAATCTTCACCGCAATGAACACATTTAACCCCCATTACTGTTTTTTAACGGTGTATTGCGGAAAAGTTATAACCCACATACCGCGCAACTGTCCCTCTTTAAATCCCGTGGCTTTGTCTTCAGGGTAATGCTTTTTGATTTTTTCGGCTAAATCCGGGTTCATTGTTTTTCCGGGTTCACCGTGGCATGTCAAACAGAAATGTTTTACTCTTATGGGATTGTAATATACGGGGTTTCCCCGCTTGTTGATAATTATCTGCTCGTTGAGAGGTTGGTGTGCCAACCAGTCGATGATATACTTTTTAAATATAAGAGAGTCTTTTCCTAAAGTTTCATTATCGGGGTTCCGGTATTTTTTCGCCAAACGCCTAATATTCAAGCCCATGGCATTGGAAACCGAATCGGTTAACCGCATTGCTTCTTTCGAACAAAATTCCACGGCATACTCAGGTCCCTCTTTCTTTACAAGGAGGTGAAGTTTTTTACCGAGAACCCGCGTTGTTATTGCAGCAGCCTTGAAAGCACGATCGCGCAAGGCCTTATCCAGACTGTCGCTCCACACAAGTACAACAGGTACACTTTTCTTTATCTCCTCGGTCTCTTTTGTATTGGTTTTATTCGTATTGGTTTTCGACTGTTTGCACGAAACAGACAAAACCGATAATAGTACAGTAACGGCTAATATAAAAAAGTATCTCGCTCTCATAATTTTCAAAATTTTTATTTCACTTCAATTATTTTTCCTTTAAATCTCAAACTTTTTCCTGCCAAAGGATGATTAAAATCCATGGTAACGGCATCGTCAAGTATTGCAACAATTTTGCCCATGTGCCTGTTTCCCATGTTGTCCTGCATGGGGAAGGTTCGTCCCACCTGCAACAAATCCTCCTTTATTTCTCCGTTAACGGAAAAGGTATCTTTAGGAATGTCAAAAATTGCATACGGGTCACGCTTGCCGTATGCGCTTTCGGCATCAATTACAAAATCGAAAAGGTCACCGGTTTGCAACCCTATTAAATTTTCTTCGAAACCGTCGATCAACTGTCCGGTACCGAATTTAAAATTAGCGGGATGTTTTTCCGTCACTCTTTCGATAAGTTTATTATCCTCAACTGTATATAAGTCGTACACAAGAAGTGCCGATTTTCCCTTAGCAATTTTCATTTGTCGCACTCCGTTTTTTATCTTGCTTGCAAAAATATACAAGTTCTTAATCGGTTCGATAATTAACAGGTGATTTGATACCTAATTAACGAAATAACAGGAGTAACAGACGGAAAAACAGACCATTGGGAATAGTTCTTTTTTACCGGCAGGCGGCAAAAACAGGTTAACCGTTTAATACCTTGGAGGTGACGAAAAAACAATTTCTTTAACGGATTTCAGTTATACGGGTCTGTTGCGCAACTTTACAGTCTTTCACCCTCTTTGTAGTACAACTCCTGTTCCACCTCCCCTTTTTTATTGTAAAAGACCTCTTTTCCCTCTTTCAAATTGTTTTTATAATGAGTTTCCCGCTTCAGGGTACCCGAGGGCCACCACGCTTTTTGCACGCCATTGCCTTTATCGAAGGTGCCGATACCAATAACGGCACCGGTCTGGTCGTAATAGAGCCAGCGTCCGCTGTACAAACCTTTATCGTAACGACCATCAACTTTTATTTTTCCGTCGGGATACCACAATTTGTAAACACCGTCAAGGGTATCGTTTACATAATTTTCTTCCGCAATTTTGTGACCCAATCTGTCGTACGATATTGCGCTACCGTTAAGTTTACCATCCTTATACCGGCTTACCGATTCCACATTACCGTTATTATACCACCGTATTTGCTCACCCTCTATTTTATTGTTTTTATAATACAGTTCCATCTCTTTTTGTCCGTTTTGGTAAAACCACACAGCCTTACCGTTAAGTTTACCGTTTTTATAATGCAATTCCGATTTAAGGTTTCCATTATCCCAATATGTTTTTTTGTTGTTTGAACAAGACAATAGAAGAAATGCAACAAATATGAAAGAGAAAAATGCAAAAACCCCTCTGTTCATAGCTAAATTATTTAACGGCGTTAATAGAAATATCGGGCAATTTTATCTCGGTTTTATCAATAATTTTAATAATGTTCCAATAGCTGTTTTCAAAACTCTTTTCATTTTTGCCGGCTGTAATAAAGCGGTATTCGGTTATCAATCCTTTATGTTCGAAACCCGTCAAACATTCCGTAAAACCGCTGCCGTAACCATACAAAATATTTCCGAAAAGCCAAGTAATGTCGAAACCAGCAAATCCGTAATACTCGGGTAGTGTAAAATATTTTTCTTTAAAAGTATTTTCAAAATTTATCAATTTCCGGTCGTTGTAATCGATAAATTTGCTTGACAAATACAATACCTTGAGGTTGTTCATTTGAACATAATCGGGGTTTTTCAACTTTTCCCAAAGAGGCAAACCTATGACCTGTATGTCGAACGTATCTGTAAGACGATTCAAACGGTTCATGGCATCCATGATATAACCTTTATTGTTTCCGTAAATGATAACAAGGTTTTTGCGCAAGACCGACGCCCGGTTTTCGAAAGGATGAATAGAGTCGGTAATATAATTTATCCGTACCATCTCATTGGTAAAGGTGGTGCTGTCATCCGGAAACATTTTTAACATCTCAGGATTAACATTGCCGCCTTCGATACTGTATTGGGGCAAGGGCAGGTTTTCGTTAAAATCTTCGTTTCGTGCCGCAATGCCATAACCAAGATTTATCAAATCGGCGTTCGATAATTTTACGGTGTGAGGCAAAACCTCTTCAACGGCATTTTGTATCTTAATAATTTCGTCGGCATCTTTATATGAGGTTTGAGTTATAAAAAAGACCTTGCAATCACGATAATAACGTTTTATCACATTTGCCACAATTTGCGGTTGGACACTTAATGCGGGTTTAATTTTTATCACGTTGTCAAAATCGTTTGCCAACTCTTCTCTTGTTGTAAAGGGATTGACAACAGGGATATCAAACTGCTGTGCAAACAGAGCCACCTGACGAAAAGGGTTTTTGTAAAAAGGCCCTATAATCAAATCCATTTTTCGCAGTTCAGGTTTCGACAAAACCTCTGCCGTTTTGGTCAATTTGTTATCCACATCATACACATGCAAATTGACGGAGATGCCGAGCGATTGCAATGAATCGACCGCAATAAGCGCCCCTTCGAGAAACTTTATAAATCTAAACGGCAAAAAGGTGTTTTGCTGTTTTGTCATAAAACGTTCGATGTCTATACTATCGGTTTCTTCGAGGTACAAAGGCACCATAAGAGCGATATTAAAGGTACGCTTAAATCCGCCGTACCGTGGTTCGCACCTCTTTTTGGCGACCGGTTTTCCGGCAGGTTTCTCTTTTTCGGGTTTAACAACCGGTTTTCCGGCCTCTTGCGGAACCACCGTAGCCATATTTCCCACCGGTATTTTTACTTGCTGACCGGCATAAACCTTTTTACCGAGCAAAGGATTAAATCTTTTTAACTTGCCGTACGACACCAAAAACTTTTTGGATAATTTTTTCAGCCTTATATTTTTTGGCGGGGTATATAAAATGTAATTTTTATTTATTTTTTTTTTTGGAACTTTAATTATTTGTCCCACACTTATATCCGGCGTAAGGTTTTCGTTGTTGTTATACAAATCTTCGAGCGTCACACCGTATTCCCGCGAAATGCTGTAGAGGGTCTCTTTCTTCTTTACTTTGTGGTAATAATACTTTTTTTCGCCTTGCTGGTATCCGTTTTGATTTTGTTGTTCAGCCTGCGGGGGCTTTACCGGTTCTTGTTTAGCTTTTGTTTCGGTAGAAACATTATGTTTGGAATAACTTTTATATCCCGGCACTTTCGCCGTAACGGGCAATCTCAAACGTTGTCCTTGTGCCGCCATTATCAACCCGGGGTTAACGGCTTTCAAGTCGCGAACGGAAATTCCGTACTTTTTGGCAATACTTTCCAATGTTTCGCCCATGATAACCACATGACGGTAATCGGTAATAACGGGGATTGTCGGGTCAAAGGCAACTTGTCCGCTATTTCCTTTTAATTTCGATTGTTTGGGCACAACCCGCCTCTCTTCTGCCGAAGTAACAAGTTGATTTTCATTAATAACGGGGGACTTGTATTTGGGAATTTTTTGCGATGCAGGATGTTGTTCGCTGAAGTTTCTTGCTTCATCTTCCACCTTGTTGTAATTTTCGGCAGGTTTTACATTTTTTCCGTCAAGTATGGGAAAAGCACTCTCCACGGGAACCTTTACATACTCACCTTCGCGCAAAGGTTCTTTTAATTCAGGATTTGCAAGACGAATATATCTGTCGGGAATTAAGTATATGGAACCTATATGCTTGAAGGTTTCGTCGCGAGCGGCTATGTGATAAAAGAAGTCAAATGTCGATTGTTTGGTTTCGTTGCGTATTTCGGTCTCTTTGTTAACTGTGGGTATCCAAAGTTTTTGTCCTACCTTGATACCGTTTTTAGCTTCCGGATTTTCGAAATAGACCTCTTTTACGGTAACGTTGTAGGCTTTGGCAATGGAGTAAACCGTTTGTCCTTTTTCAACGGTATGTATGTAAAATTGTTTTCCGTTGCGTTCTTTAACAACATTACTCAACGGTATATGCATGGTCTGCGCATGAAGCAATGCGGAAATTAAAACAAAAAAGATTAATATTATTCGTTTCATCGGTACCGTGTCAGATATTAAATCCAAAAATAGCAAAAGTTTGCCGATTAACAAACGTAAAAAAAGAAATTTTATGATTCTTTATTCCCATTCAATTGTTGCGGGAGGTTTGGAACTTATGTCGTAAACCACACGGTTAACACCTTTCACCCTGTTAATGATATCGTTTGAGACTTTTGCAAGGAAATCGTATGGCAGATGCGACCAGTCGGCGGTCATTCCGTCGGTAGAGCCTACGGCACGCAGAGCTACAACGTTTTCGTATGTCCGTTCGTCGCCCATAACACCAACCGAATTTACGGGTAACAAAACGGCAAGAGCTTGCCATACTTTGTCGTAGAGACCGTTTTCCTTTAACCCGCTTATAAAAATACTATCAACTTCCTGTAATATTTTCACTCTTTCGCGAGTTACTTCACCGAGAATACGTATTCCCAAGCCCGGGCCGGGGAAAGGATGGCGGTTCAATATACCGGAGGACATTCCCAATGCTTTTCCAATCCTTCTAACCTCATCTTTGAACAGAGTATTAAGGGGTTCAACAATTTTCAGCTTCATAAAATCGGGTAACCCCCCCACATTGTGGTGCGATTTTATTGTTGCCGAGGGACCCTTTACCGATACCGACTCTATAACATCGGGATAAATTGTACCCTGCGCAAGCCATTTTACATCCTCTATCCGGTGTGCCTCCCTATCGAACACCTCGATAAAGGTTTTTCCAATGGCTTTCCGTTTAAGCTCCGGATCGGCAATTCCTTTCAAAGCATTAAAAAAATCATTTGAAGCATCAACCCCTCTAACATTTAAACCCATATCTTTATATGAATGCAATACCGATGAGAACTCATTTTTGCGCAACAAACCGTTATCCACAAAGATACAATACAAATTCTTACCTATTGCTTTGTGCAACAACATGGCCGCCACCGACGAATCGACCCCGCCCGAAAGTCCGAGTACAACTTTATCGTTGCCAAGTTTCTCCTTTAAATTTTTTATGGTTGTTTCAATAAAAGAATCGGGGGTCCAGTTTTGCGAGCAACCGCATATATCAACAACAAAATTCTTCAGTAAAGTTTTTCCTTCAACCGAGTGGTAAACCTCGGGATGAAACTGTATTCCATAGGTCTCTTCACCTTCCACCTTAAAAGCCGCCACATCAACATCGGCTGTGCTGCCCACAATATGGAATTTAGCGGGAAGTTTCAAAATTGTATCGCCGTGCGACATCCATACCTGACTTCCTTTAGTGAGGTTTTTCATCAATACACAAGACGAATCGAAATCCACTAAATTGGCTCTTCCGTATTCCCTAATTTTGGAGGGCATAACCTCACCACCATTGCTCCGGGCAAGGTATTGGGCTCCGTAACATACACCAAGCAACGGATACTTTCCTCTTATGTTTTCCAATTGAGGTACGGGAGCATCTTCGTCGAGCACTGAGTATGGACTACCCGAAAGTATTACTCCTTTGACATGAGGACCCAATTCGGGAACTTTATTGTATGGATGTATTTCGCAATACACATTTAACTCTCTAACCTTGCGGGCAATAAGCTGGGTGTATTGAGAGCCGAAATCGAGAATAATTATTGTTTCTTGCATGGGGCAAAGATAATTTTTTATAAGGTTCGCTCAAAAGCAAAACTATTTTTTAAGCCTTGTTTTATAAAAACGGCTCCAAAACAGTGATAAACAAAAAAGCCCCTTCGCTTTGAAGAGGCTTTTTTGTTGTTAGATTGTATAAGGTTTTTAGAAGTTAACTTTCAAGGAGAAGTTCATATTACGTCCCCAGCTCCAGAAACCTTTTTTGAATACGAATTGATCGATATCAGCGTCATATTTGTCTTCTGCTTCAACAAGAACAACATTATTCATTACGTTGTACACATTCCAGTTGAAGTATGAATCGAGACCGGCAATTTTGAAACTCCAACCGAGACGCATGTCAACCATTCCGTAATTCGGCAATTCAAAAGCTTGTGCCCTTACGTTAGGATCTTTACGTGTTTCAGGTTTAAACTGTGCATAAAGTCCTGTATAATAGAGGTAATTCACACCAAAATCAATATTTTTGGTTATTTTGAATTTACCGTTCAAACCGAATGAATTTTGAGGTTGGTTACCAACTTTAAGATCTTTGGTATAGATGGTACCTTCCCCGATTTTATCATGTGTTTGATCGTCGTAGAGAATTGCCGTGGCATCGTCGGAATATTTCCAATCACCGAGATTAGCCATACCGCCAAGTTTCAACCAACGGTTAACTTTAAAGCCGGCTTCGATTTCAATACCTGTATGTACCTCTTGCAGACTCGACATAAATGCATTAACATATGTACCGTCGTCGGCACGGAAACCGGTAAGTACCGAAATATCACCCCATATGGTATAATATGCATTAACACGGGCGTTAAATTTAGGTGCTTTGTAAGCATAACCCAATTCGGCAGCGGTAATTTTTTCGTTAGTAAGGTCGGGGTTAACGTCGTTACGGTAATTCAGGAACATAAACCTGAAGAATGGAACACGTGAATAATAACCTCCGTTAACGAAGAAGTTGCTTCTTTCCGAAACGTTATAGTTGGCACCTAACTTAAAGTTGTATCCGCTGTTTGAGAGAACATCACTGACAGCTTCGGCTTCGGTAGGCAAATAGGTACGATAATCTACACGTTTTGTCCAAGTATTTGAGAATGTACCTGCAACAAATGCATTAAAATTACCTTTGGTATATTCCAATTGTGCGAAAAGACCACCGTAAGTAACAATACCGTCGTTCCAGTAAGCAATTTTATCACCTACGCGGCAAGCACCGAATTTGCTGTCGGACCAATAGTCACCGCCAATAAGGTCACGTACTTCACGGTAGTGTTCTCCTTTGTAATGGCGTGCATCAATACCGGCGGTTAACGTGAGCATATCGCTGAAATC
>CAZJUQ010000013.1:0-49883 GCA_964549335.1 uncultured Lentimicrobiaceae bacterium | reverse complement strand
AAAATAGAATACGATACCATTAGAAATATGCTAAACAAAAAAATCGCCAATAAAGAGTTTTATAAAGCAAATGCGTTGGAAGTTGCAAGAAAATTACCACAGTTTATTCCACCTGAAAATTTGCAAAAAGACACCTCTATTGTTTTTTATGTTTCTTACTAAAATACCAGACAAAAAAATAATGCAGTTGGCCGGATAAGGCAGCCTTTTCACGCCGGCGCAAATATTATGCACAAAAGCTGTGGATAACCGGATTTTGACATCTTGTTACATACAAGGGCAAAAAAATTGCAGAATTGAATTATTTTTGTCAAACAAAATTGTGTACACATGAAAAACATTTTCTTCCGCAACAAAATTTTACATACCCTTTTAACAGGAATATTACCGCTAATACCATTGACATTTTTAGGACAAACTCCCACAACACAGGATTGTTTGGGAGCCATTCCCGTTTGCGACTATATCTATCACGAAGATTCAACCGCTTCGGGATACGGAAACTATTACGAAATTCCCGGCGGAGGGAACAATTGTCCCAACGGTCACTGTATGGACGGAGAAAAAAACAGCCGTTGGTATATTTTCACCGTAATTCAGTCGGGTGATTTACGTTTTCAGATAACACCCCAGGTCAATAGCGATGATTACGACTGGGCTGTTTTCAACCTGACAAATCACCAATGTGGCGACATTTATTCGCACCCCAATTGGATGATGAGCAGTTGTAATGCGGCAGGGGGTCCCGGATACCAGGGAACAACAGGTATTAACTCCATGATGGGAGGTGTCTCTTCATGTAATAACGGAGGAAACACAAACAAATGGAATGCCGATTTACCGGTATTGGAGGGAGAAACATATGTGCTTGTTGTCAGCGACTGGACACAGACTCCCGGCGGATACACTCTAGATTTTTCCGCCTCCACCGCCGTGATATTCGACGACCAGAACCCTTATGTTGAATATATCGGTAGCGACCTAATAACTACTTGCGGAACAAACGAACTGACAATACGTTTTAACGAAAACGTAAAATGCAGTTCGGTACAACCTGCCGACTTTCATTTGGAAGGTCCCGGCGGTCCTTATACCATCGACAGTTTATACGGATACAACTGCAGTATAGGAGGTGCCAACGAAAAGGAATACATTTTATATTTCACACCTGCCATATACCAATCGGGCGACTATGTTTTAAGCATAAGGCAATTCAGTTTTATTCAAGATGCTTGCGGCAACTATGCTCAAGCGGACGATTATCCTTTTACCGTTGATTTGGATTCTCCCGAAGCCGATGCCGGCGATGACATAAACGTATCGTATGCGGCAACGGCACAATTGAACGGTTCGGCAACGGGAGGAACCGGCGATTACAGTTTTCATTGGGAACCTGCCGACTCGCTTGTTAACCCGGATACGGCAAACCCCCTAACAATACCCATGACAGTTAGTACAAAATTTTTTCTTCAAGTTACCGATAACCAAAGTTCTTGTGTTGGAGAAGATACCGTTTGGGTAAATGTGGTGGGCGGCCCCATGTTTTTAAGTGTTACTGCAAGTGCCAACAGCATATGTGCCGGCGAAAGAGTTGACCTCTCCGCTTTTGCCGACGGCGGCGCAGGAACTTACTCCTACAACTGGACATCAAATCCGGTGGGTTTTTATTCCAACGAGGCAAATCCATCGGCTTTCCCCGGAGTTTCTACAACATATATCGTCTCGGTAACGGATGGTTACACCACCCTGACCGACAGTGTCTTCGTTTTGGTACATCCGGTGCCGCTTGCCAATGCGGGCGAAGATCAAGTCATTAACAACGGAACACCTACAACACTCCACGGCACTGCCACTCAAGGGACACCACCATATAGCTATCTGTGGGAACCTTCGGCTATGCTTGAGCAAAACAACATCGCCGAACCTAAAACTTTACCTGTCTTCGACCCTACCGTTTTCACCCTTTTTGTTACCGACAACAACAACTGCACCGGCGAACCCGATATAGTTTTGGTAAACCCTTCGGGTGCCGGATTGTCGGCATTTCCATTTGCCGAACCGCCGGAAATTTGTATGGGAGAATCAACAACGGTGAAAGCCAATGTTACGGGCGGCGGAGGGCAATATACATACAGTTGGACATCATCTCCCCCGGGATTTACTTCCGACCTGCCCGAATTTACCGTATCGCCGCAAGTGGATACAAGGTATGATCTATTGGTTACCGACCAATACGGCAACGAATATAACGCTCATATAAATGTAACCGTAAACCCTTTGCCCGTCATCGATTTGATTCCCGAAAACATTATCCCTTCGGGCAAAGACACCATTACCGTTTGTGTAAGGGACACTATTTTGTTGGATGCGGGTTTCGATAACGATCCCCCGGGAACGGAATATTTGTGGCTCGAAAACAACTATATTAACCGTTACCGCAAAATTTCCACTAACGGAAACTGGTACGACGTACAAACTCACACCGTTAAAGTAACAAACGGAACCTCCGGATGTTCCGACACTGGAAAAATTACTGTACTTTTCGATTTTAACAGGTGTGGAATAGGTATTCACGAACAAAAAATCGATTTGAATAAGATTGCCGAAATTCACCCCAACCCGAATACCGGAAATTTTGTTTTAACGCTGAAAGAAAAAACCGGAGGTTTTTCACTGGTAATATATTCTCCGGAGGGAAAAATAATATACTCGTTCTCAAGTGACAAAAATACCGGAAAAGGTTTCAGGAAAGAGATTAGGCTCTCAAACACACCTAAAGGAATATACCTGCTAAAAATAAGTACGGGACACAACTTTGCCGTTAAAAAAATTGTCATAAAATAGTTTTTAATTACTTTCGCAACAATTTTTAATTTTTAAAATGTATTTTACCGTAAAACCGAATGTCATGGCTAATAGAGCAGCGAAATATTTTTTATTGGTTCAAATGTTTTTAATTCCCTTTTTTGCTTTTAATCAAAACGGTCATTACCTTGGAAAGGAGAAAAACATCGATAACAATTTCCTTTTGAAGAAAGCCGGAAACACTAACTTTAACAACAATCCGGCAGCTTTGATATTTAAAGACATTAAAAACAGTTACTATGCCGTCGATTTATCAAAATTACCTTCACGGTACGAAAAAATCAGGTTTCTCGAATACACTTACAACAGCAAAGAGTTAACAAATATTTATAACGATATCAATGGAAAATACATGCTGTTTCTTGTTGACAACTCTTTGAACATAGCTCCGTCCCGCATAACGGATATTTTGAGCGGTTTTAAATCGGAAACTGAAAAAGAGCTCAAAGGCATGAATGAACAAGAGGTTAAAACCTGGTTAAAAGAGCACGATAAATACATTAAAAAACAATAAACTTTCCAATATGAAGAAAATCATATTACTTTTTCTCTTGATAGCCGGATTTACGATTAATAACCTTGTTGCACAAGGCGACTCTTGCGTGTTGTCCGAACCGTTTTGCACAGGTAGCATTTACACGTTTCCGGCAGGAGTTAACTCGGGAACCGCCGAACCCGGAGCATATTACGGGTGTCTTACAACACAACCGAATCCGGCCTGGTATCATATGAAAATAGCCACCGCCGGCGACATAAACATCCACATGTACAGTACCCCATTGCACGACATTGATTTTATTTGTTGGGGACCGTTTTCCGACCCCACCTCCCCTTGCGTTTCACAACTCACGGCAAATATGGTGGTTGATTGCAGTTACTCCCCCGCCCCCACCGAAGATTGTTATATTCCCAACGGACAAGTGGGTGAATATTATATCCTGTTAATAACAAATTATTCAAATCAACCGTGCGATATAACTTTTGAAAAAACCTCCGGAACAGGTGAAACCGACTGCACCATATTACCTCCTCCGGTGAGCAATAACGGCCCCCTGTGTGTTCACGGCACTTTACAGTTGTTTGCCGATACTATTAACAATGCCACATACTTTTGGAGCGGACCTGCGGGTTTTACTTCCACGCAACAAAACCCCATTATCATGAATGTGGGACTTGAAAATGCCGGCGATTACCAGTTAATTATCACCGTTAACGGTAATGCCAGCGACCCTGTCGTTACCACGGTTATTATCAACGCTCTGCCAAGTCCCGACTTTTCGGCAAACGATGTTTGCTACGGAGACACCACGCATTTTATTGACCAATCTACCGTTGACCCGCCCACATCCTCCATAACAAGCTGGCACTGGGATTTCGGTGACGGACAGACAGCGTCGGGACAAAACCAAGACTATCTATACGGCAATTCGGGCGAATATGACGTATCGTTAACAACATACACGGGCTTTATGCAATGTGCCCGTACCATCACCAAGACGGTTCACGTTTACGATGCCGCAGCCGTAAATGCCGGAGAAGACCAAACAATACCAAACGGTTGGAATACCCAATTAGACGCCACGGTGGAAGGAGGTTCGGGAAGCTACGATATTCTTTGGACCCCCGAAGAAAAACTGATAGACCCTACACAGGAAGACCCTATGACGGTAAACCTCAACCAAACAATACAGTTTACAATTAACGTTACCGACGCTAATTCAGGATGTCAAAACAGCGACAGCGTAATGGTAATGGTTACGGGAGGACCGTTGTCGGTACAAGCTGTTGCAAGCCCCTCGGTCATTTGCCAGGGCGATATCGTTAATTTGGATGCCGTTCCACAGGGCGGCTCCGGCAACAATACATATACATGGACTTCCGACCCGCCGGGATTTACCGCCAACATCAAAAACCCTTCCGACTTCCCGCAAACCTCAACAACTTATACCGTTGAGGTGTTCGACGGACAAAATACCGTTACAGCTTCCATATTCGTACAGGTAAAACCCAAACCCGTGGCATTTGCCGGTGACGACGTGACCATTAACGTGGGAACCGTTGCCACCCTCCTCGGGACGGCAAACTCGGGAAGCGGAACATACACATACCAATGGTCACCCGCCGATTCCGTAGTTAACCCCAACAGCGCCGTTACCGAAACGAAAATATTGAACACAAGCAACGAATTCACCTTTGTTGTTAACGATGCAAACGGATGCATCAGCGACCCCGACAAGGTATGGGTATTTGTCGGCGGTTCTGCCCTCGGATGCATGCCTACCGCCGAACCTGATGTTATTTGTCAAGGGGAAACAACCACCCTGCACGTCAACCCTCTCGGAGGTAGCGGCAGCTACACATACCAATGGTCTGACGATAACGGTTGGACTTCGAATAACGAAACACCTCAAGTTTCGCCTATGGAAACTACAACGTACACAATTTCGGTGGACGACGGATTTAAAACTATTCAAAACCATGTAACGGTATTGGTTAATCATACCCCGCAAGTCAACCTGGTTCCGCAAGGAATAACACTGTTTTCGGAAGATACCATAAAAGTATGTGTGCGCGACTCCGTAATCTTGGATGCCGGCGACTCTATTAACCCCGCGGTTATGGACTACTACTGGTCAAACAGTGCCACTTCGCGAAAATTAACCGTCACTACAAACGGTAACTGGGTGGACTTTCAAACTTATTCGGTTATTACAACAAATCCTGTAACCCAATGTTCGGGCAGCGACACCCTTACCGTTTGGTTCGATTTTAACCAGTGTCAAATAGGAATTGACGAAAATAGCGACTTTGAAAAATATATCAAACTGATTCCAAATCCTGCTAACGGTATCCTGAAAATAGAAATAACTGAGTTGAAAGGTAATGTATCGTTGACAATAAACGATATAAACGGCAAAAAACTCTATTCCGCACTGCTAACGGGAACTTCAAAACACAGAAAAGAGTTAAACGTGGATTTATCTTCATGGAACAAAGGCGTTTATATTTTGCATGTTGTAAATAACAGCAAAATGATTAATGCAAAAATCATTAAAAAATAAAAAAGAATTTTACAAGCAGGATTTATGGTTAAGGTATATAAAGGTTGGTATTTTGCGGTATTGATGATATTTGTCGGTTTAACAAGTTGGGAACAAACGCAAAACGGTTGCAATTATGAAAGACCGCATCAAGCCGACCAGTGGGTTTTCGGAGATAAAGTTCATTTGAATTTCCAACAAAGAGAGGTAATTCCCGAGCAAACTTTTTCGTTTTACGATTCGCCGAACGGCGTAGCTGCAATATCGGATAACAACGGTAACCTGCTGTTGTTCAGCAACGGATTGAAAATATGGGGTAAGTCGTACCATGTAATTGAAAACGGCGACGGATTGAAAGGAAACAATTTTGCCACGCAACCGGCAATTATATTGCCAACACCCGGAAAAACCGACGAATATTATGTTTTTACTTTGGATATGTACATCAATCCCGTCTTTGTGGACGGAGTAAATTATTCCATTGTAAAGATGAACGGAAATACAGGAGTGGTTACTTCAAAAAACAACACGCTTTTTCACGAAAACAGTCAAAAAGTTTGTGCCGTAAAACACTCCGGAGGCAAGGACATTTGGGTTATTTTTCACGGCTTCGGCGAAAATAACGGAAATAAGTTTTATTCCTATCTTTTATCCGATTCGCTCGATTTAAACCCGGTAATAAGCAGTGTTGGCAGTTTCCACAAAGGCGACCCTAACAATGGTGCGGGATATATGAAAGCCTCGCCGGACGGAAAAAAGATAGCTCTCGTCATCCCCTCCGACGGTAAAGTGGAAATTTTTGACTTTGATGCTTCCAGCGGACAAGTATCAAATCCTGTTTCAAGCAATCCGGGAAGTTTTAATTTCCCGTTCGGAGTGGAATTTTCGCCCGACAATACAAAACTTTATATATCCACATCTCCCCTCGGCACCGATTTTAATTACCTTTACCAATTGGATATTACACAAGCAAATCCCTTTGAAAATCCGGTAATATTGAAATCGTTCGAGGTTAACGACCTTGCCGGTGCCGACAGTCTAATGGGAGCATTGCAACTGGCACCGGACGGAAAAATCTATCTCGCCAAATTCAGAAGAGGGGTCTTGGGAAAAAATTATCTCGGAGTTATCTATAACCCTGACAGGCCCGGAATTGCAGCCAACTACAACATACTCAACCATCAAAACAATAACGGACTGTTTTTGAACGGAGCAGGATCTTTAATAGGCTTACCAACATTTTTAAGCGATTATTTGAATATACCACATTTTTGGGCGGTAAATCAATGCCACCACGATACAACCCTCTTTATAATAAGAAACCTTGCAAACATCGACGATACGGAATGGGATTTTGATAACCCCGGCGGTGTACAAACGGGATTTGACCCTTACTCGCCCGGATTTGTCTATTCCGACCCGGGAGAATACAAAGTGTCGTTAACCGAAAAATACGGAGACGAGAACTATACCTTTACCACAAACATCAATATACACCCGTTGCCTTATGTGGATTTGGGGCAAGGAAACGATACCATATACATTTTGCCGGGCTCTTCAATACGGCTCGATGCCGGTGATTACGAAAATTATTATTGGCAACCTGGCGGCAGTACGGGACGTTACCTCGATGTTAACACGGAAGGGCTTTACCGCGCCACGGTAACCGACTCCAATTGTTGCGTAAATTCCGGCGAAGTATTTATTAAGTATGCAAATTTACAATACCCGACGGCTTTCAAACCGCAGAGCTCCATCGTACAAAACAGAACTTTTAAAGTAACGGGAAACATAAGCGCATTGGCAGAATACAACTTGAAAATTTATAACCGGTGGGGTCAGTTGGTTTTCGAAACAGACGACCCTTACGAAGGTTGGGACGGTACACTTAACGGGTCGGATGCCGAAATGGGTACATACGTCTGGGTCTCGGTTTTTACAAGTTTCGAAAGCGGTATTCAAGCTGCCATTAAAGTGAAAAACCGCGGATTAGTTACTCTGCTAAGGTAAATTTAACAAACGATGTTTTCGTTTTTCAACAGGTATATCAAATATTTTTTCAGCACAAAAAAGATAATTGAAAAAAAATATACACCACACAATTACATAGAAGTCTCATTATATAAAGGGCACCTTGTTCTCGACTCTCAAAACACAAATTACTCGTACGGAAATTTGCACAAGGTGTTTCAATACGCCTTTAAAAAGATACCGTTCGATAAAAACATTGTAAAAGAGGTTCTTATCCTCGGTTTCGGGGCAGGAAGCGTAGCCTCTATTTTAAAAAAGGAATTAAAATGCAATTGTAATATTACGGGAGTTGAAATTGATAACGAAATAATAAAACTGGCGAAAAAACACTTCGGATTAGATGAAATAAAGGGCATAAAAGTGTATAATGACGACGCTTTTAATTATCTTGAAAAGTGCAACAAAAAATTCGATATGATAGTGATTGATATTTTTGCCGACCATAAAATCCCCTCCTTGTTCAACAGCGAAGTCTTTCTTAACAAGGTTTACGAAATTCTAAACAATAAAGGCAGAGTATATTATAACAGATTGTGTTACGATTTCGAGTCAAAAAGAGCCGGCAGAGAATTTGAAATCAAATTTACATCGGTATTTAAAAACAGTGTGATAATCAAAAGGGGAATTTTTTCGAAAAACAAGATTTATCACGGCACAAAATAACAAATATCCCGCGTTAATTTTTTCCTGGGAGAAGATTTTGTAGCCTGTCTATTGCTGCATAGTCACCAAAACCTTATAGATATGTACGTCACCCCCGTTAATCATTCTAACGAAATAGATACCCCGTTTTTTGTTTGAAAGGTCGATTGTAATTCCTTGCGAAGCAAACACAGGCGGCAAAATGTCTATCTCCTGTCCCGTTTCGTTGAATATTTGCAAGGTAATATCTTCTTTGATGTAATCGCCCGTCAGAATAGTAAATTTCCCCGAGTTTGAGGGGTTGGGATAAAGCGGTGAAAGCACCTCTATATAATCCTCTTTTGTAAGTGTTTTGGTACCGCCGTCGTATGTTACAGTAAGTTTTACATTATATTTGCCTTTTGACCGGTAAACAATTTCCGGTGGATTTTTTTCGGTGGATGTTGAAGGCTCTCCGCCGTCGAACGTCCATTTGTAGTTTGTAATATTACCGGAAGAGAGGTTTTTAAATGTTGTTGCTCCGCCTTCCGGCAGTTTACGTATTGAGCTTGTAAAATCAGGTGTTGCTTCACCGGCATAAGGGTCATAACCGGGCAAAACCACCTCTTGAGAAGCAGCCGGGTCTAACCAGTAAGCAAGTTGTCCCGTCGAATCGCTTCCGGGGGGATTCCACGATGCCCAAAAACGACCGTAATAGTCGGGCGATACAGGTTGATTGCACGAAGCATCGCCACCCGTAAGGGCACCTATTATAAGACCGTCGCTGCTAAAAATGGGCGAGCCCGACGACCCCCCTTCGGTAACACCGTGACCGTTTTCGGTATCGCTCCACTTCACCATCCAAAAATAACCTTCACCGTTAGATGTTGTTCCGTAATAATCGGTAGGTACCAGAGGTGATGTGTATGTGGAAATCATTTTTATGTCACCTTGCGGATGATGTATTGTCACGCCGTTGTTACTTATATTTCCGCTTCTGTCCCACCCGTTGAAATAGGGTTTGTAATTTTCGGGGATTTGTTGTTTCAGCAATAACAATTTAAAATCGGAACCAAGGGATGTGGAATTTGGCGCCGATGCCAGCAACTCGGCTCCCGAAACGGAATTTTTTTCAGGTTCCGTCTCCGGGCGGTTGCAATCGGGCGACTCAAAATTAAAATCGAAGTGCCATTGCGAATAATCGGCTTCACCGGCGTTTTGTCCGCAGTGGTTGGCTGTTAAAAAATATTGTTTCCCATTGTTTTCCGTATTGTTTATCAATGATCCGGTACACCAAAACAACGAACTTCCTTCTTTTACCAATATACGGGCAACCCCGTTTTTTTGTTTTTTATAATCGTCACCTTCGCTGCAATTCACAGGTATTTCGCAAAAGCCCGATTCTCCGAAATCGCGTCCGTAATCACTCTTTATAACACCGACACCGCTTATTTCAAAAGGGAGTTGCTTGCTTTCCGATGTTCTGTCCAATTCCACGGTAAGCGAATTTGTATTAAAAACATCGGTGGTAAGATATTTCCCGTTATTAACATCGGTCAATGCTCTGTTTGCCGGTTTTGCTGCAGGATAAACAAAAAGCAAATCACCCGGTTCAAGATAAAAATTCTTAAAAAAGATATTAATCTTGTAAGAGCCTTCAACGGTAAAGGTTAACCTCCAAACATCAACACCGTTTTCCGCAACTTCCCATTTGCCGTTATCCGTTACATTGTCATCTACATCTATTATTTCTCCCGCATAGTCGGCAACCGGAGCAGTGCGGTTTGTACTTTGATTAACAAAGCGGGGTGCCGTTAGCGTCAGTTCCGGTATCTTTTTCGAAAGTGCAAAATCAATTGAAGCGGGTGTGGCTTCAATTTTTATTTGCGCCGTTGCCGATATTTTCAACAATACCGTAATAAATAAGACCGCTATGGTTTTCCTCATACGAAAAATCGGGATTTATTATTTTATCAATGTAAACTTTCCTGATAGCTCATCATCCCCGCAAATTATTTTTAAGAGATAAGTGCCGGCAGGTTGTCCGGTTAAGTTAACTTTTATTGCATTTTCAATATTGTCGTATCTCTTGTCAAAAACAAGCGTTCCGTTGTAGTTAAAAATTTTAACGGTAGCCCTGCCCGTAATTTTTTTACCGGTGACAACGGAAAAGTTGCCCTTGTTTGGATTGGGTAAAATATCGAAACGGTTATCAATATCACTATTAATTCCTACCCAGTCAACGTGAATATAATTTTCTTTGGTGGCCGTCGATTCGCCGACACCGTTTTCCACTTTCAAAGAGACGGTGAACAGACCGGCTTGAGGATAAACGATGTTTTGGGGGTTTTGTTCGTTTGATGTATCGGGTACGGCTCCTGGGAACGACCAATACCACCGGGTAGGTGTACTTCCCGTTGACATATCGGTAAAGTTTATCGAGTCACCCATCATAATATTATTATTACTGGCTTCGAAATCGGCTTCGGGCATTTCATTTGTAACCGTAATATAATTTTCGCGGATAAGCGAATCGGAACCTCCCCAGTTTGTAACCACCAGTTTTACCTTGTAAGTTCCAACAGAGCTGTATCGCGTCAAAGGGTTTTGCAGTGTTGAAGAGGAGGGCGAAGCTCCCTCAAATTCCCAATACCACGAATTAGGATCACCGGTACTCAAATCGGTAAAATGAACTTTGCCGCCGGGAGCAATTACCGTATTGTCGGCGTCAAAATCGGGAGTAGGCGGCGCCATGGGAGAAACATGAATATATGCCGTTTTTGTTTCGGTATCGGTGCCGTCGGCATTTGTAACCGTAAGACTGACATCGAAATAACCCGTATCGTAATAGACGGTGTAAGGATTTTGTACGGTCGAACTGTCGGGAACTCCTCCCGTAAAATCCCAGTCCCACGAAAGTATTCCCGGTTCCGACTGGTCGGTAAACCAAACGGTATCACTTTGGATAATTTCGGTGGTATCGGCGGTAAAATCTGCCGTGGGTGGTATTATCTGCCACGAAATTCCTGGTAGTTTTTCCCTTCCCGTATTTCCCGGGTCGAGCCAGTCTTTGAGGCGTGTTGAAGGTGTAGTTCCGTTATGATCCCACGAATACCAAATTTTTCCGTAAAAGGCCGGCGAAGGGTTGGTACAGGAATTTGAGGCGTAACCACCCGTAAGGTCACCCATAATCAAACCGTTGCTGTCGAAAATGGGAGACCCCGACGAGCCGCCTTGTACAATGGAACGTCCGTTAACGGTTTGTGCCCACGTAACCCTCCAGTGTGAAGGCAAGCCGTTCCAAAAAGTTGACGACATCAAGGGTGTATTGTAAGTGGAAATTTTCTTAATGTCGCCTGCGGGATGGTGAATGCTTACACCGTTTCCGGCATCTTCGTTGGAATTGGTGCGGTTCCAACCGTTATAAAAGACATCGAAAAAATCGGGAATATTGTTGTTAAATTCAACAAGATAAAAGTCGGAACCATTGTCGGCATGGCTCGGATCCTTGGCTTTTAACTGACATCCCGACATACTGTTGTAACCGGTGGCGGTACCGTTGCATGTCGAAGCTTGATAATTGAAATAGAATATCCACTGGTTTAAATCGCTTGCCGATGCTCCTTCGCCGCAATGGGAAGCCGTAAGAAAATAAGGTGTACGGTCGTTATTGGTATTGTTTATTAACGACCCTGAACACCAGTAGTAGTTGTATCCTATTTTTATTGATATGCGCGCTACCCCTTTTATCTGGTTTTGCCAATCGTCGCCCTCTTCGCAAGCCACGTCAATCATACACCACCAAGCATCGCGGTCGTTTTTTATGTTAAAATCTATATCGCGATATGCATACGCCAATTCCGAAATATGTATGTGTGCCCTTTTGGTAACCTCAGCCGGTTGATAATATTCCAAAACAACCTTATCACCTTGAATAAATTCGGTAGAGAAGAGATGTTCTTTGGGATTGTTTTGTGCCGTATATGCACCAATTACCTGATTTCTGTTATCGTTATACAAAAAGAGTTTACCGCCTTCGGGGATAAAAAAGTCGTCGTAATATACACCGAGGGCAAGGGCTCCGGGAGCTTCCAGTTCAAGACGCCATATTTTTCCTCCGCCGGGAAGCTCGGTCCAAGTTCCCGCATCGTCAATACCTTTGTTTACAATTACCGACACTCCCATCCTGCGCGGACCGGGACCTCCGGCAGCATCTTCAAGCATATCTTCATTTCGAATTTTATCCATATCGGGTGCCTGTAAAACTTGATGGTCAAAATCATTCGTAACCGCATTTTCAAAACTCGGAGGAGTACCTCCTTGACTTATTTGAGCATGAGACGCTAATGCAAAGCCAAATAAAAATCCAACGGTTAGTAAAAAAAAGGAGTAATTTTTTTTCATAACAAAATATTTAAATTTAAACATCGGGCACAAAGTTAATTAATAATAAATGAAACCGGTTGAAAAAAGCCATTAATTTTAAGGACAAAAAAATATTTTTTAATCGGCAATTATTAAAAAAAATAAAATCCGGGATTAATTATTTTAACCTTTTCTTGCAACATAAAAAAATAATGTATATTTGCAGCCCGAAAAACGGTGGATGTAGCTCAGTCGGTTAGAGCATTGGATTGTGGTTCCAAGGGTCGTGGGTTCGAGTCCCATCTTCCACCCCGGAATAAAAAAAAGGTCGTTTAACAGCGACCTTTTTTTTGTGAAACGTGATAACACCTTTAATCGGGAAAGGAGTAATATTTATGCATCGATATTTGCATATTTTGCATTTGCTTCGATAAACTCGCGACGCGGAGCAACTTCATCACCCATCAACATTGAAAAAACATGGTCGGCTTCGGAGCCGTTTTCTATAGTAACTTGGCGCAATGTTCTGGTTTCGGGGTTCATGGTTGTTGACCACAACTGTTCGGCATTCATTTCACCGAGACCTTTGTACCGTTGAATATGCAATCCTTTTTCCGAGCCGTTTGCCGAGAGTTTTTTTGTTATCTCCTCTCGCTCTTCCTCCGTCCAGCAATAATGCTCTGTTTTTCCCTTTTTAATGAGGTAAAGCGGAGGTGTTGCCAGATAGACATAGCCGCGTTCAATAAGTTCGCGCATATGGCGGAAAAAGAAGGTAAGGATAAGAGTATCTATATGGCTACCGTCAACATCGGCGTCGGTCATAATAATTATTTTATGATAACGCAATTTTTCCAGGTTTAAGGCTTTGCTGTCGTCTTCGGTGCCTATTTGAACTCCGAGAGCGGTATAAATATTTCTTATTTCCTCGCTTTCGAAGACTTTGTGAGGCAATGCTTTTTCCACATTCAATATTTTTCCTCTGAGCGGCAAAATGGCTTGAAAACGTCTGTCGCGACCCTGTTTTGCCGTACCTCCTGCCGAGTCGCCCTCTACGAGGTAAATTTCCGATACCGCCGGGTCACGCTCTGAACAGTCGGCAAGTTTGCCGGGCAATCCCGAGCCTGAAAGAACATTTTTGCGCTGAACCAACTCACGAGCTTTCCGTGCGGCATGTCGTGCAGTGGCTGCAAGAATAACCTTCTGCACAATGGTTTTAGCCTCTTTAGGATGCTCTTCGAGATAGTTGTTCAGGTGTTCGCTCACCATTTGGTCAACGGCACCCATCACCTCCGAGTTGCCAAGTTTGGTTTTTGTCTGCCCTTCGAATTGCGGTTCGGCAACTTTTACCGATATGACCGCCGTCAAGCCCTCGCGGAAGTCATCGCCGCTGATGTCGAATTTCAGCTTCGACAATAATCCCGAGCGCTCGGCATACGACTTCAAAGTACGTGTCAGTGCCCTTCTGAAACCCGAAAGGTGTGTCCCCCCTTCGTGAGTATTTATATTATTAACGTACGAATGCAAATTTTCGGTAAACGAAGTGTTGTATTGCATGGCAATCTCTATGGGGATATTATTTTTTTCCCCTTCCATACTGATACACTCGGGAATCAATTTTTCCCTGTTCTCGTCAAGGTATTCAATAAAATCGGGTAAACCGTTTTCCGAAAAAAATGACTCGCAATATATTTCGTCTTCGCTGTTCATCTTTCTTTCGTCGCAAAGCGAAAGCTTGATACCTTTATTAAGAAATGCCAGTTCGCGAAGCCGTGCCGCCAATATGGAGTAGTCGTATTCCGTTGTTGTAAAAATGGTGTCGTCGGGGATAAATTTTATTTCGGTACCCGTTTTATCGGTCTTTCCAATTACTTTAACCTCGTACAAAGGTTTTCCCTTTTCGTACTCCTGACGGAAAATCTTTCCTTCGCGGTAAACCGTTGCAATAAGCCTGTTCGACAAGGCATTAACACAACTGACACCTACACCGTGAAGCCCGCCGGAAACTTTATAGGAGCCTTTGTCGAATTTTCCTCCGGCATGCAATACCGTCATTACCACCTCAAGTGCCGACCTGTTTTCTTTTTCATGTATTCCGGTAGGAATTCCCCTGCCGTTATCCCTGACGGTAATTGAATTGTCTTTATGAATAATTACCTCTATTTCGCTGCAATAGCCTGCGAGAGCCTCGTCTATCGAATTATCAACAACTTCGTAAACCAAATGATGCAGCCCTCTGACGCTAATGTCTCCAATGTACATAGCCGGACGTTTCCGCACGGCTTCCAAACCTTCCAATACCTGAATATTATTGGCATTATACTGCTTGTTGGCTTGTTCTCTTTCCTCAACTGTCATAGTTTTCTATCTTAAAAAAAAATCCTTTTCACTTTAATAAAAAGTATGCAAAGGTATGTAAAAATATGCTTTTATTTACAATAAAATATCACACCTGTCAATAAGTTATTAACAGGTGGCGGCATTCCTCCACCCTTTGCAGCTGTTAACCGGTTTTGGTTTAATGACACGGTAAACACTACAAGTGTAAAAGGTGCTACACTACTCATTGTTTGAAAATTTTAACGATAAAGGATTTTTGGTAAAAACGGAGAAAACAAAAAAAGAGAAAGGCGCATAAATCAATACAATTATTGAGCAAGATTTTATCTTAACACGTTTTAAAATGATGATTGACAAAAAAGTTGTCAATACCTGTTTGCCAAACACAAAACCTGTAACAACATATCGTTTTTATGTTCTGTCAACAACCAATACAACATACAAAGTGCAAATAAGAATACCGGATAAAAAAAACACCGGAACAGTTGTAGAAACCGTACCGGTGCAATATGCGGCATGTCAAAAACCGGTTTACATTTTAAACAATACCACAGATAACCATCAGAGTTTTAGTGTTTGTTTTGGTTGTTGCGTACACATCGAACGGAATAAAATTGCTGACCACCATACCCTCTCCATATTCCGTATTCCTCACCTGATAACTTTCTGACATAATACATGATGCCGGTATAATATGTAGCTGTCCAGAAGTTGGCCATTATACCAAGTTGCTCAAATGAAACATAACCGTCAAACCGGCCGCCGGGCAAAGCGGAAAATCCCACTTCGTCCGTTCCGCCGCCACCATCCAACCAATGGTCAACACTTTTCAGTTTTTTTCCTTCGTCCGTTCCCCGATAATCCGTACTATGGGCATCTTCCCAACTCATGCCGAGGAACATTTCCAGTTCTATCCACTCGTCGTCTGTGGGTAAATGCCAACCGTCCGGACATTCCGTCAGCGCCTCATCAATGCTGTACAATCTGCCATATAGCTCCTCATACATCGCATTATTATTATAAACTTTTGAATTTTCCGAAGCATAGCTAAGGTTTTCGGCCATCCAAACCTGTTCGCCTATCATTACGGTGTTATAAGTTTTACCGTCACGGGGGTCGGTAAATGTACCTGTGGTGGCAACGGTAATATAACCGTTTTTTGTTTCGGTACTTTCGCCGTAACTGTTGGTCACGGTTAGTGTTACTGTATAAGTCCCCGTTTCCGAATAAGCATGAACGGGATTTTGTTCGGTTGAGGTGTTTCCGTCGCCGAAATCC
Source organism: uncultured Lentimicrobiaceae bacterium (assembly GCA_964549335.1). Lineage (GTDB taxonomy): Bacteria > Bacteroidota > Bacteroidia > Bacteroidales > F082 > Sulfidibacterium. The sequence continues at coordinate 33,345 of CAZJUQ010000013.1, read as the reverse complement.
CACTCCCAAGTATCAGGATTGTGGGTTGACAAATCGGTAAATTGAACTTCGGTACCGGGAAATATTTCTGTTTTATCGGCACCAAATCCGGCTACAGGTGTTACACTGTCCAAGTCAATAATTACAATTGTTACTTCTGCCGATGCCGATGCTCCGGAATTATCTAACCCAACCACATTGATTACGTGTTGACCGGGAGTAGCGTTACCGGTTGACCATTCATATTTATAAGGAAAAGTATTGGCCGCTCCCATTCCTATATCATCCACATAAAATTGCACCTCGGCTATGGAGCCGTCGCTGTCGGACACCTTAGCTGAAACAATAACGGTTTCACCCTGAATAAATTGCTGTCCGGCGGCTGGTGATGTAATTGCGCAAACAGGAGGCTTGTTAGGAGGTTTTTCCTCCTCTTTTTTACATCCGGCAAGGATAACATTCACAACAAAAGATATTGTTATGAAATAAAAACCAAATCTTGTAATTTTCATGGTTAAAAAATTTTAGGTTATAATAATGATTTTATTTTTTTACAAACTTTACTATTGATTGTTCTGCACCGGTATTCATTTTGATAAAATAGATACCCCCGGGCAATTTCGATATATCCAAACCGGAGGTTTCCCCGTCAAAGTGCAGAAGTTTTTGTCCGTTCAAATTATAGATGTCGAGTTGGGTAACGGGAGTGCCGTTACAATTTTCGAGAAATATCTTATCTCCTGCAGGATTTGGATAAACCATAACATTTCCGTTATTGTTAATCACATTTTCGTCCACCGATACGGATATACCGTTTTCGTTATACAGGGTAATACCACTTTGAAATGTAACAAACCATTTATCACCATATTTATCAACTGCCAAATCAGTTACGTAATTAAATAACAGCGGCGAATTTGAAACGTCGTAAACTTCGAATGACGTGCCGTCGAACAGGACCGCTCCCGCAGTAGTTCCAATCCAAACCCTGTTGTCCAAATCAACATCAAACGAGTATATATTGTTAGATGGCAAAGCTGAATTATCTTTATCGTAAACTGTCCAGTCGGTTCCGTCAAAAATAGCCATGCCGCCATGAAAAGTGGCAATCCAAAGTTTATTATCAATAAACGAAAGAGATTTAATACTGTTAGAGGGCAATCCTGAATTGTCGGTATTGTAAATCGTCCAATCGTCTCCCGACAATCGTGCCAATGCCCCCTCAAAAGACCCTATCCAAATATCCCCGCTTTCGTCGGCCAATATGCAACCCACATTATTATTTGGCAGTTCCGAATTGTCTGTGTTGTAAACCGTCCAGTTTGAGCCGTCAAAAGCCGCAACACCTTGTGGTGTACCAATCCATAAAGTACCGTTATTGTCCACGTCAAGAGCTTGCACCTTGTGATCCGGCAGCCCCGAATTACCCGGATTGTAAACCGTCCAGTTTGATCCGTCAAAAAGGTTCAATCCGTACCATGTACCTATCCACGTTATACCATTATCGAGAGGCAAGACACTCAAAACAGCATTGTAATCCAGGCCGGAGTTATCTTCGTTGTAAACGGTCCATACGGCATTGTCAACATTACAAGTAGCCAATCCGGTACTGGTAGCTATCCAAACGATTTTACCGTCGTTACTAACAGAGATGTCAATGGCATCATCACATGGCAATCCCGAATTGGACAAATCATAACTTAACCAATCTGCACCATCAAAACTGACAAGCCCGTCATGATGTAAACCTGTCCATACCTTATTATCGTTATCTGTTATTACTGCACGAAGATAATTACTATGCAAGCCCGAATTGCCTTTTCTATACACGGTCCAATCGGTTCCGTCGAACATCGCCAATCCGCCGCCATTTGTAGCAATCCAGGCAACATCTTCATTATCGAGGGCAATGCTGTAAATTTTATTGCTATACAATCCCGAGTTTGTTTTGTTGTACACTGTCCAATCGGTTCCGTCGAACAAACCTATACCACCACCATAAGTACCCGCCCAAACGGTTCCGCCATTATCAATGGCAATGGTGTAAACTCTATCATTAGGCAAATCCGAGTTTTCCGTATTATAAACGGTCCAGTCTGTTCCGTCGAATTCAGCCAAACCGCCACCACTTGTGCCAATCCAGACAACACCCTCATTATCAAGGGCAATACTTCTAACGCTGTTGTGCGGCAGTTCCGAATTATCGGTATTGTAAACAGTCCAATCGGTTCCGTCGAACACTGCCAAACCTAAATCCGTACCAATCCAGGCCGTTCCTTCATCATCAAAGGCAGAGCAATAAACTCTGTCGCTTGGCAATCCGGAATTACCGCGATTGTAAACAGTCCAATCGGTTCCGTCGAACAATGCCAGACCGTTTTCATAGGTACCTACCCACAATATACCGCCGTCATCCATCGAAACGGAATGAATGTTGTTTCCCGGAAGACCGGAATCAGTGGAGGTAAATATCGTAATATCACCTGATGAATTATCAATATGACGCAATCCGGTGGTGGTTCCCACCCATATGTCATTATTGTCATTTGCCAGAGCCTGTACTTCAGAACCGGCAACAAAATTAGCCCAATGGTTATCCTGAGCTGTAGCCAACATAAAATATCCCAATAATGTTGTAAGAAATAATAATTTTTTTAACATAACTTTTGCTTTTAAGGTTAATTAAATAATATTTGATTGATTTATGGAAAATATCACTGTTAAAATCATGACAACAACATTCAGCATAATGAAAAGCCATTCATTTTTTCCTGAGATCTCACCGAAAGCCGCACGGATAAACATCATCAAAATAATCAGTATAACGCCTATAACCCATAACACACCCGTTTCGAACAGAAGAGGCAAAGCCAAAACCATAAACAGGCAAACAATGGAAATTGTATGTGAATGAAATTCGTTCATGGGAATTTAGATAGACATGAGCAACCAACTATTTATCAGGTTTATAAATACCGGAGAGATATAAAGCGTATGATTCAGCGTTTAATTATTTTTTTTACAAAAATTGCTTGTCCGTTCACCAGTATTTTAACCAAGTAAACACTTCGCGGAAGTGGCGCAACATCAATGGGGAACGAAACATGTTTATCCGGCGGCGACAAAGGTTTACTGAAAATTTCCACACCGTTCAAATTTTGCAATATTACCTCCATACCGGAATACACTTTTTTCATATCGACATTAACAAATAAAATATCGAAACAGGGGTTCGGATATGTGGTTAAATTAATTTTACCGGCAAGAGAATTATTGATAAAAATAGTTGTGTCCTGATTAAAGAAAAAAGCTCCCATATCGGCCACGGTATTATCGCTATCAAAAGGCGATTCGGGATCACCGGCATCAATACAAGGCGACATGGTATTATCGGGTACGGGGAAATTTCTCCAAGTAATTTGAAAATTTCCGTTTCCGGCATCGGCAAAAAGCGGGTCGGCATCAATACATCCCGTACCGAACCATGGCTGGCCGGTTCCGTTAGCTATATCGCAATACCTTGCCTGAACGGCGACCTGTCCCGAAAAAGCCAATGGCGGCGAAGAGCTTTCGAACAGAATATTGTTGTAAAAATTGCAAGTAGCGGAAGCATTGTCGAAATAGAAATATATGTCCCCTCCTTCGTCAGCACTATTATCATAAAAAGTGTTATTAAAAATACCGGAATTTGCCGATGTTGTCGCCCACGAAAATCCCCCTCCTGTTTCATGCGAAGTGTTTTCGTTAAAAACATTGCTTTCTACCGATGCATTTCCGTATTCCAAAAAAACATTGGCGCCTCCACCGTTTTGCTGTGCCAAATTTCCTGAAAAACGGTTTCCGGTAACAGAGAGATTTCCTCCGTTATGGCTTATCCACAATCCACCTCCTTGCCATACCGCCTCATTATCAACAAAAAGATTGTCCGATACCGAAACATCACCTGTCTCCGTTTCTATATATGTTCCTCCACCGCTACCTGCATGTGAAGAGATATTATTGGTAACAGAGTTGTTTTCAAACCTGATAACGGCGTCACCTCCGGGGCACCTAATCCAACACCCTCCTCCAAATTCACCGGACGAGTTTTCCTCAAAAGTATTGCCCTCGGCAATTACCGTTGAACCGCTGCCAAGCGGATAAAGCATTGCCCCGCCGCCGTCTCTCTGAGCATAATTGTTTGAAAACCTGCAACCCGAAAGAGTAATAACAGTTCCCTCAAGTTCGGTTTGGACAAATAATCCGCCGGCAGTACCGTTAGGATAACCGCTCATATTGGGAGCCGTATTATCAAGAAAAACGGAATTTATCACCTCTATATTACCGGCGTTGGAATAACAATTGACACCGCCGCATATCACCGTACCGGTGTTATGTTGTGCGGTTACATTTATCAAGTGAATGTCTGCAACGGTGGTTTCCATGTAAATTCCACCGCCGTAATCTGCCGTTCCGTACTCAACAGTCAGTCCTTCTACTGTTAAGTCTCCCGAAACCCCGCCTACCGACACCAGTTCCAATACCCTGAAATCGCTACCGGCATTAAGAACGGTATTATCAGTACTTACAATTTGTAAGGAATAATTTTGATCTGACCAGTAAGTAACAGCATCGTTAATGTAATAATATGTTCCTGTTACTACAACGACGTCGTTTTCTTCATTAAATGCAGCTTCATCCAAAGCCGATTGTAATTGTACCGCATTACTCACGTAAAATGTTTTGGCAATGGCACCACACCTTGCCATAAAAAACAAAAAAGCCAGTAACGTAACAAACGGAAAGTTAATTCCTGATTTTAATTTTTTCATAATGTTGTTTTTGCTTCAAAGGAATAGAAAGTATTAAAAAACAACTATGAAAAAATCGACAAATACCGGTACTAAAATGTCAAATCAGAACATTTTCACTGTGAGTTATTCTTTTTTACAAATTCCGAAGGAGAAATGTTGAAATATTTTTTAAACAACCGTGAAAAATATGAAGGGTCGGAAAAACCGAAACGATAGGTTGCATCGGTAATATTTCCAACCTTGTTTTTCAGAAAATCGGCGGCGAGATTCAACTTTACAATGGAGATATAGTTTGTAGGAGTAACTTTCAACTCTTCTCGTGTAATTCTTTGAAAAGTGCGTAACGACAAACCGAGATGTTTTGCCAACTCTTCCGAATGGATTGTCTTGGAATGATTTTTTATGATATATTCCGAAGCTTTTTGCAATATTTTTTCGTTAAAACTCATCTCTTCGGCAGGGGGTTGATATAAAAAGCGTTTATTATCAACTTCGCTGACTTGCGGCAACCTGCGTAACTTACGCACCCTGAAAACAAGAAAAGATATCAACATAAGAGAAAAGAGGAAGGTTAACGAATAAATGAGAAACCACTGCGATTTATATTTTTCGGAAACTTTTTCGCACCAGCCCGGACCTCCTGTAAACGATACGCCTTTCCACAATTCGGGATATCCGAAATCACTGTAGCCGCTCCAGTTAAATGGCCACATTGCCGTTGACGCTTCTTCGACAAAAACGGTTTTCGACACAGGATAATCTATGTCATTAACACAAACATCCATATACATATGCATACCTGTCTCGGGAACCAAACCGAGAGAGATAAACGGTATTGACAATTCCATGATGTAAAGGCTGTCTTCCTTGTTATCATTCAAAGTGCCATATAATTTTACAGCCGAATAAAAAAGCACATTCTGCGCAAAATCTTTCGGAACCGCTACCGTGTCTGCGAGCATCTCTCTCAAGTCTCCTTTGAAAACTTCGGTTTCATTTTTAATATCCACCATAAACTGATAGTCGTTTATGTCCATTTTTGCCGAGTGTTCGTTTTTTGTATCAATGTACAATTCTATACCGTCGTTCAAATGAATCATAGGCTTATCAATTCTGCCGGCTTTCTCCGCAAAAAAATGTCTGTCCCATACCATAAAAGCACAATTCAAACTTTCACCGTTCCAAAATGCCCTGAAAACGGCTTTATTTCTTGACTTGGGCAACAACAAGCCGTTAAAATCAAAAGCGGAGGGAAACACCGTATTTAGCTCTCCCGAATGATTTTTACTGATAAAAGAGTGTAAGGTGTCTGAAAAAACGTATTCCGAATAAGCAGTCCAGTCCGACAAATCGCCGTCAACTTTTATCTTTTGTCCCGAATAAGGGATATTCATAATTACTTCGCTTGTTTGGGAAACTATCCCTGAAAAAGGAAAAACAAAAACAACAAATATTAAAAGATAGCGTTTCATGCAAACATTTTTTCAATCCCGGAATTCAATATAATCATTACGGTTTTTTTAAAATTTTATTATCATCTATTTCGATACCAAATCGATAAATACCGGCAGATGGTCGCTGTATCCGCCGTGATAAACAAACCCCTTGTATGTCCTGTTTGTTGTATAACCTTGATTTTTCACATCCTTTTCCAAAAGAAATCCGGCATCAAAAACAGTAAAAGCCGGTGTTCGCAAAGCAACTTTATTAGTACCGCCTTTTAATCCCTTTGATACCAAAATCTGGTCGAAAACAGCCCATTGCGAAGCATGTTTCAAACTGCCTTCAGCCAAGCCGTATGCAGTTTTCCACGGCAATTTCACCAAAGCACATTCATCGTTTTTCGAAGTAAGTACCGAAACGCTTTCGTCGTCAGGATTATCGTTCAGGTCGCCCATAACCAATATATTGGCGTTGATATTTACGTTACAAACCGAATCAACGGTCTGTTTCAACACCATTGCCGCAAGTTTTCTCTTTCCGGCGGTCTGCATCATTCCGCCGTAACGCGAGGGCCAATGATTTACAAAAATATGAACGGTATCGCCTTGCAACACTCCTTTTACGTACAAAATATCGCGGGTATGAAATCCCGTATCGTTTTTGTCGGTAACCGGAATTTTGTGTGCATGTACCGGTATGAAACGTCCCGGATTATATATCAATCCCACATCAATACCCCTGTGGTCGTGCGACTCGAAGTGCACAATCTTATACCCTGCCCTTTTCAAAGGCGTTTTATTTATCAAATCGTCAAGTACCGAACGGTTTTCAATTTCGGCAAAACCCATAACCGTAACATTGTGCCACCCTCCCAAAGCCGCAATAACTTTATATATGTTTTTCAACTTGGTTTTATATTTTTTCTGCGTCCAATGATGATCGCCGTCAGGTGTATATTGATTGTAATTCAACACCGTGTCGGGATAAATATCAAAAAAGTTTTCGGTATTATAAAAAGCTATCCTGTCGTATTCCGGTGTATTGCCCTGTGCTTTCGCTTTAACGAGAAAAAAAATTTGATATAACAGGAATATCAACAGACAAAGCGGCGTTTTTATTTTTAAGCTAATCATATTAAGATAAATAACAATCTAATATTAAAACAAAAATAATCAAAAATCGGTAACCAAGATTGTAACCGGCAACATGTTTACGCTCCATATCCCTATTTTTCTTTATTTTGCAAAAAAAATCAATACCGTAATGAAATATGTAGGTGCACATGTAAGTGCTTCGGGAGGTGTGGAAAACGCTCCCGTAAATGCATACAATATAGGAGCAAAAGCTTTTGCGCTCTTCACAAAGAATCAAAGACAGTGGTTTTCGTCGCCGCTTACCGAAAAAAGCATAAACCTTTTTAAAGAAAACTGCGAAAAGTACGGCTACGGCAAAGGGCAAATATTACCGCACGACAGTTATTTGATTAACCTTGGAAACCCCGATGCCGTAAAACTCGACAAATCGCGTAAAGCTTTTATAGACGAAATGCACCGTTGCGAACTTTTGGGTATCGACAGGCTCAACTTTCATCCCGGTTCGCACCTTAAACAAATTAGCGAAGAGCAATGCCTTGCCTTAATTGCCGATTCCATAAATATTGCTCTCGACAAAACAAAAGATGTAATTGCCGTTATTGAAAACACCGCAGGACAGGGCACAAATCTCGGATATAAATTCGAACACCTCAAATATATAATTGAAAAGGTGGAAGATAAAAGCCGTGTGGGAGTATGCATAGACACCTGTCACACCTATGCCGCCGGTTATGACATCAAAACCGCAGCCGGCTACGAGAGAACATTCCGCGATTTCGACAATATTGTGGGTATGAAATATTTGAAAGGGATGCACATTAACGATTCGAAAAAGGGGTTGGGGAGCCGCATCGACAGACACGAAAGCCTCGGCAAAGGATTTCTCGGAGAGGAGGTTTTCCGCAGGATAATAAACGACGTGCGATTTGAAAACATACCACTGATACTTGAAACCCCTGACGAACAATTGTGGCCGCAAGAGATAAAATGGCTATACGGCATGCAAGAAAAATAACCCTTAATCATGGATACATTAACCACACTTCTGCTCTATTCGACATCATTTTTTACGCTAATGAACCCCTTCGGCGTTATGCCGGTATTTTTAACAATGACCAACGAACTTTCGAAAAAAGAGCGTCAAAAAACAGCTTTCAAAGCAAACTTCACAGCACTTATCGTACTTGTTTCGTTTGCATTTCTCGGAGAGTACCTATTTAACTTTTTCGGCATTTCCATAAACGGACTTAAAATAGTGGGCGGTATTCTATTCTTTTTTATGGGTTACGACATGCTTAACGCACGTTTGAGCCGGATTAAAATAAAAGAGGAGGAGGCTGAAAAATATGTTGACGACATATCGGTAACACCTTTGGGAATTCCCATGATTGCCGGTCCGGGCTCCATTACCAATGCTATAGTGTTAATGGGACAAAGTGATGATTTCTCAAACAAATTGCTGGTGATAGTATCAATATTATTGGTGGTTCTGCTCTCTTTCGGCATTTTATCGGGGGCATCGCGCATCACAAAATTCATTGGTGACAAAGGAAATAAAATAATGATGAAATTAATGGGTTTAATAGTAATGGTTATAGCTGTCGAGTTCTTTTTTGCAGGTTTAAAACCCTACGTCGAAGCCATGATTTGTAAATAAACGGCATAAAACAGTTGGCAAACAAGCGCAAGTCGTTAACTTTAAACATTTTAACAAAACAGATAAAATTATTAATTTTTTCAAAAATATTATAGGAAATAATAAATGAAGTTTGTATTTTTGCCGACCAAAATTTTTAAAGCGATAAAATAATGGCCAAAAAGAATAAAGATGCGAGAGTTCAGGTAATTTTAGAATGTACCGAACACAAAAAAAGCGGCATGCCCGGGACTTCGAGGTATATCACTACGAAAAACAAGAAAAACACCCCGGAGCGTTTGGAGTTGAAAAAATACAACCCCATTTTGAAAAGAATGACTATTCACAGAGAAATTAAATAATAATCAGGAACCATGGCTAAAAAAGTAGTTGCAACATTACAATCTGCAGGAAAAGATTTCGCAAAAGTTATTAAAGTGACAAAATCGCCCAAAACAGGCGCTTATTCATTTAAGGAAGAGATTATACCAACCGACCAAGTGAAAGAATATTTCGCAAAGAAATAAGTTAAAAAAAACTTTATTAATCGGTATATGCGAAGAGCTTTTTCCTGCACGGGAAAAAGCTCTTTTTATTTTATTACGCCAACAACCAATAATAATTACAAAATGGGAATTTTTTCATTTTTCTCGGGAAAAGAACAAAAAGAGGAACTCGACAAGGGATTGGAAAAAACAAGAAAAAGTGTTTTTTCGAAACTGTCGAAGGCCATCGCGGGAAAATCAAAAGTTGACGACGAAGTACTCGACAATCTCGAAGAGGTACTTGTAACTTCGGACGTGGGAGTTGATACCACACTCAAAATAATTGAACGTATAGAAAAACGTGTTGCACGCGACAAATATCTCGGAACAAGCGAATTAAACAATATACTAAAGGAGGAGATAGTGAATCTGTTGCAAGAAAACAACAGCGGCGACGGCGAAGATTTTACTATCCCCGAAGGAAACAAACCCTATATTATCCTTGTAGTGGGGGTTAACGGCGTAGGCAAAACCACGACAATAGGAAAATTGGCGTACAACTTCAAAAGGATAAACAAAAGTGTAATCTTGGGTGCCGCCGACACTTTCAGGGCAGCGGCCGTTGACCAACTCACCATCTGGTCGGAACGGGTGGGAGTTCCTGTTATAAGTCAAGGTATGGGTGCCGACCCCGCTTCGGTGGCATACGATACCGTAAAAGCCGCCATTGCCCGCAACGCCGACGTGGCCATTATCGACACCGCAGGTCGCCTCCACAACAAAGTAAACCTGATGAACGAGCTCTCCAAAATACGACGTGTAATGCAAAAACTAATCCCAAACGCACCCCACGAAGTTTTGCTCGTTCTCGACGCCTCAACGGGTCAAAATGCCATTGAACAGGCACGGCAATTTATCGCTGCTACCGAGGTAAATGCTTTGGCTCTTACAAAACTCGACGGCACGGCAAAAGGAGGTGTGGTGATAGGAATATCCGACACCTTTAAAATTCCCGTAAAATATATAGGTGTGGGCGAAAAAATGGAAGACCTTCAGGTTTTTAACCGGAGAGAGTTTGTTGACAGCCTCTTTCGTTAAAGAGAATTAATATGGGTAAAAAACAACGCATCAACGTGATAACACTTGGTTGCTCAAAAAACATTGTTGACTCCGAAGTGTTTATGCGTCAAGCGGAACCATATTACAAAGTTGAAGCCGACAGCGATAACGAAGCCGATATTATTGTCATTAATACTTGCGGTTTTATAAACGATGCCAAAGAGGAGTCGATAGATACCATACTTTCGGCTGTGGAGGCTAAAAGGGAGGGTAAAGCAAAAAAGGTTTTTGTTACCGGATGTTTATCGCAACGATACAAAAAAGAGCTCGAAAACGAGATTGACGAAGTTGACGGTTTTTTCGGCGTAAACGAACTGCCTGATATTCTTGCCTCCTTGAATATCGATTACAAAAAAGAACTTGTGGGCGAACGCCATATATCTACTCCACGTCATTATGCCTATTTGAAAATTTCGGAAGGGTGCGACCGCAACTGCTCCTTCTGCGCAATACCGATGATTAGAGGCAAACATGTTTCGCGCACCATGGATTCTCTTGTAAACGAAGCCCGTTTCCTTGCCTCTAAAGGTGTAAAAGAACTTATTCTGATAGCACAAGATCTTACATACTACGGTATTGACATTTACGGAAAACGAAAGCTACCCGAACTGGTTGAAAAACTGACATCTGTAAGTGGTATAGAGTGGATTCGCCTTCATTACGCCTATCCCGCCGGATTCCCATGGGAACTTGTTAATGTTATTTCAAAATACGATAAAATATGTAACTATCTCGACATCCCTCTCCAACATATAAACGACAGAATTTTAAAGTCGATGAAACGGGGACTGGACGGCACGAACACCCGCAAATTCGTTGAAAAAATAAGAGACTCGCTTCCGGGAGTTACATTCCGTACCACATTGATTGCAGGCTATCCCGGTGAAACGGATAAAGAATTTCAGGAGTTATACGATTTTGTCAAAGAGAGCCGTTTCGACCGTCTCGGAGTTTTTACATATTCGCCCGAAGAGGGAACAAGCGCCTATGCTTTGAAAGACGATGTGCCCGCCAAAATAAAACAAAACCGGCTCGAAAAACTTATGGAGTTACAGCAAAACATATCTCTCGAAAATAACATTAAAAAAACGGGAAAGGTTTTTAAAGTGCTTATCGACAAAAGAGAAAACGACTTTTTTGTGGGACGAACCGAGTGCGACTCTCCCGAGGTTGACCAGGAAGTATTAATTCATGCCGGAAAAAAAAGTATCGAAACAGGTCAATTTTATAATGTAAAAATTACAAAAGCCGACTTTTTCGATTTATACGGCGAAATAGAGGAATAACTTAATATTCAATATTTTTTTGCTTTTGCGTTTACTTTCCGGCTCAAAAAAAAAATTTGACATTTCCTGTTATTTGACAAATCAGGAAATACCTAAACCCCATTTACAAAGAGAATATCTACCGAATAAAAAACAAAAAAAACACTTAACCTGAAGAACATAGTAAACCTGCAAATATTTTATAACCAATCCTGTTAAGAAATAATATAACTTTGCATGCAGAATAAGAATTTGTAAAGTATGTTTTGCGGTTAAAATTCCATTGAAATTGACGGGAAAAAAGATTTTCAATCATATACGGCTGACCTTTGTTTTGTCTGTTACGGTTTTGTTGTCGCAAGCACAAACCGGCGGTATTAAACCGGCCGACAGCACGCAAACTGTTTTTAAAAACGATTCGGTTTCTGAAGCCGTCGATTCCACATCGGTAAAATATTACACGGCAACCACCGACAGTTTAAGACAATATAAACTCCATTTTATCGACACCACAATTACTTCGTTTCACAATTACGACCCCATAACACGTAATTACGGCATTTATGCTACATTGAGCAATATAGGCACGGCACACAAAAACAGAATTTTTACGCCATACGGTTGCAACGGTTTTTTGGTTCATAACACAACCTACAAACATTATATGCTTTGGAACGAAAATGTAAAGTATTACCTTCCCAAAATTCCGTTTACCGAAATATGGTATGTAATGGGGCCGAAAAAAGAACAAAATCTTGAAGTTACATTTTCAAGAGAGATTTATAAAGGATTTGTTTTCGGCATGGACATCTTAATGTTTAACTCTCCGGGTGCATACCAAAACAATAAAACCGATGACAAATCGATATATATGACGGGACAATATTTCACCAAAAACAAACGGTACGGAATAATTGCAAATTACATCCACAACAAGCTGATACTAAACGAAAACGGAGGCATAACAAACGACTCGGTATTTGAAAACAACCTTGAAACCGACCGGCGCGTGGTTCCCGTAAATCTTACCACCGCACAAAACATGGTAAAAGAGGCGGGATTTTATTTGGAACAATATTTCAACCTGCTCAAACCTGAACGTAAAACCGACAGCACACACCGGAAAATTGATGCCGGACATGTCAGTTACGCCCTGCAATACCAACGCAATCAAATGATTTATACCGACAAACAGCCCGTTTCGGATTTTTATAACGGATATGCACCACCTCTCGACTCGGCAAAAACTTACGATTCGGCTTATCAAATGATGCTTCGAAACAGATTTAAATGGTCGAGTTTGGGATACAACGACGACAAACTCAGCAGGGTTTTCAATATCTATTTCGGTGCCGACTACGACCATATCGAACTCACATTGCCCTACGATTCGGTTAAAAACATTTACAACCAAATGTCGCCTTTCGGAGGTATCAACATAAACATTCTGAAATCGGCTTTTCTCGAAGCCACAGGCAATATTATTATGGGAGGATATAACAGCGGCGACTTCTCAATTAAAGGAAAGTTAACCCAATACCTTGGAACTAAGTACCGCAATGCAGGAAAACTGAAATTGGGCTTGGAAATATCGAGCCGTATGCCCGCATGGTACTTCTCACATTACAAATCCAACCGTTTCAGGTGGAACCTGAATTTAAAAAAGGAAAACTATCTTGTAATCGACGGTTCGTATTCAATAAAAAATGTGGAGGCGGGTTTGCATTTTTACACCGTCTCGAATTATACTTTTTTGAACGATACCGTTTTTCCCGAGCAGGTTGAAAATGCCGAAACGGTGATGCAAATTTTTGCCAAAGGAAAAATAGCTCTGAACAAATTCGGTATTGACGGAAAAGTTACATATCAGACCACAAGCCGCCCCAATGTTATTAAACTGCCTCTGTTTGCCGGCACCGTAAACGTTTTTTACAAAACCCCGGCATTTCACAATGCCGCAATTTTCCAAGGTGGTTTACAGTTGACATATTTCACAAATTACTATGCCGATGCTTACATGCCCGAGCTTAGACTTTTTTACAATCAAAACGAAAAACAGATAGGCAATTATCTTTATGCCGACGCATATTTAACGCTTAAAATAAAACGGGCACGACTCTTTTTCAAAGCCCGTAACTTCACCGGCTATTTCGAAGGATACCGTTATTACGGTTCGCCACATTACCCTGCACTTGACCCGGGTTTCTATTTCGGTGTGTCGTGGAAATTTTTCAACTGATAAACCGGGTCGCTATCAAACCGGCTAAATATCAGTAATTTAATTCAGATACTGACAAAGCGTTAAAAACAACCTGCAAGGACGGAACTATTTTATTCCCCGCTCTTTCTTAATGGTTTCGTATGCTTCGTTTATCTTGCGAAACTTCTCTTCGGCAGCTTTTTTTACATCTTCGCCAAGGTGGCTGACCTTATCGGGATGAAATTTCTTAGCCATTTCGCGAAAAGCTTTTTTAATCTCTTCGTCGGTTGCTTCGGGCGATACGCCTAAAATTTTGTAAGCCGCTCCGCTATCTTTAACGAACATTGCTTTTATAGACTTAAGGTCGGCTGCGTATATGCCCATTAAAACCGAAACATGTTCTATCAACGATATTTCAGACTTATCAGCATTGCCGTCCGACAGGGCAATACCGAAAAGATAGTGCAAAAGCTGAAGTTTCGACGAATAATCCATGTAAGTACCTATTTGACGCGCCACATCGTCAACGGGAATATCTTTTTTAATGATTTCCCCTAACATTTTAATATACTTTTTGGCGGATGCTTCGCCGAAATTTTGCACATAAAAACGCTTAACGTAATCGAGTTCAGACTTTTTTACCTTTCCGTCGGCTTTCATAATTGCTGCCGTAAGGGCAAGAAGGCTTACGGCAAAATCGCCGCTCTGGGTGGGAGCACCTTGCCTGTATGCCGCGTCGGTTTCGCCTCCCATCATCGAGCCGAACATATATCCCAAAATAGCACCGAGCGGTCCGCCGAACGCCCAACCCAAACCTCCGCCTATCCATTTGGCGTAGTTGTTTTTTCGCCCCGCCGACGAATATTGTTTCTCATGCGGTTTTTCCTGAGATTGCCACTTCATAATGTAATATACGGCAACTCCCACAAGTATTATTAATAACAGATACATCACTTATTGTTTGACGGTTTCACATCTTTATCATCATTGTTTTATTGTCAAAACCGTTAAAAAGCTTGCCTTTTAAGACACCGCCGCCGAGTTTAACAATAAATCCGCAATGTTCGGCCCGTTGTTCGGGCTTCATTCACCACATTTTTGCCGGCGGCACAATTCCGCCGGCACCTGCTCCCAAGGGTTAATTTGACTCAAATAATATTTGCTGAGCCGCCTATCCCACCATATATTCTTTCTCTTCAAACTTTATTCCGAATGTCTCAAGTTCGTTCAAAATGGGTTCGTACATATCTTTGGTTACGGGACGATGTATTCCGTATTTATCTATCTTGCCTGTTACCAAAAGTTTTGTTGCAATGGCAAGCGGCAGTCCGACAGTAATTGCCATGGCGGTCTCTTCCTGATTTTTTCCTATGTACGACATTGCCGAAACTATCATATTCTCCTCGTCGCCCTTCTTGTATTTAAACTCGTGCTGCATTACAATCATATCCTTATCGTCGGGATCGAGTTTCCATTTTTCTTCGAGTAATTTTTGCAAAATCTGAGCCGGTGTGGCATTTTTCAGCCCTATTTTCCGTTTATCGAATATTCCCAACCATTTAAGTTTTTCGAACACCACCGGGTCGGCTGCATTAGAGCAATATTCTTGCAGTTTCAATTCAACAGGCACATTAGGTTCGTATTTCATAAACGAATTTATGAAATCGCGGTATGTCATATTTTCAGAATTTTCCATGGTAAAGGTATCGTCGGTAGCTCCCAAACGGACAAATACGTTCCACGCTTTTGCAAAACCGGGACGGCGCAACGTTCCCCTAAACATCGTGGGTATATCTTTCAACCCGTAAATTTCGCGGTATTTCAACGAATCGCGGTTGGCATACACTTCAAAATCGCCCAATTGCAATATTTTACGTGTCATAATACGGTCGAACAAACGGAAATAGGGTATGTATTTGTATTTACCTTGTTGTATGTATTGCGAAACTCCGTTGCCTGCCAGCACGACGTTGCGGGGATTCCACGTAAGTTTGTAATTCCAGGGGTTGTTGTCGTATTCGGGGGCAATAAGGCCTCCCGTAAAGGAATAGAAAGAGGTTAACTCACCTCCGTCGTTTTTAATTTTATCAATTTGACGCATTGCCGACATATGGTCGATTCCCGGATCAACACCCAGCTCCATAAGTATCGGTATTCCGGCTTTTTTTGCCAAACCGTCCAACTCTTTAATTTCGTCGGTAACGTATGATGCCGTAAGCATGGGTTTACGCAAATCAATACATATTTTTGCCACCAAATGGTGCATAAAAGCCGGCAACATTGATATTACATAATCATTGTCGGCAATGGTACGCCAGCTCTCCAAATCATCTTTAATGTCGAACACCATGGCTTTTCCGCGTGGATGTCCGTTGGCTTTTTTGCGTGCCAAATCTTCATTAATATCGGCAACGGTAATTTGCCAGTCGTATTCTTCGGCATTATCAAGCAGATAATTAATAAGGCTTGTGGTTGACAAGCCTGCGCCGAGAACCAATATTTTTTTCATTGATTATATTTTTATAAATACTGTTTGAGATATTGATAATCGGGGGTAAGTTCCCCTTTAAAAAGAATCATTGCTTTTTTAAACGGCAAAGGGATATCAAGTTTGTCAAAAGGGACGTTGAGTTCGGCTTTCAAGAGCCCGGGCAAATATTTTATCAAAGCGTTACTGAAAGCTTCGGACGACTCGCGCGGCAATTCGCTCGGTAAAATATCCACCGCCATTACCAATACGCCTTCGCCTTCGAAACCCATTACGGGTTTTCGTGTTATGGGGTTGTAAACAAAAACCGGGTCTTCAATGGCAGTACCTTTATGGGTTATTTCAACCGAACCGTCGGGATCGCAAGTTATATCACCAATAACTTCCAGTCTCAAATTGTTATCCTTTGTCAATTTTTCCAAATAATCTTTGGTGACAATTCGCGGATAGCGGTCATCCCAATACATACAGTTCATAAGTACCGACAAATGCGGTAGATACTGTTCGAAAACACCCTCGAAATTTCCGGGATATTTGTAATACTCCTGTAAATCGAACTCTTTTCCTGCCTCCTTGGGACGGGCAAGATGTTTTTCTTCAAATACGGTTTTGAAAATGACATTACCGGGAAGGTTGTCACGTTCTTTTAATTTTAACAGTTCCGAAGGCGAAATTTCCATTACCGGCAAAAGGTTTAAAATCTCCTGAGCCCCTTTCGACACATTACCATACCCTGTTATTCCTATGGTCAACGGCACAAGACCAGCGGGGAGCCCCTTAGCGGCAATCTCCATTCCCACCTCCGAAATTACGGCTTTTGCCTCTTCCAGCGAATTGTATCGATGGGTTTGTTTTATCTTCAAAAACGGCGTTTCAATACCCTTAACTTTAAGACGCTGCCCTAACGACCAAAGAGAATTTATCATGCCCGCCAAGCCTGCAAAACGCCCGAAAAATATCAGCCTCCTGCCCTTTTCATCAACAATACGTTCGTAATCAATAAGATTGATGCCCGATTGCATCATATCTTTCAGCAATGGCATGTTGTACGACTGTCCTTTAATGGTATGGCTGAAGAAGATGTATGTTTTGTCTTTTTTGAAATAACCCAACGGCATCTCTTTTACACCGAGTATAAGTTCCGCATCCAAAGGCTCCTCTTTCAAAACGGCACCTGCACGTTTATACTCATCGTCGGTAAAAACACGTTTTTCGGAAGGTACAACTTGCACTTCAAAACCTTGCTCCACCAATTGCCGTACATGTCCGGGAATCAAAGGCACCCTGCGTTCCATCAAATATTTATCTTCGTATCTTATGCCAATTTTTTTCATAACCTTTACTCTTTTTAATTAAACGGCAAACTTAAAAAAATTGCATAGAGAAAAAGAACAAAAGAGTGAAAAAAAGTATAGTTTGAAATTGTATCTTTGCCGTAATTAAAACAAGTATGGTACGAACCGAAAACATTCACAAATCGTTTGGCAAAGTCGAGGTGCTGAAAGGCATTAATTTGTCGGTAAACAAATCGGAAATTGTCTCTATCGTAGGCGCATCGGGTGCGGGCAAATCCACGCTTTTGCACATAATGGGCACCATCGACAAAGCCGATAAGGGAGAGGTATTTATTAACGGAATAAATACCAAAACGTTAAAGGGCGACAAATTATCCAAGTTTCGCAACAGACACATAGGTTTTGTCTTTCAGTTTCATCATCTTTTACCCGAATTTACGGCACTCGAAAACATTTGCATACCGGCATTTATTGCCGGTAAAACAAAAAAAGAGTCCGAAAAAAGAGCCCACGAACTCATGAAATTCATGAATATTGACGAAAGAGGCAGCCACAAACCTTCGGAACTGTCGGGCGGCGAACAACAACGGGTGGCAATAGCAAGAGCCTTGATAAACAACCCCACCGTAATTCTCGCCGACGAACCTTCGGGAAACCTCGACTCGGTTTCGGCAACCAACCTCCATAAACTGTTTTTCGATTTGAGAGACAATTTCGGTCAAACCTTCGTCATTGTTACACACAACAAAGAACTATCTGAAATGGCCGACAGAAAACTCGAAATAAAAGACGGCATAATTATCAAAGAAAATAATACCATTTAATTGACGTTTAATAAAAACGTATAACGGAACCTGAAATTGATGAGTAAAAAGAATATAAAAAATATGAGATTTGTTATTGCGTTGTTAACTGTTTTTGCGTGGGGGCTTATTTTTTCTCCTCTCCAATTAAAAGCCCAATCGGCAAAAACATACGACGAAGCTATAATAATGGGTGACAAATACTACAATCAAAACCGGTTACTCGACGCAAAAGCTTACTACCAAATGGCCTTGAAGTTTAAGAAAAACGATAAATATGCCAAAGATAAAATAGCCGACATAGTTAAAAAACTGATGTCTCAAATGGACAACGAAGAGAAATATTATGAAATAATAGACCGTGCCGACGATTTTTTAGAACAAAACCAACCGCAAGCCGCACTTATACAATACAAAGAGGCGTTGAAAATTATCCCCGGTGATAAATATGCCGAAGATAAAATAGCCGAAATAAATAAAACTCTGCAAGAGGAAAAAGAGAAAAGGGAAACCTTTAACAAAGCAATGACCAACGGCGAAAAATATTTATCGCAAACCGAATACAAAAAGGCTCTAAACGAATTTTTAAAAGCAAGAAGCATATATCCCGAAAACAAATTGTTGGACGAAAAAATCAGTACCGCCAAAGCTCTTCTGGCTCAAAAAGAGATTAACGCAAAAAAAGCCGACCAAGAGATTTTGCTTGCAAAAAGATACATTTTGATAAAAAATTACGCTTTAGCTCTCGAACATTATAAAAAAGCCGATTCGCTAATTCCCAACAACGCCCAAATAAAACTGGAAATAAACAAGATAGAACCAAAAGCAAAAAAGCAGGCAGCTTACAACAAAACAACCGCCGAAGCCGACAATTTATACATTGCCAAAAATTTTATGGCTGCCAGAAAAAAATACATTGAAGCATCGAAACTGTGGCCCGGCAATACCTATCCGGGAGAGATGATAGCCAAAATAGACGAACAACTTAACGAACAGAAAAAACATCTTGAAAAAAACTACAACCTTGCCGTAAAAAATGCCGACAGTTTGTACAAACTCAAAGAGTACGAAAATGCCGAAGCCGAGTACAATCTGGCACTTACACTTAAACCGTCGGAAAGTTATCCGAAAGCACAATTGAAAGCCATTAAAGAGTATTATGCTGCACAAAAACGCAAACTCGAAGAAAATTACCTTTCGGTAATTGCTTCGGCCGACAGCCTGTTCAAACTTAAACAATTCCAAGAGGCCGAAATGAAATACACCATGGCACTTAAGGTAAAACCCACGGACCCCTATCCGGCCAAACAACTGGACTCCATAAATGCGGAAAGAAAAAGGATAGCCGCCGAAAAAAAGAAAAATCTTAAATATAACGCCATTATCGCCGAAGCCGACCGTCTGTTCGATAACGGTCAATACGACTTGGCAATAGAAAAATATAAAGAGGCACAAGTCGTAAAATCGATGGATAGCTATCCTAAAGAGAAAATCAGAAAAATAAAGGAGATTTTACTCAACCTTAAAAAACAAAAAGAGCTTGACGAAAAATATAACAATCAAATAATTTTGGCTACCCGCCTTGTCCAAGAAGAAAAATTCGACGAAGCAAAAATGGCTTTCTCCAACGCTTTAAACATTAAACCCGGCGCAACACTCCCAAAAATAAAAATGGCTCAAATAGACAGTCTAATTGCCGTTAAAGCCGAAAAACAACGCCTCGAAACAGCCTATAAAAAAACCATTGGTACCGCCGATTCGCTGCTGAAAATAAAAGATTACAGCGCTGCTTTATCGGCTTACTCCCAAGCCCTCGAATTTAAACCCGAAGACAAATACGCTTTGAAACAAAAACAATCGGTCAAAAAAACCATCGCCAGCATCGAAAAAGCAAGAATACTTCAGGAAGAATACGACAAAACCATTGCCAATGCCGACAATATGTTGAAAAACAAAAAATATGAACTTGCCAAAGTTGAATATCAAAAGGCTTTGGGTTTAAAATCGGGCGAGCAATATCCGAGGCAAAAAATCGATGAAATAGACAAAATTTTACTGCAATTGGAAAAAGAAAAAGAGCAACGCTATTTGCAGGCAATGTCGCAAGCCCAAAGTCTCTTTTCACAACAAAATTACAAAAAGGCACTCCTGAAATACCGGGAAGCAAACAGTATCAAACCGGAAGAAAAAGAGCCTTTGCAAAAAATCGAAGAGTGTAACGGATTCATTGCCGAACAATTAAAGAAAATAAAAGCACAATACGATTTGGCAATAGCAGATGCCGACAAATTTTATGCGGCAAAAATATACGACCGTGCCATAAAAGCATATAAACGTGCCGGCAAAATAAAACCAGACGAAACATATCCCGGCGAAATGATTAAAAAAATTACAAAATTCATTGAAGACAATGCAATAACGGATGTCATTAAATCGCCGGTCGTAATCAAAAAAGGAGAAACCGTTAAATTCAATTTTAACCCGCTGCCCGTTAAAGTCAGAAAAAGTAATTACCTGTATGTAAAAGCCCGCAACACAAGCGGAAAAGATTACAAAGCAATTTTTGCTTACGGAAGCGATAAAGGCAAAAACGGGGGTTTTGTGGTACCGGTACCGGCCGACGGACAAATGCACGAATTTATTATCAGAGTCGGCAACCAATACAAATGGTTCTCGGATGACAATAACTGGGTAAGTATTTTCCCCGAAGGCGGCAATCTTGAAATAACATTGCTGAGAATCTCAAAAAGCAACTGATAATCAATAAACATCAATAATTAAAATGAAAAATAAATGTAACTCCTGTAAATTGCTCGTGGTTCCGCTGTTATTATTTTTTTTCGTAACGGCGAAATCGCAAACTCAAAAACAATATTTCAATATTCACAAGGAAGTCCCCGGACAACCGTATAAAGCACCGTCACCCAACAGGGAAACCACCCCGGGATACAGGTCGGCAACCAACTTGTATTTTACCGTACAGGTAAATGTCGATTCCGACGGAAACAACATTGAACACGATGCTGCCAACGAACCCTCCATAGCCATAAACCCCAACAACCCCGACATTATGGTTATAGGATGGAGGCAATTCGACAACATCAGCTCCGATTTCCGTCAAGCGGGATATGCCTATACCACCGACGGAGGACACAACTGGACTTTTCCGGGGGTTATCGAACCGGGAGTTTTCCGCTCCGACCCCGTGCTTGGCTTCGACGAAAACGGAAAATTTTATTACAACAGCCTTACCGCCGATCAATATAACAACTTTTTATGCAAGGTTTTCCGTTCAACCAACGGCGGGCAAACGTGGGATAACGGTGTAAATGCAAAGGGAGGCGACAAACAATGGATGATTATTGACGGAACCGGCGGCATGGGTAACGGAAACATATACGCCTATTGGACAGCCTATTACAGTTCTTGTTACCCCGGACAGTTTACACGTTCCACCGACGGAGGCGACAGCTACGAAAACTGTGTCACCGTTGACGGAAACCCACAATGGGGAACCCTTGCGGTAGGCCTCAACGGCGACCTTTATGCGGCAGGTGTGGACGGCGGAGGCAATTTCGTTTTTTCCAAGTCAATCAATGCCAAAGACCCGACGCAACCGGTAACATGGTTGTTTACAACCTATGTGGATTTGGGCGGATACATGCAAAATGCCTCCGGCCCCAACCCCCAAGGGCTGAAAGGACAAGTGTGGATAGCCTCCGACACCTCAAACGGCGCAAACAGGGGCAATATCTACATGTTATGTTCGGTAAAACCGCAAAGCAGTGCCGACCCTTGCGACGTGATGTTTGTTAAAAGTACCGACGGCGGTGAAACATGGAACGACCCGGTACGTATTAACGACGACCCGGTAAACAGCTTCTCATGGCAATGGTTCGGAACAATGTCGGTGGCTCCCAACGGCCGTATCGACGTCGTTTGGCTCGATACTCGCGATAATCCGGGAACCTATTTGTCGTCGTTGTACTATTCCTATTCACTGGACGGCGGCGAAACGTGGACGGTAAACCAACGGATTTCCGACGAATTTAATCCGCACGCAGGCTGGCCGCAACAACAAAAAATGGGCGACTATTTTCACATGATTTCGCTTACCAACGGTGCATACCTTGCATGGTCAAACACCCTTAACGGCGAACAGGATGTCTATTTTACGAAAATTTATTCGGGTTTCGACAATATAGCCGAAAACAATAACCTCCGAATATCTTCCCTCTATAACTATCCCAACCCTTTTAACGGCAAAACAACAATACATTATACCATTAACAAAAGCGGCAAAATTAAAATCGTTGTTACCGATATGTTCGGAAAAGCAATCACCACGCTTGCCGACGGATTCAAACATGCCGGAAACCACTCGTTAACGTGGCATACCGGAGATTTACCCCAAGGTATCTATATTTGCAAATTGAGTATGGGGAAAAACTACTCGCAAACCAAATTGATTTGCATAAAATAGAACATTAACCGGGCTTTGTAAAAATAATTTTCCAAAACAGCATGGATTTAAAAAGAAGAATTGAGGCTTTTGCAAAATTGAGCCGTTACCTCGAAAAGGCAGACGATTATTCCTTTAACGGAAACAATGACGGTAATGAAGTTACCCTACGTTTTAACCGACTCAGGGATATTGCGAATAACCTTCAACAATATAACGGTTGGTTTGACAAGGAGAATGTTTTTTATGCTTTGAAATCGTTGGGCACAAGTTTGAAACCGGAAAAATTACAAAAATGGGCCGCAGGCTACACCGAAAAACTTAATGCTGTAAATTCTCCCAAAACCGTTGCCGTTGTTATGGCCGGAAATGTTCCCGCCGTAGGATTTCACGATTTTTTAACGGTATTAATGTCGGGAAATTCCATATTAATAAAACTTTCGAGCGACGACGACAAATTGTTACCGGCAATATCGAATCTTTTAATTGCCATTGAACCGGGATTTAAACCTTTTATATCATTTTCGGACGGTCATCTTAAAAATTTCGATGCCATTATTGCCACCGGAAGCAACAACACTTCACGCTATTTCGAATACTATTTCGGCAAATACAAAAACATTATCAGAAAAAACAGAAACGGTGTGGCATTGTTAACGGGAAAAGAGACAACGGAAGAGCTAAGAGAACTTTCGAAAGATATTTTCCTCTATTACGGTCTGGGTTGCCGTAATGTATCCAAACTCTTTGTCCCCCAAAATTACGACTTCAAACCGCTTCTTGATGTTCTTTCGGAAAACAGGACAATAACCGGAAATCATAAATATTTCAACAATTACGAATATAACAAAGCTATTTTTCTTGTAAACAAAAGAGAACACCTGGACAGTGGCAACCTGTTGCTTAACGAAGATGAAAACTTTGCCTCTCCGGTCAGCGTATTGCATTACGAATATTACAAAGACGAAACCCAAGTAAGAAACCGTTTAACGGTAAACTCCGGTAAAATACAATGTATTGTTTCCAATGCCGGGATTGTTGACAAGGAAGTGCCTTTGGGTAAAAGCCAGTCGCCCGAGCCGTGGGACTATGCCGACGGTGTTGATACAATGGAATTTTTATTATCGCTCTGAGAGGCTGTTTACTTTTTTAATAAAATCTATTAGTCCGGCGAAATAGACCTCCTGGTCGTCGTACATTGCCGAATGGCTCCCGTTGGGACAGTAAAGATAGCTTCCGTTTTGCACCTGTGTTGACATCCATTTCATATACTGCGGGTCCATTGTATCGTATTTGGCACCGATAATCAAAGTAGGCACCACAATCCGGGGTAAATCTTTCGACCTGTCCCAATTAATCAACCTCCCCGAGCCTTTAAATTCGCTCGGACCTTGCATTAAGGTATAAACCGTAACATTACAATTGTTGTATCCTCTCGATGCCGGCTCGGGATACTCTTTCAACCTCATAAGGTGCTCCGGGTAAAAATACTTTTCCAGCAATGCGGTATATTCCGGATTTCCGTAATCTTTATTGTTTTCGTACTTCTCTATCTCGGCAAGCACATCGGGGGGGAGTTGTTTTGCAAGGACATTCACGGCATATTTGTTATATTCGGGGATACTGCACATCATATTCGAAATTATCAAACCTTTCAGGTTTTTTTGATATTTCAAAGCATATTCCAATGCCAAAATTCCGCCCCACGAATGTCCGAAAAGATAAAAATTGTTTTTGTTCAGTCCGAGGGCTTTACGTACCTGCTCCACCTCATCAACAAAACGGTCGAGATGCCACAGTGAGGTATCGTTCGGCTTATCGCTGTAAAAAGAGCCGAGTTGGTCGTAATAATAATATTCAATACCTTCTTGCGGAAAAAAGCTGTCGAAACATTCGAGGTATTCGTGCGAACATCCGGGTCCGCCGTGCAGCAACAACACTTTTATTCCGGGATTGTTTCCCACCTGTTTGGTCCACACCTTGAAGTTACCCGAAGGTGTACTTATGGTAATCATACGCACACCTCCGGTTTTTATTCCGTTTTCGTGCAAATTGTGATACTCCTTCAGCGTGGGTATTTGACCGTGCAACGCAAAGGCAAAAACCAACATCGAAATTACCGGCAACGAAATACGGAAAAGAGTTTTTGTTGACATTTAAATTTTAATCTTTTATCTTATTTTCGGTAAATTCCCTTCCGGCTTTAAAAGCATTAAGGTTTAAATTAACCATATCTTCCCCCTTTTTACCGAAAACGGTTTTAATGGCATTTTCAATAACCTCCCGTTTTATATCGAGGAACGGTGAAGAGGCACCCAAAACAACAATGTTTGCAGCTTTTACCGACCCCTGTTCTTTTGCAATTTTTTCGGCGTCAATCATAATATAACGCGGCAATTTTTCTATTTCGGCATAAACATCTTCGAGAGGAGGATACTTTGCCAGATTGTTAAAAGGATTTGTACTTGTAATACACCAACCCGTCTCCACATTGAGCATATTAAAATAGCGCAAGGCTTCGAGAGGTTCAACCGAGATAATCATATCGGCATTCCCTTCGGGAATAAGGTCCGAGGCTATCGGTTGCGACGAAATACGGAGGTTCGACTGTACATCCCCGCCCCGCTGGCTCATACCGTGTATTTCCGATTGTTTCAAATAGAGATTTTCGGAGAGTGCTGCTGTTCCTATTATGGCGGCTATTGTAAGAATTCCTTGTCCCCCTACTCCACCGAGAATTATATCTTTTTTCATCTCACTCTTGTTTTTATCAAATATTAAAAATAAAATTAATTATTGCTTGTTTCGGTTTTTTTCAACTGATGTTTCAGTTTCATCCGTCTCGAAAGGGTAACAACACATTCGCGCCGTGCAATAATAACCGATACACCGTTATATTTCAACTCTTCTTTAAAGACTTTAACATTTTCGTCGTGAAGTCTTTTCAAAGGTTTGATAACCCTAATGTGTTCTTTTTCCACGCCTACACCTTCAACAATGCTGTCAATGTGGCCGAATGCCGCCGAATCTTGACCGCCGGTCATTCCTGTTGTTGAGTTGTCGAGAATAAGAACCGTAATGGGCACTTTCCTGTTAACGGCGTCCAAAAGTCCTGTAATTCCGGAATGGGTAAAAGTGGAATCGCCGATTGCGGCAACCACCGGCACCAATCCCGCTTCGGCGGCGCCCACCGCCATGGTAATACTTGCTCCCATATCGACACAACTGTTAATCGACTCCAGTGGCGGCAAAGCACTAAGGGTATAACATCCTATATCGGAAAGTACGCGTCCGCCCGAATAATCCTTCATGGCTTCGTTAAGTGCCCCGAAAGAGTCCCAGTGAGGACACCCGTCGCACAACAACGGAGGACGCGGTTGCAGAACAGAGGGTATGGAAAAACCCTCTTTAACGGTATGACCGAGAGCTTTGCCAACAATGTTGGGATTTAACTCCCCTGTCCTCGGAATGGTTCCGTCCATACGACCTTTCACGGTTTTGCCTTCGTCCAAAATGCCGCGCAACAACTCTTCAACAATGGGATATCCCTCCTCCAATACTAAAATCTCGTCCGACTCGTCATACAGTCTCTTTACCATCGACTTGGGAATGGGATACTGTCCCACTTTTAAAACCGGGTAAGGGAGTTTTTTGCCGTTATAATTCTCCAAAAGGTAGTTATATGCTATTCCGCAAGCTATTATTCCAAGGCTCTTGTCTTCGCCTTCGATATATTTATTGTAACCCGTTTTGCCTGCCTCCTCTTCAAATGCGTCCTGTTTTGCAATAAGTATGTTGTATTGTTTCTTTGCAATGGAGGGAAGCAGTACGAACTGTCTTAAATCGGAAGGTAAACTTAGTTTGTTTTGTGGTATTGTCTCTTTTCTTTGAACACCCGAACGGGAGTGCGACAGACGTGTGGTTACACGAACCATTACGGGAGTGCCGTATTTTTCCGAAAGTTCAAAAGCATATCGTGTCATGTCGTAAGCCTCTTGCTGATTTGAAGGCTCCATAACCGGTATCATGGCAAATTTGCCGTAAAACCTCGAATCCTGCTCGTTTTGTGACGAGTGCATCGAGGGGTCGTCGGCAACCACCACAACCAAACCTCCGTGAGCCCCCGTAATTGCCGAATTAACAAAAGCATCGGCAGCAACATTGAGACCCACATGTTTCATACATACCATAGCCTTTTTTCCTGCATACGACATGCCTATCGCCGATTCCATAGCCGTTTTTTCGTTCGATGACCATTGCGATGCAATATACCCCTCTTTTGCCTCTTTGGAGGCTTGTATATATTCCGTTATTTCGGTGGACGGAGTTCCGGGATAGGCAAAAACACCCGATAGTCCCGCATCTATTGCCCCTTGAGCAATAGCTTCATCTCCAAGCAATAATAATTTCTGCATTATATTAATTTTTTTGTTCTTATTTCAATCGTTTGCAAAATTAAAATTTAATATGTAAAATTCTATGTTTCGGGTAATTTAAATGATTCTATATTTCTATAAAAAATCCGCAAAATAAAACGGGGATTGACCATACATAAAACCAAAAACGGCAACTTAATGCCGTTTCCGTAAATCCCGAACCCCTTTTGCGAAACATTTTTAAGAGGAAAATATTTTTTTTTACAAAACGGAACAAAAAGACACCGTTACACGTAAGCATAAAAAACATTAAACTTGCAAGTAAATCTTTTTAAATAATGATAAAAACCACAAACATCAAGATACTGTTGTTATTAACATTTCTCTTTTTTACGGCATATTTTCCGCCATTTGCGGCGGCTCAAACCGTTAACTGGAACCCCGATGCAGGTTTGGTAAGACCTTACAAAGTAACAATAAGTGCAAACCGGAACGAAAACATAAATAAGATAATTGACGGAAATCCCAAAACCTTTTGGCAATCGGAAAATCCGCTGCCGGAAACATGGATAAAACGTCTCGACATGAACCTGTTGCTAAGCGGTGATAATTTTTCCCTTTCGCCAAGAGGTAACCACTACGCTGCTTTCGACGGCAAAAGCGATACAAAATCCGTAATTTCGCAAGGTTATCTCGAAATCAGCTTTAAAAAAATCACCCCGGTAAAATTGTTTTCGATAAAAGCCTTTTGTTCCGATACCCTGTTTATCGACTGTTACGGGAAAAACGGAATTGAAAAGAGTTTTGCTTATACCCCTTCCTCAAATTACAAAACTTTGAATTTCAGATGCTCAATCGAGACAGAAACATTTGTTCTGCGCAGCAATTCCGGTTTCGATCTTTTCGAATGTGCCGCTCTTGGTGTAAATCCTTTCGTATGGATTGTTTTCGATTTGAAAACCGTAAAAGATATTGGCTGGATAGGCTCGAGACATTACAACCAAAATGTAAAAGCCATTAAAGTTTTTTACGGTAACGACGGAAAACAGTGGAACTTTCTCAAATCGTTAAATCCGGAGACAATACCCTATGTTGATATTCCTTTGCAAAAAGAGATTAAAGCCAGGTTTTTGAAAGTTATATTCGAATTACCCCTTCAGGATTATGCAAAAGCCATGTTATGGGAGTTTGACATTTACGACAAATACGGACCTTACGGCAAAAAATTTGACGCCAAACCCTCGACAAATACATGGGCACAAACTTTCGGGATAAATACCATTTGGGGCTGGGGATACAGCGTCTATTCCGACAGGCTCAACAAAGGGTCCGGAGCCGGCATGTTTGTGAAAGCGGCAAGGCTGTTGCGCAGTTACCACCGCCTCGACTGGGACATAAATAAGCCGTCGGATGAAATTAACTTCGATAAAATGGCGAAAAACGGCACCCCCGCCAACAAATGGTTGAACTGGGACAGGGAATACGGAAATTGGAAAAAATCGGGATTTTCAATCGACGCGGCAATAATGTTTAACAACGACATTTTCCCCGATACTTTATGGGAAAATACATATATTCAAGCATATAATTACGGTAAGGCATTTGCTTCGCACTTTGCCGGCACAAAACACCTTGTGGATATGATAGAGGTGGGAAACGAACCCTGGGGATACTCGCCGGACGTTTACAAACCGCTACTAAAGGGTATGAGTGCGGGAATAAAATCGGTATCGCAAGTTACGGTGCTGCCCTGTGCGGTTCAATCGTACAACAAAACCGGCAACAACAACGACTACATTTCGCTATATCTTTCGAAAGATGAAGCACTTAACATCGACGGGATAAACACACATATTTACCCTTACGTTTTCGACGAAAAAGGCAACCGCAAAGCTTTGAATCCCGAAGACCGGCGCTCGCAAATCCTCTCCATGAACAACCTGCAGAGGTTCATCAAACAAAATATGCCGGGAAAAAAGATTTACGTTACCGAATTCGGCTACGACAGCGACGGCGGCAACGAAAATTGCACTCATCCCGAATGTGTAACGGAATTTGAACAGGCAATATACGGTGTAAGAATGGCAATGATACTGTGGCGGCTCGGAGCCGAAAAACTCTATTGGTACTATTTTGCCAATGTGGATTACAGCTCGTTTATGCATAACAGGTCTGGTTTGACATCGTCGTACAAAAACAAATTCAAGAAAAAGTTGTCGTTCCACGCTTTCGAAACGTTGCTCGATAAGATAGGCAACTACCGTTTCGAGAAAGTTATTTCCGAAAACACTTATCTCTATTCATATTTACTGGTAAACCCCGCTACCGGTAAAAAGGTAATTATCGCATGGCGTCCCACAAAGACAAATCATAAGACGGTAAAACGGATATCAATACCCGAAATTGCAAATCAGGTAAAGGTAATAGACATTTTCGGCAACAGCGTCGGTATTTACGACAACGGAAAAGAGATACCTCTGAGCGGCATCCCTCTTTTAATGTTCCAATAAAAAAATGATTATAAATTGCTCTTTTAAGTAAAAAATCAACACATATTTATAATTTTGCCGACTTATAATAATAGGGAGTTGCAAGCATGGTTTTTAGCAGCATAACATTCTTGTTGTATTTTTTCCCCGTTTTTTTGGGCACTTACTACCTAAGCCCGAAAAAAATCAAAAACTATGTTGTATTGCTCTTCAGCATTTTCTTTTATGCATGGGGCGGTCCAAAATTTATTTTCATCCTTTTGGCATCGGTTTACGTAAACTTCTTACTTGTAAAAAAACTCGACAAATCGGAAAAACGTAATACCAAACGTTTGATGGTGGGATTATCCGTAGCCATAAACATAGGACTGCTTGCATATTTCAAATACGCCAACTTTTTTATCGAGAATTTCAATGCCGTTTTGCACCATTTCGGATTTCAAAGCATCGAATGGACTAAAGTCGCTCTACCCATCGGCATTTCATTTTATACGTTTCAAACGCTTACATATTCCGTTGACGTTTACCGGAATGTACACAAACCCTTGAAAAAAGTTTCGGATTACGCCCTGTACATCATTATGTTTCCGCAACTTATTGCCGGGCCCATAGTGCGATACAACTTTATTGCCGACCAAATAGTTGACCGCAAAGCCGGTTATAACGACAGACTTGCGGGATTTTACCGTTTTACCATAGGTCTTGCCAAAAAGGTGATAATTGCCAATGCCATGGGAGCCAAAGCCGATGCCATACTGTCGCTCGACTATACCGGTTTGAGCAGTACAACAGCGTGGATAGGTATATTGGCATATACGTTTCAAATATATTTCGATTTTTCGGGATACTCCGATATGGCAATAGGAATAGGAAAGATGATAGGTTTCAAATTTCCCGAAAACTTCAACAATCCTTACGTTTCAAAAAGCATTACCGAATTTTGGCGGCGCTGGCATATTACCCTCGGCGACTGGATGAAAAACTACCTTTACATACCCCTCGGAGGTAACCGGGTAAAAACAAAACGCCGCCTCTATTTCAACCTCTGGTTCGTATTCCTTTTGTCGGGACTTTGGCACGGCGCAGCCTGGAACTTTATTATTTGGGGTGCCTTTCACGGAACATTTTTAATTATAGAACGGCTCTTCCTATCAAAATGGTTGCAAAAAGCCGGTAATGCCGTCAGCATTATTTACACCTTTTTCGTCACCGTAATGGGCTGGGTGATTTTCAGAATAGAAGACTGGAAAGCTGCCATGGTATTCTACAAAAAACTTTTTGCTTTCAAATTCGAACCGTTGCAATGGACCGATAACGAAAGCTTTTTTACCATTCTCATTATTGCCGCCTTTTTTTCCTTTTTTGTGCTGCTGCCTCGCGGGCAAAAAATCCAAGACAGCATATTTTTCGGCGATTACACCAAAAACAAACTCCTGGCGATGTTTTTTGTTTCGCTTATCCTCTTTGTGATTTCGATATCGTACATTACCACTACCGGATTTAACCCTTTTATTTATTTCAGATTTTAATGCCATGAAAAAGGAAGCCGGAATAAATAAAACACTCTTTATTATCTTGATGATAATTTTGTACACACCAATGGTACAGCAAATTACACATATCGTAAACGAAACACCTTTGCGCGGCGCCATAAAAAAGGTAAACAGACCCTATTTCACATGGCATGACTGGTTCTCGGGAAAATATCAAGCCGACGCCGAAAAATATCTCAACACACATTTCGGCTTTCGCAATGCAATGGTCAGGGTGAACAACCAAATTTATTACACTCTGTTTAAAAAAGCCAAAGCCAACGGGGTGATAATAGGCAAAAAGAATTATCTTTACGAATACAGTTATATAGATGCATATTACGGAACCGATTTTTTGGGAAAAGATTCCATTTACCGCCAATTGAAAAAACTTAAAGCCGTTCAAGACACTCTGGAAGCTCAAGGCAAAACATTATTATTGGTTATGGCTCCGGGAAAAGCTACCTTCTTCCCCGAATATATCCCCGACAGATACAAACGTAACAAAGGGGTTACCAACCTGCAATATTTCGCCAAATATGCAAGCAAACTGGGCATAAACCACATAAACCTGAGCAAATGGTTCTTAATGATGAAAGATACTGCAAGATATGCCCTCTATCCGAAAACAGGAATACACTGGAGTTATTACGGAATGGCTCTTGCCGCCGATACAATAATTAAAACGGTGGAAAAATTGCGAGGTACCGATATGCCCGATATTATTTGGAAAGGAATAAAAATGTCGTCGAAACTGAAAAATACCGACCGCGATATCGAACGGGGAATGAACCTTATTTTTCACCTGAAAAACAACCCTATGCCCTATCCGCAACTTGAGGTAGATACCACCGGAAAAAACAGACTAAACGCCATTGTCATTGCCGACAGTTATTACTGGCAAATTTTCAGCGCCAAATTGCCCCACCGGATATTCAATAAACAAGAATTTTGGTTTTACAACAAACAAATCTTCCCGAAAAGAAAAGACGGCACGTCTTGGACCAACGAAAGCGACCTCCTTTCCGACCTGAACAATACAGATATTGTTATTCTGCTTTGTACCGAACCTGTCCTTAAAAGATTGTTTTGGGGATTTATCGATAATGCATACGAAGCATATTTTCAACCCGATAAATACAAAAAAAACCACTCAAAAATTAATATCGACAAAACAAAAATCGCCAGAATCATAGAAAAGATAAAAAACAACGAAAAATGGTACAATAAAGAGATTGAAAAAGCCGAACAAAAAAATATATCCATCGACTCCATGCTTAAATTGGATGCCGTTTACCTGTTAAGAAAAAGGGAAAAAGATAATAAATAGTTAACGGCTCTCCCGACTTTGACGGTTTTTAGGTTAACACAAATATACTCAAGAACTTGTGTTTCACAAGGGGCACTACTCCAATTTCTTGTTATATATTTAATTTACAAGGGGTTGCATCGTATTTCTTTTTAAATATTGAATAAATCATTTTTAGGTTTTCAGTTGGTTTTGAAGGGATTATATATCTATCTTATGTTATGGTATGTTTTAATAAACTTTCTTGGGCATGACATAATGGAGAGATAGTTCATTCACCACCCGACCATAAAAGTATTCCCGACTTGATGAATACGTTGTTTGATTTTTTTAATCATAACAATAAGGAACAATTTATACACCCGATAATAAAAGCTTGTATCATTCATTTTATGATTGGTTATATTCATCCTTTTGTCGGTGGAAACGGCAGGACAGCAAGAGCATTATTTTATTGGTATTTATTGAAAAACGGATATTGGCTTACTGAGTATTTGTCAATATCAAGATTAATTGCCAAAAGTAAAACGCAATACGCATTAGCATATTTATACAGTGAGATTGACGAAAACGATAT
>CAZJUQ010000012.1:0-52555 GCA_964549335.1 uncultured Lentimicrobiaceae bacterium | reverse complement strand
TCAAATTATCAACTTCGGCAATTACGACATTGCCGGGCGATTGGGGTTCGTAGGGTGTCATTCCGAAAGCGGGGACGGTATTCCCCCATACGGAGATTACGGGTTTGTTGAAAGCGGCTGCAACATGCATAAGTCCGGTATCGTTGGTCACGACAACTTTCGCCCTTTTAAGCAAAGATGCCGAGCCTTGAAGCGAAAATTTTCCGCAAGCATTAATAACATTTTTGCCGCGGCACAGCGACACTGTTTTTTCCGCTCTTTCTTCATCTTCCTTTCCGCCGAGCAATACCGCATTGTAATTGATTTTGTTTATGATGGCTGCGGTTTTTCCGGGAGGCAATATTTTGGTGTTGTGTTTTCCGCCTATTGCAAAAGCAACAAAATCGTTTTGCAGTCTTTTGTCCAATGTCAGGGGGTCAATATTTTCTTTTTCGTTTATAAAAAAATCGAGTCCTTTATTATCGTTTGATACTCCCAGCGGTTGCACTGCTTCGAAATACCTGTCAACCACATGAATCCGGGGCAGGGTATCGATTTTAAAATTAACCAACAACCATTTTTTGAGATTTAGTTTGCGGAAAGATGCATCGGGTTTTTGCAACATCCATTTGAAACGCAGCGAGCGTAAATTTTTTTGCAAATCAACCACAAAAAAGAAGCCTTCGTTTTGCAGCTCCTTAACCGTTTTATTAAAATCGCCGTCAAATTTGTGGACTTTATCCACATACGGATTTTCTTCATAGATAGATGAAAAGGCACTTTTTACGAGGCAATGCACTTCAAATCCGCCTTCTGTTTTCAGGGCACGGATTACGGGAGTGGTTAAAACAATATCACCTATTGAGCTAAACCGTATAACAAGTACTTTTTTCAAGAATGGTATTTTACAAAAACATTACGAAAGGCGTTAACCGTTACTTCCGTTTCACTTCAACCACTTCGTATCCTTCTATAATATCACCCACTTTAACGTCGTTGAAATTTTCTATATTGAGACCGCATTCGTAACCTGCCGGTACCTCTTTCACGTCGTCTTTGAAACGTTTTAATGAACCGAGATTGCCGGTATATACCACGATACCGTCTCTGATAAGTCTGATTTTCGTGTTTCTCGTAATTTTTCCGTCGAGCACATAACATCCGGCAACGGTACCCACCTTGGATATTTTGAACACATCGCGAACTTCCACGTTGCAGACCACCTTTTCTTCCACTTTAGGTTCGAGCATACCTTCAATAGCGGCTTTAAGCTCTTCGGTGGCTTGATAAATAATAGAATAAATACGTATGTCGATTTGTTCCTGTTCGGCAAGTTTTCGTGCTTGCGGCACGGGGCGAACCTGAAAACCAATAATAATGGCATCGGAGGCCGAAGCGAGCATAATATCCGACTCGGTAATAGCACCCACGGCTTTGTGAATAACATTTACCTGAACTTCGTCGGTGGAAAGTTTGAGAAGTGCATCGCTCAACGCTTCAATGGAGCCGTCGACATCACCTTTAACGATGATATTAAGTTCTTTGAAGCTGCCGATGGCTATACGGCGACCTATTTCGTCGAGGGTAATATGTTTTTGAGCCCTGAGGCTTTGTTCTCTGATAAGTTGTTGCCGTTTTGCGGCGAGTTGTTTTGCCTCTTTTTCGTTTTTCATCACGTTGAAGACATCGCCGGCTTGAGGAGCTCCCGTCAATCCGAGCAACAACACCGGTGTTGAGGGTCCGGCTTGGTCAAGTTGTTTGTTAAACTCGTTAAACATGGCTTTTACTTTACCGTGTACGGGACCTGCCAAAATAACGTCACCTTTTTTAACGGTACCGTCTTGCACCAGTATATTGGCCACATAACCGCGTCCTTTATCGAGCGAGGCTTCCAGCACGGTACCTTTTCCCGGTTTATTGGGATTTGCTCTCAGTTCAAGGAGTTCGGCTTCGAGCAATACCTTTTCGAGCAAATCCTGAATCCCTTGTCCTGTAACCGCCGAAATATCTTGCGACTGGAATTTTCCGCCCCACTCTTCCACCAAAATATTCATGTTGGCAAGTTGCTCTTTTATTTTATCGGGGTTTGCATTGGGTTTGTCAATTTTGTTAATGGCGAAAACAATAGGCACACCTGCGGCTTGGGCATGATTTATAGCCTCTTTTGTTTGGGGCATAACGCTGTCGTCGGCGGCTATCACTATAATTGCCACGTCGGTAACTTTGGCACCACGGGCACGCATTGCGGTAAAGGCTTCGTGACCGGGAGTGTCGAGAAAGGTAATCTTTTTTCCCGATTCGCTTCTAACTTCGTAGGCGCCGATATGTTGTGTAATACCTCCGGCTTCGCCTGCAACCACATTGGCTTTCCTTATGTAGTCGAGGAGTTTTGTTTTACCGTGGTCAACGTGACCCATGACGGTAACAATGGGTGGACGTTCCACAAGGTCTTCGGGATTGTCTTCCACCTCTTCCACCTCCAGGCTTTCGTGGTCGTCAACATCAACGAACTCGACCTTGTAACCGTATTCTTCGGCAACGAGCACTATTGTTTCGGCATCAAGTCTCTGGTTTATGGAGACAAAAAGTCCGAGTTGCAAACATGTTTTTATCACTTCCGTAACGTTAATATCCATAAGGTTTGCAAGTTCGTTGGCGGTAACAAACTCGGTAACTTTCAGCAGGTGTTGTTCCTCTTGTTGACGTTTCAACTCCTCTTCCATTTGATGCGAAACGTGCTTACGTTTCTCGCGGCGGTGTTTTGCCGCTTTGGATTTTCCCGTTGGAGCGAGGCGCGCCAGAGTCTCTTTTATCTGTTTTTGAATTTCCTCTTCCGAGAGTTCAACTTTTTTAACGGGTTTATGCCGGTTAGCCTTTTTCTTGTTTTTTTTGTCGGTTTTGGCTTCGCCTTTAACATCGGTTTTAACGGGTTTCGACTCCGTTTTAATTCTACGGCGTTTTTTCTTATTGTGTCCCACCTTGTTGTCCGACGACGAGGCAACGGGTTTTTTCTTTTTACCGTGTCTGCCGGTTTCGGGAAGTTCTATTTTATCAAGAATTTTTGGTCCGGTAAGTTTTTCGACATCGGTGGGAATAAAGTTTTCGTCATTCTTTTTTACAGGCTCTTTTTCCGCTGCCGGCTGCTCTTTGGCGACTTCGGGTTTTTCTGTTGCCGCAACTTTTTCCTCTTTAATTTCAGCAGGTTTTTCCACGGTTTCCCGTGTTGTTTCCTGTTTTGTTGCGTCGGTTTGTTTTTGTTCGGTTTTTTCCTCTTTCCTTTTTTGTTCTGCCTCTTTTTTTCTTTGTGCTTTCGATTTTTTGGGAGGTCTTGTTTTCTGATTTATTTCGTCAAGATTTATTTTGTCGAGTACTTTTGGAGGTTTAATTGTCTCTTTTTCCTCTTTTTTTAATTCAGTTTCGGGTTCTTGTTCTTGTGTCTTTTCCGTGATTTTTTCTTCAACTTTTATCTCCTCTTTTCTTTCCGTTTCTCCGGTTTTTTTCTCTTCTTTTATCTCCTCTTTTCCGGCAATTTGCTCTCCGGTTTCAACTTTTTCAACAACCTTTTCTTCCTCTTTTTTCTTTTGAGACTCTTTAACTTCGACCTGCTTTTCAGTATCTGATTTTTCCGTTTTTTCCACGGTTACCGGTACTTTTTGCGGTTTTTCTTTTTCTTCAACGGGTTTAACCTCTTTGGGTGTACCGGCAGAAGCTTTCGGCTGGTCAGAGTTATATTCAACATTTGTTTGTTTTATAAACAGTTCGTCTTGAAGCGGTTCTTCGGGTTCGGTTTTTTCTTCCTCGCCGGTTTTTTCATCAATGGTAACCGTCTCTTTTTTGCCGATGTATTTGAGTTCTTTTTGGTGAGCCAGTTCCTTTACTTTTTTTTCTGCCTGAAACTCATCGGCAAGCAGTTCGTACATTTCAGGCTCAAGCCTTGTGTTGGGGTTTGTGCTGATATCATAGCCTTTTTTCGCTAAAAATTCAACAAGGGTATTAATTCCCACATTAAATTCGCGAGCAGCTTTTCCAAGTCGTATCTTCATATTCATCCCGGTCTTATAATATTTTTGTTTCTTTCCCTTTTTGTAAAGCAATAAATTATTCGAACTCGGCCTTTAATATTTTAACCACCTCTTTAATGGTCTCTTCTTCAAGGTCGGTACGTTTCACAAGTTCGTCGATATCGAGCTCCAAAACACTTTTTGCGGTATCGCAACCAATGGCAACGAGTTCGTCGATAATCCACTGGTCAATTTCGTCACTAAATTCCTGAAGGTCAACGTCCTCCGAGTCGTTATCGGTATCCCTGTAAACATCTATTTCGTATCCTGTAAGTTGTCCGGCAAGTCTAATGTTGAAACCGCCTTTCCCAATAGCAAGCGACACCTGGTCGGGTTTCATGTAAACGTCGGCTCTTTTGTTTTCTTCGTCGATATGTATCGAGGTAACTTTGGCGGGCGACAGAGCTCTTTGTATGTAAAGTGTTTGGTTTGTAGTAAAGTTTATAACGTCAATATTTTCGTTGCGGAGTTCGCGGACAATACCGTGAATTCTTGAGCCTTTCATACCCACACAAGCTCCTACGGGGTCTATACGGTCGTCGTATGATTCCACGGCGACTTTTGCTCTTTCGCCCGGCACTCTCACTATTTTCTTTATTGTTATCAATCCGTCGTATATTTCAGGCACCTCTTGTTCGAAAAGGCGCTCGAGGAAAACGGGTGATGTTCTTGACAAAACAATTACGGGGGTTCCGTTTTTAATATCCACTTTCGAAACAACGGCACGAATGGTATCGCCTTTTCTGAAGTAGTCGGAAGGTATTTGTTCCGATTTGGGCAAAATAAGTTCAATGCCTTCGTCGTCGAGAACGAGTATTTCGCGTTTCCACACTTGATATACTTCGCCCGTAACCACTTCGCCCACTTTTTCCTTGTATTTTTTAAATATATTATCCTTTTCGTAGTCCAAAATTTTTGCGGCAAGGTTTTGGCGTATGGTTAATATTTCGCGTCTTCCGAAATCGGAAAGGAAAATTTGCTCGGTAACCTCTTCGCCAATTTCAAAGTCGGGTTCTATTTTTATGGCTTCCGAAAAGGCAATTTGTCTGCTGGGATCTTCCACTTTACCGTCTTCAACAATTTCGCGGGTATGCCATATTTCCAAATCGCCCCGGTCGATATTTACAATAACATCGAAATTACTATCCTCACCGTATTTTTTGATAAGCATGCTGCGAAACACATCTTCGATGATGCGCATCATGGTTTCCCTGTCAATATTTTTAAATTCCTTAAATTCGGAAAAAGTTTCGACCAAATTAATATTATCCATTTTCAGTGATTTTTCTGTTTAAAATATTGCTAATACTTTTGTCTGTTTAATTTCGTTCATGGGTATTTCCAAAATTTCACCCAAAATTATTTTTTTATTCTTTTTATGTTTTTTCACAATTTCTTCCCTGATGGTAACGCTCTTTTTTCCTGCTTTCAACAATTTTCCTCTTATCTCTTTTTCGTTCGTCAAAGTAACCTTCACACTTTTGTTGATATTTTTGAGGTACTGTCTTAACGACAAAAACGGATGGTCTATTCCCGCCGACATAACATTAAGCTCAAAATCCTCTTTATCCCTGTCGAGATTTTGTTCGACAAACCTGCTCACATTTACACAGTCGTCAATGGAAACACCGTTATCGCCGTCGATAACTATTTTAATGTTGTTATCGCCGCCCACATTGATATAAACGGGAAACAAATCGCTATTGGCGAGATAACCGTTTACCAACTTTTCTATTTTTTCCTTTTCAATCATGCGCAACCGTGTAAAAAAAGAGGGGACTTATGTCCCCTGCAATTCTAACCCTTAATTTCCTTGGTTGTCCGACCAGGACTCGAACCTGGACAGGCAGAACCAAAATCTGCAGTGCTGCCATTACACCATCGGACAATCGGGGCGCAAATATACGACATTTTTTTATTGACCAAAACTTCTTTGAAATATTTTTCGAAA
The DNA here is from genome assembly GCA_964549335.1 of uncultured Lentimicrobiaceae bacterium. Classification (GTDB taxonomy): domain Bacteria; phylum Bacteroidota; class Bacteroidia; order Bacteroidales; family F082; genus Sulfidibacterium. The sequence continues at coordinate 46,564 of CAZJUQ010000012.1, read as the reverse complement.
AAACAAGAAAAACAAAAGGTTGCAAGAGATATTGTTTTTTGTGGAAGAAACAGGTTTGTGTCGAGCCCCTGCAAAGACCACTGTTAAACAATGTTAAAACTGATTATCAAAACATTACAACCAAAATAAAAAAAATTTAAAATTGCACCGTATTTTAAAAAGAGGGTAATTTCCATTGTTTAATTAAAAAAATACCATTATGGATATAGTTGTTGAGAACCTTACAAAAAGATACGGCAATCAGAAGGCGGTTGACAACATCTCGTTCCGTGTAAAGACGGGAGAGGTGTTGGGGTTTCTCGGTCCTAACGGCGCCGGAAAAACAACCACTATGAAAGCCATAACCACTTTTTTGGCTCCCGATGAAGGTACCGTCAGGGTTGGAGAATTTTCCATTGACGAAAATCCCGAAGATGTTAAAAAACACATCGGTTACCTTCCCGAGAGTAATCCGCTGTATGAAGAGATGCCCGTTATCGATTATCTAAGATTTGTTGCCGAAATTCAGGGTATCGAAAAAGATAAAATAGACGACAAAATAAGGGAGGTGATAAACACATGCGGGATTTCGGCCGAAAAACACAAACGCATTGTAGAGTTGTCGAAAGGATACAAACAGAGGGTGGGGTTGGCACAGGCGTTAATTCATGACCCCGAAGTGCTAATACTCGACGAACCCACCACCGGACTCGATCCCAACCAAATAATAGAGATAAGAGAACTGATAAAAAAAATAGGTAAAGAGAAAACCGTTATTCTAAGTTCGCACATTTTGGCCGAGGTGGAAGCCACTTGCGACAGGATAATGATTATTAATAAAGGTAAAATAGTTGCCGACGGTACTGCCGCCGATTTACGAAAAAAAGCACAGGGAAAAGAAATATTAAAAGTTACCGTTGAAGACGGCGATATTAACGACATTTTCAACGCTTTGCAAAACCTCGAGACTACCGAAACGGTTGATATTATCGACAAATCGGGAAATGTTTTCGAGGTTCAAAGCAAAAACGACGTCAGTTCGCGACGGGCCATATTCAACATGTGTAAAGAGAACAATTGGGTTTTGACACAAATGGCATTTGTTGAAACCAAACTGGAAGATGTATTTAGAGAATTAACCATGAATTAAAAAAAATTTTTTATTATGAAACAGATATGGACAATAACAAAAAGGGAATTTCAAGCCTTTTTCGATTCGTTGATGGGATATATTCTGCTTATTCTTTTTTTGGGTTTCAGCGGTTTTTTCACCTGGATATACGGAAGCGACATATTTTTTATAAAACAGGCAAGTCTGCAGGTGTTTTTTAACATTGCCTATTGGACACTCTTTTTCTTTATTCCCGCACTAACAATGCGTCTGCTTTCAGAAGAAAACAAAACAGGGACCATAGAGCTGTTGCTTACCAAACCCGTTACCAACTGGCAGGTAATTATGGGAAAATTTCTTGCGGCACTTATCCTTATAATTGTAGCGCTTGTTTTAACGCTTCCTTACTACTTTACGGTATCTTCGCTGGGAAACATTGATAACGGACAGGTATTTTCGGGATACTTCGCTCTCATTCTTTTCAGCGGCATGTATATTGCCATAGGACTATACACCAGCAGTGTTACCAACAATCAAATAGTAAGTTACCTGCTCACACTTTTCATAGGGATATTTTTTCAAATTATTTTCGGAATGCTCAGCAGCGGATTTTCAGGTTTTGTGGGCGAGGTGTTAAATTACCTGAGTGTTTCGACACATTTCGAATCAATGGTAAGAGGGGTACTCGATTCGCGCGATATTCTCTATTTCCTGATATTCATTTTTCTCGGACTTATCCTCTCGGAGCATATGCTCATTAAAAAAAGGTATGCTTGATTTTATAACGCAAAAACAAAAATTGTTATGAAAAAGAAAACAAATACAACATCGTTGATATTGTGGATAGCCATATTGTTTGTAGCAGCACTGTTTTCGGGGAGCTACTATTTCCGTTGGGATTTAACCGAAGGAAAAATATACTCGCTTAGCGATGCCACAAAAAATATCTTGAAAAATCTTGACGAACCTGTTACCGTTACGGCATACTTTACCAAAGATTTACCCCCCGATTTGGCAAGGGTAAAAGAGGACTTTAAAGATATGTTGGTGGAATACAACACTCTGTCGCACGGCAAGGTTGTGTATAAATTTGTAAACCCCAACAAGGACCAAAAAACCGAGATGGAAGCCGTAAGAGCCGGTATTCAACCTATACTTTTCAACGCCCGTGAAAAAGATCAGATGAAACAACAAAAGGTCTATATGGGTGCTAAAATTCAAAAGGGGGGACAATCGGAGACCATACCTTTTGTTGACCCCAAAGCAAGTATAGAATACGATCTTTCCACCTCAATAAAAAAGCTCAGCGTAAAAAACAAACCCAAGGTCGGTTTTGTTACGGGACACGGCGAAATACCCACGGACGAATTTCAACAAGCCATGAAAGACCTGAAGGTTTTGTACGATATACAAACCGTAAATCTGAGCGACAGCAATATAATGAAAAAGCTGTACGACTACAAAACACTGGTAATTAATGCGCCCAAAGACTCGTTCGATGTCAGGGAGTTAAAAATTCTTGACGATTATCTGAAACGGGGCGGCAATTTGTATTTGGCCATTAACCGGGTTGACGGCAATTTTCAAAACCTGACCGGTAATGCCGTAAATACGGGTTTGGAAACGTGGCTTTCGAAAAAGGGTGTTCAAATCGATGACGCCTTTGTGGTGGATGCTCGCTGCGGAACTGTTGCCGTGAGCCAGCGTACCGGAGCTTTCAGCATGACCACGCAAATACAGTTTCCGTACCTGCCTTTGATAACAAATTTTGCCGACCACCCGGTTACAAAAGGTTTGGAACAGGTAATATTACAGTTTTGCAGCCCCATAACTTTCAACGGTGACAGCACATATAAATTTATTCCGCTGGCAAAAAGTTCGGAAAAATCGGGCGTGGAAAACTGTCCTGTATATTTCAACATTAACAAACGTTGGAACGAAAGCGATTTCAACAAAGGAAACCAGGTGGTTGCAGCAATTTTGGAAGGTAAAAACAGCGGCCGTATTATTGTTATTTCCGACGGCGATTTTGCCGTAAACGGCTCGGGAAGAAATGCCCGCCAAGTTGCACAAGACAATGTAAACCTCATGGTTAACAGCATAGACTGGCTTTCGGACGATACGGGATTAATAAATTTACGTACAAAATCGATTACCGCCCGTCCGCTCAAACAGATCAGCGACAGCACCAAAGCAATGCTTAAATGGTTGAACTTCCTGTTGCCGATTTTACTGGTAATTATTTACGGTCTTATTCGTATGCAATATCGTAGAAATCAACGTATAAAAAGAATGGAGGAAGGTTATGTTAAGTAAAAACAATTCAAAAATATTGCTTATTGTACTGTTGGTATTAGTTGCCCTGTTTTTGATAAAAAAATATACCGACCACAGCGACAGTACGATAATAAACGAGATAGTAACGGTGGATACCGCCCAAATAGACAAAATAGTTATCTATCCGCCCAAAGGCGCAGCCCAAATTGTTCTGGAAAAAAAAGAAAACAACTGGAAAGTTAAAAGTAAAAACGAAGAACATGTTGCCGACAAGCGTAAAATAAAAAGCATTTTGGCGGATATGCTGCGTTTAAACCCCATAAGTGTGGTGGGTACCGAAAAAAGCCAATGGAAAAAATTTGAAGTTGACGACTCTTTATCGACGCGCGTCAAACTTATGAAAAACGACAAGGTGAAAGCCGATGTTTTGTTGGGAAAATTCAATTTTATTCAGGCTCAAAACGCCCAACCCAATCCTTATCAACGGCGTCCGCAAGGCGAAATGATTTCGTATGTGCGTCCCTACAACGACGTAAACACATATTCGGTTGAAGGCATGATACGAATGAACTTTAGCGCCGATGCCGATAATTACCGCGACAAAACATTCGTAAAGGCGGATCAATCGGCCATTAATAAGATAGATTTTAATTACGGTAACTCGGGGAATTTTACGTTGACAAAAGAGAAAAAATACTGGAAAATAGACCACGAACCTGTCGATTCGGCTACGGTTGTCCGCTATTTACGCTACTTGTCAAGGACTTCGGGCAGCAAAATAGTTCACAATTTCGACCAAAACAGATACAAGCAGATAGGAACAATAAACATAGGGTCAACAAACGGTAAGCCTGTAACATTGACGGCTTTTGCCGATTCGTCAAATTATGTGGTTCACTCTTCGCAAAACCCCGACACATACTTCGACGGCAATGCCGCCAAACTGTTTGATAAATTTTTTGTAGGCAAAGATTATTTCTTTAAAAAGAAAGAAAAGAAAAACAAAAAGTAAACAATAAAAAAACCCGCCTAAAAAGCGGGTTTTTTTTATTTTAATACAAGAGGTTAAAAAAGATATCCCAAACCTATGTAAAACCCCGATTTTCCGTCTTGGTCGTTCAGGGTACGGCCGTAATCGGCGCTTACCACAAAGTTTTCATTCATTCCTATGCGCAACCCCATTCCGTACGAAACGTGCGGTTTTTCGCTTCCGAAATCGAAATAGTCGGACTCTTTAAAATCTTTGCCCCAAAATTGGGTATCGGTAAGGGGGTGTATCTTTTTTACTTCGTTAAATCTTTTTTCCACTCCGGTTTTTTGCACTATCATACCTGCATCGGTAAAAACGTTAGCGCAAAGGTAAAAGTGTTGTCTGAACAAATCGAAATATACAAACCTCCACCTAAACTCGGCATTTAACCAAAATTTACCGTCGCCCACAACCCTGTTTCTACGTATTCCGCGAAGGGTTTTGTTTCCTCCGAGTCCTGTCTCCATGGAGTTTTTTATGGTTACATTCATCATATAAGGTTGAATGTAAAAGGGCTGCTCGCCGAAAAGCAATCCCTGATACCCTACTCTATAAGCAAACGAGAGACGTCTTTTTACAATTGTAAAATATTGGCGGTGCACTATGCTCATTTTCATATAACTTGCATTTGCCGAACCGATAAACGAAGGAACATACATCAAAACAAATTCCGTCCACATACCTTTGGTTGCCTGTGTCCAATTGTTTCGCGTATCGTAAACCAACCCGGCTTTTAACCCCAACAACGACCCGCCGTTAACATTGGCCGAATCTATCAGTGTCCACTCTGCATAACGTTTGTAAAGTCCCGGTTGCTCTTCGTTCGACGGTAATTTGTCGGCATCGCTTTTGCCTTCGTTAAATTTATCAATGTCAACTTCGTCGATATTAAAATTATAAAATATAGCTCCTGCAACCCAACTTAAATTTTTATTTACCGGACTCAAAATATCCAATTTTATTTTCAGCATTTTGGTCTGGTTTTTATAAAACATACGGGTTCTGTATCCTGCCGAATCCTGATTTTCCCACGATGAGTTATAAACGGCTTCGTAACCGTTGAAACCCAAAAAATCATATTGGTCGTCGGGACGATACATAACATCAAAAAATAGTGTGCGCCCCGGCAACAGCCTGTTCGACTCGAAAGAAAAGTTATTTATTCCCGAACCTTTTGTAAACCTCGACCATTCCAGATAGTATCGTTCGTAATATTTGGGATATATTTTTCCGTCGCCGTAATTGTAAAGATCTATCAATGCCCCGTACTGAAAACCGAGATCGGAATTGTAAGTAATGGTAGGTAACACCCCGAAATTAAAACCCTTTTTTATTTCCGATTTATCATTTTTTGCCGTATCGCCGGCATTTTGCGCCGTAACGGTGAAAGTTACAAATGCCGCAATAATCAAGAGGGTAAATTTTTTAATTTTCATAAGCAAATTTTTTTAATCCAATTGTTCAAAAATATAAAAAAAACAATTAAACCCGCAATATGCCCAAAAATAGCGGCATTGCTATGTTTTACGGATAAAATGCCGGATGCTTTCAATACCCGAAAACCGAAACGGCTATTCTTTTCTGAAAAAACCGAAAGAGCGGTAAGACCAAATTAATTTGCACCGCTCTTTCGTGATTTGCCTGTTTTTTTCAATAACGGCCAATCAAATCAACTCAATTGTCACCGTTTTTTGTTTTTTCCACTTTTTTCAATTTCATACCGCACACGGGACATTTACCCGGTTTCGAATATGTTTTTTCGCCCTCGCATTTCATCGGACATTGGTATTTTTCCGCCGTAACGGTTTTTTCCGTTTTTGTCTTTTTGTTACCGTTTGCGCAACAACCTGTCAGCAAGCCGCTTCCCGCAATTAAAAGTATTGCGGTTCCTAAAATTAAAATCGATTTTTTCATTTTGTTAAAATTTTAATTAAACATTAATTGTACTCTTTTTTCACCTCTCCGCATCGCAACATTTTGTCGCCGAAATAGGGATTTTCAATCTCTTTTTTATCGCTTAGCCAATAAGCTCCTTTGTTATCAAAAGCCATCGGACAATACTCCAAATAAATTTTACTTCCCGTATAATGTCCTGAACTCTCTATTACTTCCGCCATTAAATTCGAAACAATACCGAACCGGCTGCGTTTCATGTCGATGTTTTTCTCCTCTATTATTTCTTTCAAATTGTTTTTCAAGTCTTGCGAAATTTTCAACCACTCCCCGTACATATTTTTATCAAGCGATATATCAATGTAACTCAGCTGCTTTAAAAATTCAGCCGCTATTTTTTCAGCATCTTTTCCGTTCGACGCCACAAAAGCGTTTTTCATTGATAAATATGTTTTTACCAGTGTTTTAATGTGTTTTTTTAAAACAATGTCCGGTATCTTAATGGAATCGGCAGTTATCAATAATTTATTTTCGTTGTTTATTACAGGATTTTTCACATCCGTATCCCCCATATTCATTCCCGGCATAGTGCCGGTTTTACCTCCTTCCGGATTCATCATGCTAGGTTTTCCCGACAATTGTGCCGAAGCATCAATTCGAAACACTCCGTTCGAAGCAATCTCTTCGCCTTGGTGCAAACCGCTTTCAACAATGTAAAAATCGCCCGCTTCGGCACCTAAGGATATTTCCCTGTAAACAAACGATGTTGATTTTCCGTCAGGAATTTTTACATAAACAACAGATCTTTTTCCCGTCCATAAAACGGATGTTTTAGGTATCAATAACGGTTTTGTTTTTCCTGCAATTTTCGATTTCAAAACACCGCTGACAAACATTCCCGGTTTAAATTTCATGCCGGGATTATCCATTTCAACCCTGACTTTTGCCACACGTGTATAACTGTCGATAAAAGGATCGATAAAAGATACTTTTCCCGAAAAAGATTTACCGGGAAAAGCTTGTGTGGTAAAAGAAATCTCGTCGCCTTTTTTTATCCACGGCAAATCGCTTTGGTAAGCGTCAAATTCTATCCAAACTTGAGACAAATCGACAACGCCAAACAGGGCGGAGCCCTCTTTAAGATAGTCGCCCACAGCAACATCCTTGCGGACAACGGTACCCGAAACCGGCGACAAAATATCGAAATACGGGGAGGGGGTTTCGTTTTTTTCAAAAGCGTCTATCTGTTTGGCGGTTAATTCCCATAATTTTAATTTTTTTCTTGTTGCTTTATAAAAAGAGGGATTCTCTTTTTTATGTGCCGCAGCATCCAAAAGTTCCTGTTTTGCAGTATTCAATTCGGGAGAATAGAGTGAAGCCAATTTTTCTCCTTTGCGTACATATTGACCTGTATAATTAACATATAACTTTTCTATCCTGCCGCCGAAACGGGCTGTTAAAACTGCAATATTTCTTTCGTCGGGCAATATTTTTCCTGGCAAATAGACAAGTTTAACGGGGATTCCTTTTTTAACGATGTATGTTTGAACTTCTGCGAGTTTCATAGCACTTTCGGTCATGACAACCACATTTTCGCTCCCGCTTTTTTCAACATTTACCTCATTTACGGGGATAAGCTCCATACCGCATATGGGGCAATTTCCCGGCTCGTGCTGTCGTATTTGCGGGTGCATTGAGCATGTCCACAGGGTCTGTTTTTCACTTGCCGTTCCGGTATCTTTGTTTACGGTAACGGTGTTGCCCTCCTGAAATATAAAACCCAGGGCTATTCCCAATATCACCGATACAACGATTATAATTAACTCTTTCTTCCCTGTTTTTAAATTTTTTATTTTCATAATACTCTTGTTGTAATGTTTGAATAATGCGATGAGTTTTACATTCCCATCAAGTAATTAATAAAAGCAATGGCAACTTGTTTATCCGCCCGTGCTTTTTCCAGTTCGAGAGAATATTTAAGTGCTTTTCTTTCCATTCTCAAAATTTCCACAAAATCGTAACCGCTGTTTGCATATTCGTTTTCAAGCAGTTTTATTGCCCTTGCCGCAATTATGCTCTGTTTTTTATACAATTCTATTCTGCGTACGGCATCGGAATATTCAGAGTAAACCTTTTCGAATAAGGTGTTTAACATATTTGTTTTGTCAAACTTTCTGTCGTTGACTATTTGTTGTTGAATTACCGCTTCTTTTACCATTGCCGAATATTTTTTCCGGTACAAAGGAATTGTAATGCCAACTTTCAGCATCAAAGCATCTTTTCCCGTACCTGACGATATATCCTGTTTTCCGACAGCGGAATAATCGAAACCCGCAAAAATATCCGGAGAACCTTGTTTTTTGCCCTGTTTTTCTTTGAAAACAAAACTCTCTTTAATTAAATCCAAACTTTTTATCAAGTGGTTATTAACGGCAAGGGTATCCATTATTTCCCGTTTTGAATATTTTAAATTTGTTCCGGGTACGGTACCGGGTATTTCGACATGGCTTCCGGCGGCAACATTCAACAGATTATTGAACTTCACCTTATTAACATACCATTTGTCTTTGAGCAAAGCCAAATCGTTTTCCAAATCGTTTTGTTCCAATTCCACTCTGAGTTCATCAACGGCGGAAGCCGTTCCCGCTTCGATTTTTATAAGAGCCAAGCGTTTGAACTTTTCAAGAAGGGCAATATTTTCGATAGTAATATCAATGCTTTTTTTTATAAAATACAAATCGTAGTATGTTGATTTCACATCAAAAAAGAGTTTTGATTTTGCCTCTTCAAAATCTTCGTATTTCGATTTTGCCACCGATATGTAAATATTTTTTCTGTTGTTCAATGTTCCGAACCAAGGGAACATCTGTGTAAAAGATATTTTTGCCCTTTGCGGACCGTTTTTTGTTTCCACGGGCATAATAAAATATCCGAAAGTCAATTGCGGGTCGGGCAAGGCACCGGCTTGAGGTATTTTTTCAAGTGTTGCGTTATAGTCGTTAAATTTTGCTTTTAGAGCAGGATTGTTACGGGCTGCCGTTTCGAGATATTCGTTTAATTTGTTTTGTGCAAACAAACCGTTTCCGGCAAACATTAAAGCAATACATATAAATATTTTGTAGTTCATTTTTACTGTTTTTTTCCGTTTACAAACTCTCTCTCTTTCCACATACCGTATAAAACTGGCACCACAAAAACCGTCAAAACGGCTATTGTCATACCACCGAAAATCGGAATTGCCATAGGTACCATTATGTCGGCACCCTTTCCCGTTGAAGTAAGAACCGGCAGGAGTGCCAACAGGGTTGTGGCCGTAGTCATTATTGCGGGGCGAATACGTTTTTTTCCGGCTTCAACTATTATTGCACGTATTTCGGAAACCGAACCGGGAGATTTTTCTTCGATTAATTGTTTGATATATGTACTAATCAGCACGCCGTCGTCGGTAGCAATACCAAACAACGCTATAAAACCCACCCAAACGGCAACACTTAGATTTACGGTATGAATTTGAAAAAGATTTCGCAGATGAATGCCTCCCGCCGAGAAATTCATAAACCAAGGTTGAGCGTACAGCCAAAGCATAATAAATCCACCCGAAAAAGCAACGACAATCCCCGAAAAAACAAGCATGGCACCGGTTGCCGAGCGAAACCGGAAATACAAAATCAGGAAAACCGAGAGAAGGGCAACAGGAATAACAATAATAAGGCGTTTTACAGCTCTTACTTGATTTTCGTAATCTCCGGTAAACTTATAACTTACTCCTGGAGGTAATACCAATTGGCCGGATTTTATTTTTTCTTTTAAATATTTTTGTGCATTTTCTACAACGTCCACTTCGGCAAAACCTTCCCTTTTATCGAAAATAACATAACTTACAAGAAAGGTGTTTTCGCTTTTTATCATTTGGGGGCCACGGGTATATTCCAGAGAGGCCAATTCACCCAAAGGAATTTGCACACCCGAAGGTGTGGGTATTAACAACTTTTTTAAATCTCCGGGATTATCTCTGAATTCACGGGCATAACGCACACGAACGGGGTATCGTTCACGACCCTCTACCGTATAAGTGAGTGGCATCCCTCCCACGGCAACACTCAGATAATTCTGAAAATCTTTTACGGTTAAACCGTACCGTGCAATGGCATCCCGGTCGATATGAATTTCCAAATAAGGTTTGCCTACCACCCTGTCGGCAAAAACCGACATCTTTGAAACACCTTTGACATTTTTCAATAAAGTTTCAATTTGCATTCCGGCTTTCTCGATGCTTTCCAAATCGGGGCCGAAAATCTTGATTCCCATTGGTGCCCTCATTCCCGTTGATAACATTATCAAACGGGTTTGTATAGGCTGTAATTTCGGTGCCGATGTTAATCCCGGTATTTGCGAATTGGCAACAATTTCGTTCCATATATCATCGGGAGTATGAATATTATCGCGCCATTGACGGAAATATTCTCCCTCTTTATCGGGAATTAACATCTCTTTCTCAATAACCTTGTAACCCTCCAAGGGATTGTATTTTGTGCCGTCTTTTAGAATATACGCACCGTCGTTACCGGTTTTAAAACGCAACCGGTGCCCGTTTTTGTCTAAAATATATTCGGGTTTGTAATTAATTATGTTTTCGAACATTGAAACAGGTGCAGGGTCCAAGGCGGAATTTACCCTTCCCCATTTACCCACAACATTTTGAACTTCGGGAATGCTATTCACCTTTTTATCAAGCAATTGTATGACTTCAATATTTTCTTCAACACCCGAATGGGGCATTGTGGTTGGCATCAGTAAGAAGGAGCCTTCGTTGAGTGCAGGCATAAACTCTTTGCCTATCCCCGGAAAAACACTCTCTATGGTTTGCCACGATTTGGTTTCGGTAATAAACCGGGGCATAAAACCGGAAATCTTATCAACGCCTTGCCACACCGCCATTCCGAACAAAACAATAAAAACAGGAAGTGATAAAAATTTCCACTTATTGTTTAATGCCCAAGTCAAGATACGCGGATAAATATTAATTATCATCAATAAAAATCCGAGGATAACAGCCACAACCGCAGTTACGAAAACGGTATTTACAAATTCGCTGTACTGTGCCCCGAGCGGCATCCACTCAGAGGATAACATTTTGACAACCAATAATAAAATCAGGATAACATTAATGTACGAAGAGAGATTTTTGTTTTTCCATTTCCACAAATGGCTGAAAAAATTATTAGCGGCAAGTAAAATTACAATTACTCCGGTGAAATAATTGCCCAAAACAATTATTGCAACACCTCCGGCCGCAAGTAGAATATTGGAATATCGCCTTATTTTTTTTCCGTTGAAATTGACGGAAAAAACAATATGTGCAAGAGCGGGAATAACAATCAAACCCGTAAAGAGGGCAGCTAACATAACAAATGTTTTTGTAAAAGCCAAGGGTCTGAACAGCTTGCCTTCGGCGGCCTGCAAGGCAAATACGGGCATAAAACTTATTACCGTTGTTGCGATTGCAGTCAGCACGGCGGGAGCAACTTCCACGGTAGCATTGTAAATAATGTTCTTTAATTTGTCGCCACGGGCGTCTCTGTTTTCGGGCATGGAGGTGTGGCGGATAATGTTTTCGGTAAAAACCACCCCCACATCCACCATAACGCCAATAGCAATGGCGATGCCCGAAAGAGCGACAATATTAGCATCAACACCAAACTTACGCATTGCTATAAACGTCATTAACACACCTGCCGGCAACAGGCTTGAAATAAGGAATGATGCACGCAGATTAAAAACCATAATCAAGACTACCAAAACACTTATCAACACCTCAAGCGACAATGCCTCTTCGAGAGTGCCGAGAGTTTCGTAAATTAAACCCGAACGGTCATAAAAGGGTACAATCGTCACTTTGGATGTTGAACCTCCGGGAAGGGTTTTGACCGGCAAGCCGGCCTCTATCTCTTCAATCTTCTCTTTTACTTTATTTATCACTTTCAAGGGATTTGCGCCGTAACGAGCCACAACAACCCCTCCGACGGCTGGGGCACCGCCTTTATCCAAACCACCGCGGCGTGATGCCGGCCCTAAACCAACATGCGCCACATCTTTTATGCGTACCGGAACATTGTTGTTAACAGCAACCACCGATTTTTCAAGGTCGTCCAAAGATTTTACATATCCCAACGAACGAATCACATACTCCGCCTTGTTAAATTCAATGGTTCTTGCACCTATATCGAGGTTCGACCTTTTTACCGCATCAATAATACGGGCTATGTCAACACCATACTCTTTCATGGCAACAGGGTCGATATCTATTTGATACTCTTTTACAAATCCTCCTATGGAGGCCACTTCGGAAACGCCGTCAACCGATGTCAAAGCATATTTCACATAAAAATCCTGTATTGAGCGCAGTTCTTGCGGGTCCCAACCACCTGCAGGTTTTCCCTTGTCGTCCCTGCCTTCGAGAGTGTACCAAAAAACCTGTCCCAATGCTGTTGCGTCGGGTCCTAAGGCGGGGTTAACCTCCGGAGGTAGCGTTCCCGGGGGTAAGGAGTTCAGTTTCTCCAAAATACGGCTACGACTCCAGTAAAATTCAACATCGTCGTTAAAAATTATGTAAATGCTCGAAACTCCGAAAATGGAATTGCTCCTTATTGTTTTCACACCCGGAATACCCAACAGAGCCGTGGTTAAGGGATACGAAATTTGATCTTCCACATCTTGCGGCGAACGTCCTGGCCATTCGGTATAAACAATTTGCTGGTTTTCGCCTATGTCGGGAATGGCATCCACCGGAACGGGATCGTGCGGCAAAAAGCCGGTATCCCAACCGAAAGGCGAGGTTATTACCCCCCATGCCATTAATACTGCAAGCAACAGAAAGGTAACCAATTTGTTTTCCAAAAAGAATTTTATTATTTTATTTAACATCGAATACCGTTTAACATTTATAAAACCGAAAATTACAATTGCGGGTGTCCGCAAAAAAATAGAGCTTTCAATTCAACCCAAAAAGGTTGTTTCAGTATCACATTTCTATCCTGCCCGGCCATGCCGGAAATCACCATTTTAGCCGGAAACCAATCGAAATCAAGACTAACCGAATGCCGGTTATCAAAACATATCAACAAAGAAATAATCCTAACTCGCTATCGGCAGGAGATTTTAGGGGAGGCGGCAAAACGTCAAATATCAGGTTTCCGCTATTTAACAGCTCTTTTTGATGTTTTGCGGACAAACAAAAGTTTTTATGAATATAGAAAACGGGCAACCCGGTAACTTCTTCTTTTTTACCGGTTTCAAACATGGTAATCAATTTAACGGTTCCCGTCTTGCCTTTGCAAGAACTCTCCTCCTTGTTTTGATGGAACCGGCAAAAAGAGTGCATGTCGTCAGGTTTGTAAGTTTCCATACCGGCGCAACAGTTTCCCGCTTCACGGAAAACAACCATGCTGCCGGATTTTCCTTGACAACAATGGTTACCGGTTTGTATTCCGTCAAAACTCACTAAAAAAATCAATGAAACCAATATGTTTAATGCTTTTATCACTTCTTGAATTTTGATAATAAATAACAATGCAAAAGAACAACATGATTAAAAAATTGCGTTATATAATTCAGAATAAAACTTATATAATTTTTGTTTATTAATAAAAACAATCTTTACAACAGAATTTATCGGGAAAAACAAACCGGTAAAAAAGGAAGTATAATATTAAGCAAAAACCATTCGCCCTCTTATTTCACTAATGTTCATGACCTGTCTCTTCTTTGGTCAAATCCGCAAACAGATAATAGGCCGAATTTAATGCTATTCTGGTGTCCGGCGGTAATTCTTTCAACAATTTCACTTCGGTATATCCTTCGTCACTTTGTCCCGCAATAATTTCCACCGGTTTTAAGCGGATATTGCCGTTAACTTTACCGGATTTTTGATTTTGAAGAGAGGTCTTATCAGAATAAAGAGACTCATCATTATCGACAATAAAAATGTAGGACTTTGTTCCCTCTTTTACTATGGCTTCGTCAGGCAATGTTTTTACAAACAAGCCGTCTGTATGCAAATGTCCAGAAATATACATTCCCGGTATCAAGTCGTCAGTTTTGTTGTCGATATTTGCATGTATGTGTACCGTTTTTGTAATTTCTTCAAATTGTTTTCCTATTGCAAAAACCGAGGCGGAGTATTCTTTATCCTTATTGTTCGATACGGTGAAATGGATTTTTTGTCCCGTTTTTAACAACCCCGCATCATTTTCGTAAACTTCAAAATCAGCATGAATATGGTCATTGTTTATTATTTCAAACATTTTTGTTTTGGCATCAACGTAAACGCCGACCGTAACATTCACCGAAGCGACAAAACCGGTGATCGGTGCGGTTATTTTAACGTTACCGGAAATTTTTCCGTTTTTTACCTGTTCCGGCGAAAGATTCAAAAGCAGTAAACGCAATTTCAAACTTTCGTATTTTATTTTTGCATTGTTGTAATCGGTTTTGGCTTTTTGAAAATCGCGACCTGCTCCGATATTGTTTTCAAACAATTCTTTTTGCCTTTCATATTCTTGTTTCAGAAATTCAAGATTATTTGCCGTTGTGGCAAATTCTTCCTGCAATGTAACATAAACTGGGTGTTCCAATATTGCCAAAATTTCTCCTTTTCTCACCTTGTCGCCTTCGAACACCTCTATTTTTTTAACATTTCCACCAACAACAGCAGTCACTCCGGCTCTACTTCCCGGAGCCACCTCTAACCTTCCGTTTACCTTAACTGTCGTTGTAATGTTTCTCATCACGAAGCCGCCGGTTTTCAAACCCAGCGCTTTTTGTTGTTGTATATTCAACAGCACGCTCTTTTCTTCGTTGTGCCCTCCTTCATGTTCTTTTTCTTTTAGGCTATTTTCATTTTCCGTATTGCAAGATGCAAGAGCAAGAGTTGCAATAAACAATATGTATGTTATTTTTTTCATCTTTTTAAAATTTTAAATTTGTATAACACCCTGATTAATTACCCGTTAAATATTTGATTTTTACCGACAACTCATACAAAAGTTCTTCTTGTTTCAAATACTCTTGTTTAACCGAAACTGCCGCTTCAACATTTTGGATAAATTGAAAATATGAGATGTTTCCCAGTTTATAAGCTAACCATGATGCTTTTATCTGTTTATCGGCGAGGGGCAGGGCTTCGTTTTCATAATATTTTATTAAACTCCAATAAGCCGAATATTGACCTGACAACCGTTTGTATTCATTATCAATTTCAATGCTTTTTTGAATATATTGTTGGTTTGCTATTTCGCAATCTATCTTTGAGGCTTTTGTTTTGCCGCTTTGCGAAAAGAAAAGCAACGGAACTGACAGTCCGAATTGCCAGGCATTATATCCCGGAACTCCGTTGACAGTCTGTTTTTTATAAGAGATGTCAATTTTGGGTAAAAATGCTGTTTTTTCGTTCATCCAAACCGATTTATACAATTCCACCCTGGTTTTATAATAATTCAAAACGGGGTTGCCTGATAAACCGCCGGTAACGGAAATTTCATATTCGCTCTTAACATCATTGCCGTCAACATCAATTTCTTCATGTACCGATAAATATCCGTTTAAATTTTTCAAGGCTGCCGAAAAATTGCTTTCAGCCATTTTCAGATTTACCTTTAATTTTTTGTATTTGGCAGATGCGGATAAATATTCTATTTCAGAGCTTGTTTGGGTTTTGTGTTTCAGTTTTGCGGCTTTTTCAAAATTCGAATACAAAGTGTCCAAATCTTTGAGCAACATCAATCTTTTTTTTGCAAAAAGAGCTCTGTACCAAGCCAAGCTGACGTCTCTGATTAATGTTTTTTCGGTTAAAATAAGAGCCGACAAAGAGGTGCCTGTTTTTTTATTTGCCAGGTTAATTTTTGCCGGAATACCAAACAAATCAATTCCGTTTTGTTCTATACCTATTTTATTGTTAATACCTTCGTCTCCGTTTCCCCTTTCTTCTTTTCCGGTAAAAATATTTGTATTACCCAAATCGAATATCGAAGCTTTAAGGGCTTTTTGTTTTTTCACTTCCAAATATGCCGATTTAAGTGTAGGGTGGTTTTCTTTGGCTCTTAAAACAGCTTGCTTTAAGGTAAACGAGGTTTTTTGTGCTTCTGTGTTTTGTAAAAAACCGAAAGCAAAAACGGCGAAAAAAAGCAGATGCCGGGGCGCAAATCCTGTTTTTTTTGTTTTTTTTGTTTCTATCCACCCGTACAAAACGGGAAGTACAACCAGTGTCAAAAGTGTTGATGTTAACATGCCGCCAATTACTACCGTAGCCAACGGGCGTTGGACTTCGGCTCCTGCCGACGTTGAAACCGCCATGGGCAAAAATCCCAAAATATCAGTTGACGCAGTTAATAAAACGGGACGTATTCGACGCACGGAACCTCTTTTTATTATTCCGGCAATATCGTATTTGCCGTTATTTTTAAGTTCGTTAAATCCGGCGACGAGTACCAAACCGTTAAGAACAGCAACACCAAAAAGCACAATAAAACCAACACCTGCCGAAATACTAAAAGGCATCCCGCGCAAATACAAAGAGAATATACCTCCCACAGCGGCAAACGGAATTGCCATATAAATCATCAGGGTTTGTTTCAACGATTTAATTGCAAAATAGACCAGTATAAATATCAAAAACAAAGCAATGGGTACAACTAACGTTAAACGTTCCGTTGCTCTTCGGAGGTTTTCGAAAGCACCGCCGTATCTGATATAATAACCGCTCGGCAATTTCAGTTTTTTGTCTAAAACATACCGTATTTCGTTTACCAGCGATTTTATATCCCTCTCTTCAACATTTATTCCTATGTATGTTCTTCGGGCGGTATTATCCCTGCTTATTTGCATGGGGCCGGGTTGATAGGAGATACCGGCTATCTCTTTCAAGGGGATTTGATTACCGCCGGGTAAAGGGATAAAGAGATTTTTCAGGTCGTTAATATCTTTTCTATATGTTTTGTCCAAACGCACCACCAAATCGAACATACGTTCCCCTTCGTAAATTTTTCCGGCAACACCACCGCTAAAGGCTGTCTCGATAATAGTGTTCACGCCTGCAATATCCAGTCCGTATTGTCCCATTTTATTACGATTGTATTTAACGGTTATTTGCGGCTGACCTTTTATTGCTTCCGCTTTTACACCGGCAACTCCACGTATGTTTGAGACCAAGCCTGCAATTTCGCGGGCTTTAGCCGACAAAACATTCAAGTCGTCACCATATAGTTTTATGGCAATATCCTCTCTTATGCCCGTCAACAGTTCGTTGAACCGCATCTCTATCGGTTGCGAAAATTCATAATTAATTCCGGGAAAAAGAGCGACAATATTTTTTATTTGTCGGGTCAACTCTTTTTTGGAAGAAACTTTTTTCCATTGGGTTTCAGGTTTAAGAATAATAAAGACATCGGCAATATCAACCGGCATGGGGTCCATAGGCAAATCGGCGACACCAATTCTTGACTGAATACTTTCAACCTCATCGGGAAATTTTTCCAGAACCATTTTTTCTATTTCCGTTGTTATTTTTTCCGTTTCCGACAACGATGTCCCCGGTTTTAAAAACAGTTGCATTGCAAAATCGCCTTCATCCAATTGCGGAATAAACTCGGAACCCATTCCGCTGAACACAACCGCCGCGGCAACAAATAAACCAATTGCCAATGCCACCACTATTTTTCTTTTTCTCAACGACCAATCAATTACATACCGGTAAACATTTTCTACCTTTATTATTATTTTGTCGCCAAAAGATTTTTTACCTGTCGCGGGCGGTTTTAACAAGACTGCAGATATTGCGGGTACAAAGGTTAAGGAAAGCACCATTACTCCGGTTACCGCAAAGCCGAATGTCAATGCCATAGGGATAAACATTTTGCCTTCGACACCTCGCAATACCAATACGGGAATAAAAACTATCAAAATTATTAACTGACCGAAAAAGGCGGAGTTCATCATTTTGCTTGCCGATTTGTATGCCATTTCGTCTTTTTTGCCTTGCGTAAGTTTTGTCCCCGTTAAACTTTTTTTGTTTAGATAAAATATCATGCTTTCCACAATTATTACGGCACCGTCTATCAATATTCCGAAATCCAAAGCGCCTAAACTCATCAGGTTAGCCCAAACACCGAAAACATGCATCATGATAAACGCAAAAAGCAACGACAATGGAATTGTAAAAGCCACAATCAATCCTCCGCGTACATTACCCAAAAAGAGAACAAGGATAAAAATTACTATCAAAGCTCCCAAGGCGAGGTTTTCGGCAACAGTATTTGTAGTGCTTTTAATAAGTTTGCTCCTGTCTAAAAAGGGTTTTATTTTAATGCCTTCGGGTAAAGATTTTTCAATGAGGGAGACCCGTTTTTTAACGTTATTAATCACGTCGTTCGAGTTTGCCCCCTTTAACATCATAACTATTCCGCCCACAGCCTCGCCCTTTCCGTCTTTGGTAAAACCGCCGTAACGCATAAAATTACCGAACCTGACATCGGCAACATCGCGAATAAAAACAGGAGTTCCGTCAATATTTTTTACAAACGTGTTTTTAATATCTTTAATAGAACGCATCAATCCTTCGCCGCGAATAAAATTTGCCCTGTGATTTTTTTCGATATATGCACCGCCTGTATTTTGATTGTTTTTCTTCAATGCATCGAAAATGTCGAAAATTGTAATTCCCATATTGTTTAGTTTACCGGGATTTATAGCGATTTCATACTGTTTTTTCCGCCCCCCGAAAGAATTTACTTCAACCACACCCGGCAACATTGTCATTTGCCGTTTAACAATCCAGTCTTGTATAGTTCGCAATGTCATGTCATCGTACCTGTTTTCAAAACCGGGCTGAACCTCCAGGGTATATTGGTATATTTCACCCAAACCTGTGCTGACCGGTGCCATAAACGGTTCGCCAAATCCGCGGGGAATTTTTTCTTTTATTTCCATAAGCGCTTCGCTTACCAATTGTCTCGGGAGAAATGTTCCGGCATCATCGTCAAACACAATGGTTACAACCGATAAACCAAAACGCGAAATACTTCTTATTTCTTCGACATCCGGCAAATTGGCTACAGCCAGTTCCACTTGGTAGGTTACAAATTTTTCGATATCCTCAGTGGAGAGGTTAGGTGCCGTGGTTATAACCAAAACCTGATTGTTTGTAATGTCGGGAACAGCATCAACAGGCACTTTGGTCATAGAATAAATTCCTCCTGCAATTATTCCGAGTGTAAGCAACCAAACAAATGCCTTATTTTTTATTGAAAAATATATTATCTTGTTTATCATTTCGAAAATTTTAAATATTAACAAAGAAATATCCGGCATAAGACCCTGTAAATCAAATGCCACAAAAAAACATAAAGAATTTTTTCTCTATTTAAAAAGGAAATGATAAAGGTGAACCCCGGGTAGGTGAAACGGTGTACGGAATACCAAAACCGGGAAAATGAAAAACTTTTTGTATAAATATTTTAATAGCCGGCTTATCTGAAAAATCGGGACTTGGCGTTAAAATGTGTTTAAACGGTAAAATAATCCGTTTTACTCTATTTTGAAAAGAGGTGGAAATTTTGTTTTTAACAAGGTCGTTTAAAAAATAGCAATGGAAATGCGATTGTCCCTTTTTGTTGTTTTCTGCCGGGTTATGATTAATTTCAGTTGAGTTTCCGTAATGGTGGTCGTGGGGAATTAGCGGATGCAACAACATCACCAATACGGTGATTTGCAGCAATATTAATGTTGTATTTCCATATTTTCTTGCCATAAAACGGATACAAAGATAACCTATATTTTACAACTCCTTATAGTTATTCCGGCACAGTTCTTTTTATTCGAAAAATATTGTAATTCTTTAAAAATGCGAAAATCCTTTTACAGTTTATCTATTGTATTTCTCTGTTTGTCGGTTTTTTTCTTGTATTCCGACAGTGTCATTCCGGTAATATCTTTAAATTGTTTCGACAAATGCGCCGGACTGCTGTAGTTTAGTAAAAACGCTATTTCGGAAAAATTCAACTGGTTATACGACACCAACTCTTTAACCCTCTCTATTTTTTGAAGGATAATATACCTTTCGATGGTAACACCTTCGTGTTCCGAAAACAATTTTGAAATATAGGAGTACTCCTTTCCTGTTTTTTCCGATAAAAAAACCGAAAAATTAATATCCAAAACATCATTGTTATTATGATGGATATAGCTAACTATTAGGTTTTTAATGTTTTCGGACAATTTTTCTTTTTCATCAGTAATCAATTCAAACCCTATTTTTTCCAATTCTTTACCCAACAATCCGTAATCAAGATTATCATTTTCCACAACGGCTCTGCCTAAAGTAACCGACGAAAAAGGGATTTTCAATTTTGTCAGCGTCTCTTCCACTGCAGTAATACAACGCCGGCACACCATATTTTTTATGTACAAAGTCGTTTTTGACATAATTGCGAAATCAATTTACATGTTATAAAACAAGCGAAATTAATGAAAACAATATCATATTTAACCCCCAATATAACACTGCCGCTTGTCGAACCGGGCATTTTCATCCTGTTGCAAATTTCAAAAGTATTAAAAAACAGAATAAAAAGGTTCCCGTACCTGTTTTCACGGACAAATCAAAAATCAAGATTTTGGGGCAGGCTGCTTGTTTACCAAAAACACTCCCGTCAATATAAGAACAACCCAAAAAAGGTATGTCCATTTAAAGGTCTCGCCGTCAACAACTCCCCATAAAATTGCCACAACGGGGATAACATATGTTACCGAAGAGGCAAAAACGGGAGTGCTTATTTTTATAAGGTAATTAAAAATAATAAGTGCCAAACCGGTTCCGGCCACCGACAAAATCGACATATACCCCAAACCGGTCCACGATTGCGATTGATAAATCAATTTGTGGGGAATAGCCGTAAAAAACAAAAGATAAAAGAGTGCCGGAATGCCAATGAAAAAAAATGTCAATGTAGTAATATCGGTTGAGCCGATATCTTTAAAAAAGAATTTCACAAGATTTACGTTTAGGGCATAACAAATTGAAGCGAGAATAACCAAAAGCGAATATGCAACACCGGTACCCAAATCCACACCGCTTGTTGCATATATCAAACCTACGGCACCGGCCAATCCTATAAATACCCCCACAACATTATAGGGACGGGTACGCAGCTTGAAAAACAAAATTCCCGTTATCAAAGTAAAAAGGGGGGTGAGCGAATTTAATGTCCCTGCCAGCGAACTGCTGATACGGGTCTCGGCAATGGCAAATAAAAAGGCGGGAAACAAACTTCCTATTACACCCGATACGAAAAGCAAAAAATATAATCTCTTAGGTGTGTTTTTTAATGATTTTATTGACAACGGCAGTAGAAATAAAAAAGTAATCACTATTCTTAATATTCCCACTTCGCTACCGGTGAAATATTCCAGCGATTTTTTTATCAAAATAAACGAACTTCCCCACACCAAAACGAGAACCGAAAGTATAAGCCACGATATCAATGCGTTGGGGTTTTTCATCCGCTATTCTTTAATGTTATTTAAAAAAGGCAAAAATATAAAACCTCAAAATATTTTTACTCTACGTACAACCGACACCAAAAACAAACTGTCACTACAAGTGATTAACTATTTAACAGAAAAAATTATGGAAAAGAAAATCTTTACGTTTTTTTTATTGCTTTTTACAGCAGTGGGTTTGAACGCCCAAATTTTCAGTTATGATTTCGAAGGCTATACTGTCGGGCAACCCTTGGCACAACAAGCGGGTATGCCGTGGACAACATGGAGCAACCAACCCGGCGGATCCGAAGACCCATTGATTTCGGACGCGCAAGCACAACAAGGCTCCAAAAGTTTTGTAGTAAGCGGCACAAACGACGGTGTTTTACTCTTTGGAGATTCTACCTCGGGACGTTACAAAATTGATTTTTATATTTACGTTCCGGCAGGAAAACTGGGTTATTACAATCTTTTGGCCACTTTTGCAGGTGCAAACAGCGAATGGGGTACCCAACTGTTTTTCGACGTTAACGGAGAAGGAAGAATAGATGCGGGAAAAGAGGGGGCAGCAACTTTCAACTTCAATTACGACCAATGGATTCACCTTGAACATTACATTGACCTTGATAACGACTGGGCTGAAGTTTTTATCGACGGGCAATATTTGTACGATTGGCAATGGACTGCCGGAGCAACAGGCACACCAGTGCCAAAACGCTTGGCAGCAGCCGACTTTTATGCATGGGAAGGTACCAGTCGCGGTACTCCCGAAGCATACTACGACAATCTGGTTTATGCCGTTTGTCCTTTACCGGCAGCACCGTCGAACCTTACGGCAACATTGAACGACACCATTGTTTCGTTGCAATGGGACGCTCCTTCGTCGGGAACTCCCGATTCTTACATGGTTTACCGCAACGGAAGCATGTACGCCGTTACAACCACAACATCGTTCTCCGACAGTCTTGAGTATCCCGGTAATTATACCTACGATGTTAAAGCATACTATTCCGCTTCGGGCTTGTCTCCGTTTGCAGGAAGTGTAAATGTTTTACTACCGGGTGGCGTTGACAGAAATTACGTTTTGGTGGAGATTGGTACGGGAACGGGGTGCCCCTATTGCCCGGGTGCTGCAATGGGTGCCGACGACATGATTGCCAACGGTGACCCTGTGGCGGTTATTGAATATCACAATTACAATTCGAGCGACCCTTTTAACAATCCCGAATCGGAAGCAAGAACGGCATTTTACGGAATTAACGCTTACCCGACAGCTTATTTCGACGGCGGAGACGAAGTAAGAGGAGGAAGCCACAATCAAAGTTTATATCCCACATACCACCCCATTGTCATTAACAGAGCCGACCAATCCTCAATTTTCAATATTGACATGACGGCTCAAATGGTCTCGGGAAACGACACCACTTTCGACGTAAGCATCGACGTTACACGTACCTACAACTATACGGCAACAAACACCAAGCTGTTTTTAGCCCTTACGGAAACTCACATACCATACAACTGGCAAGGGCAACACGAAATAAACAACACCTGCAGGGCAATGTATCCCGATGCCAACGGTACCGCCGGCACATTCGGATATAACACCCCCGAACATTTTGATTTTACCATTTCTATTCCCGACGACTACATTGTCAGCAATTGTAACTTGATAGCTTTTGTTCAAGATGTTGACACAAAAGAGGTATTCCAAACCGAAATGGTAAATTTGGGACAAGTGGTAAGCATAAAAGAGCAGGGCGAAAATTATGCACGCGTATATCCCAATCCCGCCTCAGATAAAGTTAATTTGGAAACAATCGAAAATATAAAACACGTTACTCTACTCAATGTCGGAGGCCAACGTATTTATGATGCGGTACTCGACGCAAATCACGTTAGCCTCAACACCTCTTCGTTTGATAAAGGGGTGTATTTCTTAAAAATAGAAACAGAAAAAGGGAAAATTATTAAGAAGCTCATAATTGAGTAGTTAGTAATTAGGTTTTTTGTTATGCAATTGTACCGGCATTTTCGATGAAAATGCCGGTTTTTTTTCTCATACCTTCACGGAATACGGTTTGTATCCGTTTATTCCGTAAAAGGCTATATAAATATAGCTGAAAACAGGTACAATATAGGAGGCTTGAACCCCGAAGGCATCGGCTACCGCACCCATAATTACCGGCAATATTGCACCGCCCAAAATCATCATTACCAAAAGCGAAGAGCCCTGGCTGGTATGCTTTCCCAAACCGGCTATGGCAAGTGTAAAGATATTCGACCACATTATGGAATTGAACAACCCGATACCGATAACCGACCACATAGCCACTTTTCCGCCGTTCAAAAGTGCCGAAGCCAGTAACAAGATATTTATAAAGGCAAAAATATAAAGTGTCCGTTGAGGAACCGACTTGCCCAGCATAAAAGCAATAAAATTAATGATTAGAAAAACAGCATAAATATTTGCATTGTGGAAGCCGTTTCCTGCAACTATAACCAAATAGGCTGCTACGGGTATTGCCGTCATCAAAAGATATTTCAACCGTTTTTGTTTTATATTGCTAAGCGAAACGGCACCGAGAAAACGTCCTATCATCTGCCCTCCCCAGTAAAATGCCACATATTTACTTGCTTCGGCGGCAGTAAGACCCGCAATTTTAGGAATTTCCAAAAAACCAATCATCATACTTCCTATGCTAACCTCCCCGCCCACATACATAAAAATGGCAATCATTCCGAAAACAAGCTGACGGTAACGCAAAGCCCCCCAACCTTTCTCCACCTGCTCTGAAGAGGTAAAACGGGGAAGAGGCATCTTGAATATAAATACCGCAAGCAGTAAAAATATCATGCTAAAGACGAGATAGGGTACTTTTACCGCATCGGAACCGTGAGCATCTTTAAAAAAGGTGAAAATAAGATATCCGCCGATAACAGGTCCGATAGTTGTTCCGAGCGAATTGAAACCTTGTGCCAAATTGAGCCTTGCCGATGCCGACTTTTCGTCGCCCAAAATAGCCACATAAGGGTTTGCCGCAATCTGCAAAAGGGTAAAGCCAAGTCCCATAACAAACAAAGCGCTTAAAAAGAACCCGTAAACATGAAATTGGGCAGCAGGATAAAACAACAAAGCCCCCAGCGCCGATATTATCAAGCCCCATATCAAGCCCTTTTTGTAACCAATCCTGTTTATGGGATCGCCCGAAACAATGGATATCGTAAAATATATTAACGACCCTATAAAATAGGCACCGAAAAAAGCAAACTGTATGAGCATCGCTTTTACATGATTGAGATGAAACGCCCCTTTTAAATAGGGTATCAAAATATCGTTCAAAACAGTCATAAACCCCCACATAAAAAAGAGGAAAATAAGACTTACAAAAGGAACCGTATAACTTTTTCCGTTGTTATTCATCTCTTCCGTTTTATTTAATTTTAAAATCCAAAATGCTAAAATACCCTCTTTTTATATAATTTTATGATATTTATGCAAAATATTTTTTTACTTTTGTCCACTGATTTTGTTTAACCGATTATTAATCATAATATTTTTACAAAAAAGATGAATACAATTAAAAAAGGACTGTTACTTACGGTAATGACCGTGTTGATTAGCGGTATTAGTTTTGCCCAAGGTAGCCTGAAAATAGGTTACATCGATTCCAACGAAATATTGACCATGATGCCCGAAACAGACTCTCTTCAAAAGGAGTTGAAAAATTATGCCGACAACTTACAAAAACAGTTGGGAGTTATGATGCAGGAGTTTCAAACAAAAGCTCAAGATTATCAGGCAAATATGGCAAGCATGTCGGATTTAATCCGTCAAACGAAAGAGAAAGAGATTCAAGATTTGCAAACACGCATTCAACAATTTCAAGCTTCTGCCGATCAAGATTTGCAAGCCAAACAAAACGAACTTTTCAATCCCGTTATTAAAAAGGTAAAAGACGCCATTACCGAAGTAGGTGCCGAAAATCACTACAATTACATTCTTGACATCGCTCAGGGCGTTGTTTTATATTACGAAAACGGCGATAATATTTTACCATTGGTAAAGAAAAAACTAGGAATAAAGTAAACGGAAAAGGGGATACAATAAAAACGGAAGCCGCATCTGAAAAATGCGGCTTTTTTATTTTCATATTTTCAATCGTACCAGCTTGCGTACATATTGTAATTTTTCGAAATCCGGTGCACTTCGCCTTCGAGCAGTTCTTTATCCATCTCTTTTATTTTTTTTGCCGGAACACCGGCAAACACCGTTCCGGAAGGCACCACCGTATTTTTAGAAACAACAGCTCCCGCCGCCACCACCGAATTGCTTTCAATAACTGCGCCGTCCATAATTATAGCTCCCATACCTATAAGCACATTGTCGTTAACGGTACATCCGTGAACTATGGCGCCATGGGCTATGGAGACGTTATTTCCTATGGTTACGGGTGCTTTCATGTAAGTGCAATGGATTATCACCCCGTCTTGAATATTCACGTTATTTCCTATCCTTATGTAATGTACGTCGCCGCGAACCACGGCATTGAACCAAATGCTGCAATCGTCGCCCAGAACAACATCGCCCGCGAGGGTGGCATTGTCGGCAAGAAAGCACCGTTTGCCCCATTTGGGATAAATTCCTTTTACCGGTTTTATTAGTGCCATAACAACTATTTTTCTTTTGACGGATAATCGATATTATAATGAAGCCCTATGCTCTCTTTACGGTTCATTGCCATTTTAATGACCAGATAACTGACGTTAACCATATTTCTGAGTTCGCAAATATCTTGCGAGAGAATAGACTTTTCGTACAAATCTTCGGTCTCTTTGTAAATAATTTCAAGTCTGTCCAAAGCGCGTTTTAAACGCAGGTTTGAACGTACTATTCCCACATAATTACTCATAATCATTTGAAGTTCTTTTTTGCTTTGGGTTATCAAAATCATCTCTTCGTTCAACACGGTACCCTCGGCATTCCAGTCGGGAACTTCGGTATTTATTTTATAATTTTTAAAATTTTTCGACGAGTGTTGAGCAGCCCTGTGCGAAAACACCGCCGCTTCGAGCAACGAATTTGAAGCAAGCCTGTTTGCCCCGTGTAATCCCGTTGAGGCAACTTCGCCCGAGGCATAAAGGTTTTCTATGGTGGTTTGTCCCCATTCGTTGGTCTTTATTCCTCCGCACGAATAGTGTGCCGCCGGCACCACCGGTATCATGTCTTTGGTGATGTCGATACCTATACTCAAACATTTGGCATAGATAGTGGGAAAATGGTTTAATATTTCGCTTTTATCTATACTTCGCGCATCCAAAAAGACAAAATCGTCTCCCGAAAGTTTCAATTCGTTATCTATGGCGCGTGCCACAATATCGCGGGGTGCCAGCGAGCCGCTTTTATGATATTTAAACATAAACTCTTCGCCTTTGCTGTTTTTTAATATTGCTCCTGCGCCGCGTAATGCTTCGGTAATAAGAAAAGAGGGTTTCTCTCCGGGATTGTATAGTGAAGTGGGATGAAACTGTACAAATTCCAAATTTTCGAGGTGGGCTTTGGCACGATATGCAAGTGCCAAACCGTCGCCGGTGGCAAAAGGGGGATTGGTGGTGGTTTGGTATATGTTTCCCATTCCTCCCGTAGCCAACAACGTTGTTTTCGACAAAATTGTTTCTATTTCCGAGGTTTTTTGATTGAGAACATAGGCGCCGAAACATAAAATATCTTTTTTATGACGGGTAACCTTTTCGCCCAGATGGTGTTGCGTAATAAGGTCAATGGCAAAGTGGTTTTCAAGAATTTCGATATTGGGATGTTGTTTTACCTTTTTGCCCAGAGCTCTTTGAATTTCGAAACCGGTATTGTCTTTATGATGCAAAATACGGTATTCCGAATGGCCTCCTTCGCGTGCCAATGCATATTTTCCGGATTTTTCCCTGTCGAAATTCGTGCCCCATTCAATCAGTTCTTTTATTCGTTCCGTCGATTCGGTTATTGTTATTCTTACTATTTTTTCGTTATTTATTCCGGCTCCGGCAGTCAAGGTGTCGGCAATATGTTTTTCGTAGTTGTCGGGCGAGTACATTACGGCGGCAATACCCCCTTGGGCATACGATGTGGCTGTATCGTCCATGGTGGTTTTCGACAGGACAATAACTTTGCCGAAAGGTGCAACTTTCAACGCATAAATCAGTCCGGCGCTTCCCGAACCTATAATCAAAAAATCGGCTTTTCGTTGCATAACAACAATTTTACAATTTTTCCAATATCCAAACGTCTTGCTGTGGTTTTCCGCTAATGGTTTCGGGAGAAACATGCTCCAATATTTTCAATCCTTGTCCCGTGAAAAGCTTTTCCATATATTCAGCGGGATGGTATGCGGTGTATGTCCGGTGTCCCTCTTTTACCTTGTCGCGCACCACAATGTTTCCCGCATCGAAAGCGGCAAGCTCTTTTTTCGACAATTTAACCCTGAAATCGTTTCCGTGTGTGGTAAGCATCATCAATCCGCCGGGTTTTAAAACCCTTGTAAGTTCCTCTATCCATTCGGCATGTTTCTGCGCCGACAGGTGCGTGAAAATGGAAATTCCGAAAATGTAATCAAAATAATTGTCGTTGTAAGGAAGTATTGCATCAATACTGTTTTTGTTAAAGTCGATACCTTTCAGATTGTTTTTGCACCATTCAATCGATTTGGCATTGTAGTCGGTACCGTAAATTTTGCTCGATGCGGGTAAAAGTGCGGGCAGGTGTCTTATTATTCTGCCGGGACCGCAACCCCAATCCAAAACTTTTTCAGGTTCACGTTTTTTGTGTTTGATATAAAAATCCAAAATCCATTGTGCCGTCTTTTTGCTTTTGGTCAGATACTCTTCGTAATTGAGTTGAAAAGCTTCGTAAATGTAATAATCGGGAGGCAAAGCGGCTTCCGGATGTTTTTGTAAGAATTCCCTGTTTTTTTTCCGGTGTTTTATTTTGAAATAATAAAACCGCAACTTGTCAACGGCTTGCATCAAATGAAGTTTGCGCAACAGTATTGAAATATCACCTTTTGTCATCATCAATAATTTAATACAGGCAAAATTAGGGAAATAATATCAACTGTTGATAAATCTTTTTTTCGTGCGTGAAACAAATAGTTATTCTATCACCAATTTGTTTTTGTAAAAGGTATTATTGAAACGTGCGGAAAGGTAATAAATTCCCGGTGCAAGATTTAAACTTCCCGTATCGAAAACCTCTTTGTGGCTTCCTTTTCCGTAACTTTTACCAGAAAACAGGAGGGCAACGGTTTTGCCATACATATCAATAAGTTTTGCCGACACTTTTGAGGATGATTTTAACGAAAACTCGAAATTGACAATATCTTTTGCCGGATTGGGATAAATTTTAGCCGGTATTGGTTCATCATTTTCAACAGTTCCCACAAAAAAGTCGATGTTTGTAACCCATACGCTCAAACTGGTAATATCGGCTCTTGTCCATATGGCATGCACAAAGCCGTCGTAAGCGGTAATATTGGTATAGTCGCCGAAAAAGACTTGCGAAACGGGGTTAAAGGGGTCTAAATTAACTATAAAGTTTTGAAAAGTTTCGCCACCGTCAGTGGAGCGGGCAATGCAAACATCGGTATGGTTGTCGATATAGTTCCGGCGGTCGTAAAACACGATGTAAATATCTCCGTTGGCACCGTCAACAGTCATCCAGCTGAAAAACTGTTGCCGTCCAGGGGCATCATCGTTCACACGTATTGGATTGCTCCAGGAGTTACCTCCGTCGGTAGATTTTGCCAGCCAAACGTCGGTGTCTCCGGTACCGTTACGCTGGTCGGTCCAATTTACATAAATGGTACCCCTGTATTGCGACCTGCTGAGATCGCAACATGTTACGGGCAATCCGTTACAACGGTAGATTCCGGGCACATTGTAATCCCAACCGCCGGGTTGGTCGCTAACAAAAATATCGTGGTCGAGCCAGGTATTGCCTCCGTCGAGAGAGCGGTCGAAAACAATACCTGCCGGACCTGCCCACGCCACATAAATTTCTCCGTCCGGGCCCACGGCGGGCACGGCACCTTCAACGGTATTATCGCTGTCGATACAATCGCCCCTAACCTCGTTTATTCTGAGTGCCGGCGACCACGAATCGCCCATATCCGAAGATTTGCTGAACATTATATCGGAATGCTTTGCCGTATCGTTGCTTCCGTATTGGTCAAATTGCGTCCATGTAACATATATTGTATTTGTGGCACTGTCAACCACCGCCCAGGCTTTGTCCTGGTCTTTATCGCCGTTGAGCCCCATGTACGAACCGTCGTTCCATGTGTTTGTGGTATTGTCGTAACGCTGGCACACTATTCTGTCGAGCCAGTTTCCGTTAGAGGGATTTGCTAGATGAAAATAATAAAAATTACCTGCGGTATCGGTAATAAGACAAGGGTCGCCGTAAACTCCGTTTTGATTGGAAACCAACTCGCCTCGTGTCCACGACATACCTCCGTCGTCGGAGAAGTAATAGCTGCGAAGATTGGCTCCGGCCATTAACATCAACGGATTTTTAGGATTCATGGTTATGGATGGCTCTTCGGGACTATATTCGTCGGAAACCAATATGTTGCTCATCATTTGCGCACTTACCGTAACGGTAATTAGTGCCAAAAAAGGTAACAATATTATTTTTTTCACGGTAATCTTTTTTTAATCAGACATTTTCTCAAAGCGGAAAGTTGCAACAGCCGAAATGTTACCGCCTTTACAAATACTACTTGCCCGCTGCAAAGCATGCCAAACTCCAAACCTTTGTGAAGAGGTTTGTATAACTTTTTACCGGTTGTTACCTTTTTTTAAAGTAAACCGACTTTAAAAATATCAAAATGAAATATCAAGAGCCAAGTCGTATCTTACCCTATTTTTTTCCCGTTTAAAATCTTCGGTTTGATAACTCAAAACAAGCTTGTTCTTTTTATAAAAAAGCCAGCTTATTCCCCCGATATATCTTTTTATCAGGGTATTGTCTTCATCGTACAATTGAAAATTGTCGTAACGGCTAAAGACCGAAACGGAGGTTTTGGGAATTTTGAAATTTCCGTAAAAACTGTAACCTTCGTGATTGTACGACTCGAAAGTTGAATCATTAATCATTGTTCCGAACGAATTTCCCCTACCCTTTTCGTACTGAGCCGTAAAGGAGAGGTATTGCGATTGATATGACACGAAGCCCGAATTAAGGTTAAAACAAGGATTTTCGGGAATATTACCCGTGCCGTAAATTCCGAAATATGAAAACTGCAATTGCGGCAGCAGATTATATAGCGGCCTGACGGTAACCCTGACTTCAAAGTTTTTAACGCGGTTTTTTTCAAACTGGTGATAGCCACCGCCGTTGTAAAGTCCCATAGCCAGGCTACCGTATTTTCCGGGAGCTTTGGGTTTTACTTTTTCGGCATATGCATTGTCCAATTTGCCTCCCAAAAGGCTTTCGAAACTTAAGCCGAAACCCGACGAATTAAAAAGAAGACTTCTTTCGAGAAACATACTCCCCTGAACCCTGTAAATATTGATATGCTCCTCAAAGTCGAGCCACGGACGCTGGCTGATTCCGAATTTAATGCTGTTGTCCCTGAAAAAAAACAGACCGGGAAGACTGTATCGCAAATAGAGATATTTAATGCGCAATTCAATATTTCCGGCATCTTTTCCTTCGTTGTCAATGGTTAAATCCTGAGTGTACCTGAAATCAAGTTTGTCGGTAAATTTGTATTTGATGTTTATGTACGAACGTCTGATGTTAAAACCGAAATATTTGGTTCCGGTATTTTCGTAATATGTGGAGGCTATAAAAAAATTCCCCGACACATTTAAATTGTCCACAACCGAAGTTTTGGTTGCGGGTAACTTTTTCTCCTCTTTTTGTGCATTGGCATTCAAACAAAAGAGTGAAACAAGGGATAATAACAAGAAAAACTTTTTCAATTTTTTAATGTTTTGTTTATTAATTTATTGAGTTTCGATGTGGCATTTAACCACGAAAAATTTTTCAAGACAAAATTGTAACCTTTATCAGCGAGATTATCTCCAAGGGAATCGTCTTTTAACAGTTTAAGGATATAATCTGCCAACTCTGCCGCATTATCACCAACCAATATTTCTTCACCGGCATTTGCCTTTAGTGCTTCGTTGGCAAGAGGTGTGGTAATAGATGGTATTTTCATTGCCATTGCTTCGAGCAGTTTGTTTTGCAATCCCGTTCCTATTCGCATTGGTGCTATAAAAATTTTCGACGAGGCATAAGCATCGCGAATATCGTCCATCCAACCGCTAACCGTAACCTTGCTGTTTTCCAGAGCTTTTACCGAAGCATCGGGGTTGGCTCCAGCGAGCAACAGGCTTGTCTGTGGCATTTCTTTCCACACCAGAGGCATTATATCTTTTACTAAAAACCGCGCCGCATCGACATTAGGAGGATAATGCATGTTTCCCGTAAAAACGATGTCATATTTTTTTTGAGTGTCAATGGGTTTGAAAAAGTTAAAATCGACACCGTTGCGAACCACAACAATGCTCTTTTTATCAGGGTGCGGTATCAAGTTGCGGTCGGGTTCCGAGATAATTGTTTTGTTATCGAACAGGTCGAAAATTTTGTTTTCGTACTTTAACAACCGGCGGTATTCCAATTTCAGGAGTGGCTTCAAATAAAATTTTTCTTTTTCAATACGTCTTTTCACTCCGTAAGAGAAGACATCCTGATAATCCAGCGTTTTAGGCAAAGGAACATCTTTCACATATTCGGCGGTTCTGAGAAGCTGGCAATATATGTGTTCGGGTTTATATTCGTCCAACAGAGCATCTATTTTTTTCTTAGCCCTGCGGCTGTAAAAATAGCCCACCTGCAAGGGTAATCCCCTAAAAAAAGCAATTATAATATTCAGCAATCTGACGGGAGCTTTTATGTCGATAAAATTTACCGAGCGGCAATAGGGTTGAAGTTCTTCAAAAGCCTTTTGTTTGTCAATTTTTTTCAAGGGATTTAAGGCACACAGAATAATTTCGTTTTCACGTGACAAGACTTTAATCTGATTGAAGGCACGCAACTTATCACCCTTTTCCAAAGGGTACGGTATTCTCGAAAGCAAAACAAAAACCCTCATAAATCAGATTATTATGAAAAAAATCAATATTGTCGTACCGGCGGCAAAAATCATAAAATTTTGTCATAAAATGCCAATAAATCCAATATTAAATTTTTGTTAACATGTTTTTCGGAAATGAGTTTTGAAGCGTTTTTACCTATGTAATCGCAATATTTTCTATCGGTTAAAAGTTTTTTTACCGCCGAAGCGAACTCATGCGGGGTATCGGCAATAATAATGTTTTTACCGTTTTCGTATTCAATTCCTTCGGCACCAATGGAGGTGGAGATAACGGCTTTCCCCATGGCCATGCTCTCGATTATTTTTATTCTGATGCCGCTTCCCGAGAGTAACGGCGCAACGGAAACGGTATAGCGGCTGATAAATTGGTAAGCGTTGTCAACTTCGCCCGCCACATGAACATTTTTCCGGTTAAGACTTGTAAGCCAAGCGGGCATTTCGCGTCCCGCCAAATGGAGTTTTGCTCCCGGAACTTCGCTTAAAACATCTTTCCAAACATTATCCAAAAACCATTTAATACCCTCTTGATTGGGCATCCAGTTCATGGCGCCAATATGAAAAAGGGCATGTTCGACAGGAGGTTTAATAAAGGGTTTTAATTTTTCTGTATCTATTCCGAAAGATATTGAAACAACAGGGGTATTAGAATGTTTTTTAAAAAAGAGCGCATCTTTTGCGGTAATGGAAACTATTCCGTCATAACTGTCCAATATACCGGTTTCGTAACGTTCGAGGGTTTTGTATAAGTGTTTCAAATAGAGTTTTTTCAAAGGGTTTTTTTCGGTTTGCCAAAGCCGTTTCCAGATGAGGTGTTCAATATTGTGGGCACGTAAAACTATTTTGGCACCGGAATATTTGCGTATGGTTTCCATATAAGGCGACATAAACAGGGTTTCTATCTGTACTATGTCGAACTTATTGCTTTTGAGGGTGTTTATAAGTAATTTTTCAAAGTTTTTCGAGATAAATCTTTGTACATGGTACGATTTGTTTGTAAAGAGGTTAAAAAATGCGGGCAGCGGTTTTACCGACAGGTCGATATATTGAAATTCTATTCCCGTTTTGCGGCGGTAACTTTCGGGGATTTCGTCCCGTTTTACCGAATATTTGTTTGTGTTTACCGCCAACACTTTAATGTTACATCCCGCATCCGACAAGCCTTCAATAAGATTATTCATTGCAATGGGACCTCCCTCTTTGGGCGGCCACGGCGACTTGTTACAGATAAATAGGATATTTTTCATATGTTAAAAAATTGCAATGATATCAAACTGTTACGGAATTATCCGCATACCGACAATGTTGCCATAAAAAGAGTATTATTCTCACTTTTCCGAGAGTTTGTTAATTTTTTCAATTATTTTGCTAAGTCCGTATCTTTCGAAAAAACGCTTCCAGCTTTCGGCGTCGAGCAGCGGGGCATCGGTTGTGGCTTTATACGTCAAGAACAATCCCATTGGAGCTATTAAAAGCGTTGAAAGCCACATACCCCAAAAGACACTCCACTCGCCGGTAATAACGGCTTTTTCGCCAAGCATTGTAATTACATGATAAAAAACGAATACCAGAACCGACACCACCACAGGGAACCCCAATCCGCCTTTTCTGATTATGGCTCCGAGAGGCGCTCCTATGAAAAAGAATATCAAACAGGCAAGCGAGAGGCGGAATTTTTGATTCCAAACTATTTCGTGTTTTATAATCAAGCGCTGTTTGTTGTCGGCCTCCTTTTTGGCATAAACAATTCTCTCTTTTTGGCGTTTGGCATTTCTAAGGGCTATATCAACGGCTCTCAGTTTTCCGTCTTTTCTCAAATTGTTCAAAACGGGGTATTTTATTGACATCACTTCTGCCGTGTCGAAAGAGTCGGGAGTTTCATACGTTTTATTTTCCGCCGTATCCTTTTTCCTAAAAAGAGTATATTGATTTAGAAAATTTTTTCTGAAAAGTTTTTTCCTTTTTACATTTTGTTTGCTTAACGAATCTATTGATTTACGGAGTTGTTTTACGTTAAGCATGCTGTAATGGTTTTTGAAGAGTGCTTCGTCGGTACGGTTCAGTTGCAATTGCGACAGGTCGAACGACAATGTTTGGGTTTTGAATTTCATATATTCGAACGGCCTGGTTTTGCGGTAGTTTCTTTGGTCTATGACCTCCTGATAGGTGTATCCGTCGTAAAGTTTAAAAAGCACTTTTTGTTGATTAGGTGTAAGTTCCATAATGCCCCTGCGTGCGGTGGTCACTTTTGTATTGCCCATATGTTGCGAATGGTCGTAAATAAGGATATCGTAAATTGTCTTGTTGTCTTTGGCTTTGTGGCCAACACGCATTACATATCCGTCGATATCGTTATTGAAAATACCCTCTTTAATATCGAAAGCGAGTTTTTTTTGCCGGATATCGTAAAGTAAAGAGCCGAATTTAAGGTAAGCCACGGGATAGACGTAGTTGGAAAACAGGAAGGCGAAAATGCTGATAAGAAAAGCAAGAATAACAAGGGGTTTCATAAGTTTGCGCAACGATATTCCCGCCGCTTTGGCAGCCACAAGCTCGTAGTGTTCACCAAGGTTTCCGAAGGTCATAAGCGACGATAACAAAACGGCAAGGGGTAAAGCCAACGGCACAAAGGTGGCGGAAGCATAATACAAAAGTTGCAAAATAACATACCATTCCAAACCTTTACCCACCAAATCGTCGACATATTTCCACAAAAACTGCATCAAAACAATAAACAACACCACAAAAAAGGTGAAAACGAAAGGTCCCAAATAGGAACTTAACATGTATTTGTGCAGTTTTTTCATCAAATTACCCTCTTTGCGATTGTCATTTTACAAAACGACGAAATATTACGGCAAAGATAGAAATCTTAGCGTTTGAAATCGGGATACCAAACCGTTAAAAAAATGTTGTATTTTTGAATTTCAAATAACAACCGTAAGGCAATGGCAATAATTACTCTGTTAAGCGATTGGGGAGACAAGGATTATTATACGGCATCGGTAAAAGGAGCCATATTGAAATCGCTGCCTGATGCGGTTATTGTTGACATTACACACAACGTACCCCATTTCGACATCAATTATGCCTCTTTCATATTAAAAAATGTGTGGGAAAATTTTCCCGAAGGCACCATTCACATGATAAATGTACTTAGCGAAGAGAACGACGAAAATTTACATGTTGCCGTATATTACAAGGGACACTACTTTATAGGAGCCGACAACGGGATATTTTCGCTGCTTTTTGCTGAACCCCCACAAGATATTGTAAGCCTCGACATATATTATACCAATCCGGATGCCACCACATTTCCCGAACGCGACAGGTTTGTTCCGGCGGCAGTAATGCTGGCACAGGGAAAACCGCTTTCGGAACTGGGAACACCCAAGGAGGGATTGAAACAAATAACACCTTTTTTGCCCGCCGCCAACAAAACCCGTATTCAAGGATTGGTGGTTTATATCGACGCATACGACAATTGCATTACCAATATCACAAAAACCCTGTTTAATAAGGTTATAGGAAGCAAGCCTTTTGAAATTTCGATAAAGAAAAACAGCGAAAAACGTATTGTGAACTCATTTTTCGAAGTTCCCGAAAGCGAACTTGTTTGCTATTTCAACAGTAACGGTTATCTGGAAATAGCCTTGAACCGGGCAAAAGCATCACAACTGCTGAACATAAACATAAACGATACCGTAACTGTAGCCGTAGTCGAAAAAGAAGAGGATGACAACCCTTTATTGTCGTTGGATTTTTAAGGCAAACAACGCGATAAAAATCAATTAATCTGTCTTTTAGTTAATATTTTTGTATTTGGTATTTTTCTTAACGACCCTTCTTATCCAAACGGGTAAAACTATCACCCCGATAAACAGATAGGGATAATATGAAATAAGTCGCCAAAATATTGCAAGTGTTGTTCCCCAGGTTTCGTTGGGGATAAAATCGATAAGGAAGCTGTTGAAAATATATTCGGCAACACCGCTACCTCCCGGGGTTGGAGTTATCAAAAGAATTATCCACATTGTAAGCTGCCTTCCGTAAATAAGGAATTGGTCGTAAATGCCGTATTTTTCGTGAAAAAAGGCCAACAGCAAAAAGTTTACCACCCAATATCTTCCCGTCCATGAGAAAATCGTTGCAATGCTGCTTTTTATCCAAAAGGATGCCGGTTTTTTTTTCAATTCGCGTGAAGTTCTTATCAATTGGTTTGCCGATTTTCGGACACGCATACGCCATCTTTGCAACAGCGGGAAAAGGAACACCCAGGAGATAAACGACTTGAACAAAAAGGGATTTATAAACAGTGCATATGTAAGGAAAAGGGTATAAACAAATATTATGGCAAAGCCACCGTAAAAGGCATATCTAATACTGTCAACCGCAGCCGATTCGGGCGGAAAAATATTTATTCCGTAAATGAGATAAACAACGGGCAGCGAGACAAGGAAAAACATTTCGTCGAGAAAAATTGCGGCGAGTATAACCGCGGTACTTTTGCCGAGGCTGATACCCTCTTTCGATAGAAAAAATATTGCCGGAGCCGTTCCGCCCACCACCGAAGGTGATACCGCCGAGCTGAATTCCCAAAGCATGATTATATTGAATGCCTGCTTGAAATTCAGTTTTTTGTCAGTCATAATAATTATGCGGTATATGTAACCCAAATCGCGCATAAACATCATAACAACGGCAATAAGCAGATAAAAAAGGGTGTACCACGAAAAATGCACAAAAGAGAACGATTGCGGATTAAAATTGCGAAACAACATCCATGCACTTACACCCAATCCTATAAGAATGGGGTAAATAATTCGTTTGGGACGCAAGCTGTTGACAATTTTATCCAAAGCGGTATATATTTAATCAGCAAAAATACAAAACGGTTACACCATTAGCAAGGTATAAAACCGTAAAAAAGAGAAATTAAAAAAAGATTACTCTTTGTTATCGTTAATGTTGGCAATCCAAAGGTTAATGTCGTCAATTTGAACCGCCGGAACCGAAAGCTTGTTTTTTTTGCGGTAACCGTTCAGTTTTTGTTGTATTACCGTTGGTTTTTCGTTTTTCAAGTCACCGGGATTTTCGTAACCGGCATTAATAATATGTTCGGCCCAAGACTCGGGCACGCCAATCCGGATAAAATCTTTTGCCGAATATGTTTTTTGGGGTGTTTCGGGACGCATTTGGGGGAAAAATATAACCTCTTGTATTGAGGGTTGAGCGGTAAGCAACATCACCAAACGGTCAATTCCTATACCCATTCCCGAGGTTGGGGGCATTCCGTATTCGAGTGCTCTTAGAAAGTCGTAATCGATATACATTGCTTCGTCGTCGCCTTTTTCGGCAAGGCGTACCTGTTCTTCAAAACGCAACCGCTGGTCAATGGGGTCGTTAAGTTCGGTGTAGGCGTTTGCGAGCTCTTTTCCGTTTACCATCAGCTCAAATCTTTCGGTGAGCCGGTCGTTGTTACGGTGACGTTTGCACAGGGGCGACATTTCGACGGGGTAGTCGGTAATAAAGGTGGGTTGAATGTAGTTCGGTTCGCACTTTTCGCCGAAAATTTCGTCAATAAGTTTTCCTTTTCCCATAGAAGGGTCGGTTTCTATATCGAGTTTACGGCAAACCTGTCGCAGTTGTTCTTCGTCCATACCGCTAACATCGAAACCGGTATGCTCTTTAATTGCATCAAGAATGGTTATTCTTTTGAAAGGAGCTTTAAAGTCAATAGTGTTTTCGCCCACCTGAACTTTTGTGGTACCGTGGAGGTCGAGAACAATTTTCTGTACCATTTGCTCGGTGGTTTCCATCATCCAAATGTAATCTTTGTACGCCACATACATTTCCATTTGAGTAAACTCCGGATTGTGAAACCTGTCCATACCTTCGTTACGGAAATCTTTGGCAAATTCGAAAACGCCTTCGTAGCCTCCCACAATAAGCCGTTTCAGGTAAAGTTCGTTTGCTATTCGCAAATAAAGAGGGATATCGAGGGCGTTGTGATGTGTAATGAAAGGGCGTGCGGCAGCACCTCCGGGAATGGGTTGCAAAACCGGGGTTTCCACTTCGAGGTAACCTTTTTCGTTGAGGAAATCGCGCATTGAACGAATTATTCTTGCACGTTGCACAAAAATATTTTTTACGTGGGCATTTACAATCAAATCGACATACCGTTGACGGTACCGTTGGTCGGGGTCGGTAAAAGCGTCGTAAACCTTTCCGTCTTTCTCTTTAACTATGGGCAACGGACGAAGCGATTTTGAAAGCAGGGTAAACTCTTTAACGTGGATTGTTATTTCGCCCATTTTGGTAACAAAGACGTATCCTTTAACACCGATAAAATCGCCAATGTCGAGCAGTCGTTTAAAGACGGTATTGTACATGGTTTTATCGTCGCCGGGACATATTTCGTCCCTTTTCACGTAAATTTGTATTCTTCCGGTGGAATCCATAAGTTCGGCAAACGAGGCTGCTCCCATTATACGGCGGTTCATTATGCGTCCCGCAAAACTTATGTCTTGAAAAAGGGTGTTGTCTTCCGGAAATTTCTCTTTAATCTCTTTTGCATGAGCATTAACTTTGTATTCGGCTTGAGGATAGGGGTTAATACCCAGCTTGCGTAATTCTTCCAAAGCATTGCGCCTTACTATTTCCTGTTCGGTGAGTCGCATATTCCGTTTCTTTTTATAAAATTTTTGCAAAGATAAACCGTTTAACAATAATCGGGCTTATAAAAGACCAACGATTTTATTTTCCCGTTAAATGATGGCTGTTTTCACGGCCTCACGCCAAACCCGTCAAGGTTTTGCAAAGGGTAAAAGTGGGGCGCAAGGGAAGAGTGCGGCAGGGATGGAAGCGGCAGCCCGCAGGCGGAGGCGGTAGTGAGGCAGGCGGAGGCAGGGCTGACGTGAGGAAGCCCCTGAAAACGCCCTTGCCGAACAGCGCCTCCGCCGAGGACTATTAGCGGACAGCCCGTTTGCCGCCCATTATAAAAAAATATCAGCCCTTTAATTTAGTTTCAAACACATGATTACCGGGTGGTGACAAGGGTAAACGGCAGTTTTTAATAAGATGACGCTCCTTGTGTTTTGCATGCAATTTTTAACACTTATAAATTATCTTAAATTAAAATAAATCACGATAAAATGTGTTATTTTTGCACAACAAGAATAT
Source organism: uncultured Lentimicrobiaceae bacterium (assembly GCA_964549335.1). Classification (GTDB taxonomy): domain Bacteria; phylum Bacteroidota; class Bacteroidia; order Bacteroidales; family F082; genus Sulfidibacterium. The sequence continues at coordinate 6,405 of CAZJUQ010000012.1, read as the reverse complement.
ATGCAAGTAATTTACATATATTGCATTTTTGCAGGGTTTATTAAAAAGAGTGTTTTGTAGAGAGCGTTTTTTTTTGAAACGGAATTGGCGCAGTACAAGGCAGAATGCAAGCAAGGCGGTGAAAACAAAGAAATTTAATATACATAATGTTTAAAAAGTAATAAGATGGGAACATTAAAAGAAAAACTTTACGAAAAGATAGAAGCTCACAGACCGAGGACGACCAGACTTATGAAAGAACATGGCGACTATGTTGTCGATAAGATTACGGTAAAACAGGTTCTCGGGGGTATGCGCGGAATAAAAAGTCTCGTAACCGACATATCCTATCTTGACCCATACGAAGGCATAAGATACAGAGGCTATACATTACCCGAAGTATTTGAAAAACTTCCGAAACCCGAAGGCAGGGAGATGCCTTATGTCGAGGGGATGTTTTACCTGTTGTTAACGGGCGAAATACCCACCGAAAGTCAAATAGCCGATGTTATTTACGATTTCAGTAACCGCCGGTTATTACCACGGTACGTATTTGAAATTATCGACGCATTTCCGAATCACAGTCATCCAATGGCAATAATGTCGGCTGCGGTTATGTCGATGCAACGCGAATCGGTATTCAACACGCGGTATCATAAGGGTATGAACAAGATGGATTATTGGGATCCCACATATGAGGATGCCGTTAACCTGCTGGCAAAATTGCCGTTGATAGGGGCATATATTTACAATAAGCTCTATTTGAACAGAACGGATGTATATCCCAATCCCGATTTGGATTTCGGCGGCAACTTTGCATATATGATAGATAAAAACGAGCCGTATGACGATGTTTCGCGTATGTATTTCATTATTCATGCCGACCACGAAAGCGGAAACGTAAGTGCCCATACGGGACATCTTATAGCAAGCTCGTTGTCAGACGTTTATTATGCCACTTCGGGAATGATAAACGGCTTGGCAGGTCCGCTTCACGGTTTGGCAAACCAGGAGGTTTTGCGCTGGATACAGTCGGTAAGGGAGAAAATGGGGAACAAAGTTCCGTCGAAAGAGGAGATGAAAAAATTTGTTTGGGATACTCTTAACAGCGGACAGGTAATTCCCGGATACGGACATGCGGTTTTGCGTAAAACCGACCCGCGTTACATGGTACAACGCGAATTTGCTCTTAAACACATGCCCGACGACGAGCTGTTCCGCTATGTTTCGTTGCTTTACGAAGTTGTGCCCGACATATTGAGGGAACACGGCAAAGCAAAAAATCCGTGGCCCAATGTTGATGCCCAATCGGGTGTTATCCAATGGCACTACGGAGTTACACAATACGATTTTTACACGGTATTGTTTGCAATAGGACGTGCTTTCGGCGTGCTTTCAAATATTATTTGGGACCGCGCTCTCGGTTATCCCATAGAAAGGCCTAAATCCATTACCACCGACATGCTCGAAGAGATGGTTGGAATAAAAAAATAGTAATTTACCGTTCCGGTTTATTAAACCCTGTGTCGTAAATTTGCGGCACAGGGTTTTTTATAAAAATAAATTAGCATTATCAACAATGATTAGACAAAAAGAGATATCGTTACCGCCGTTTCGAAAAGGTTTTCACCTAATAGACAGTTACATTATGGAGGCGGTATCACCCCTGCCCGAAACGGGCTTGATAAACATATTTCTAAAACATACTTCGGCGGCAATAATGCTCAACGAAAATGCCGACCCCGATGTACGTACCGACCTGTTTTCGCTATACGAACGTATAGCCCCCGAAGGCGACCCCGTATATGTACATACAATAGAGGGCGCTGATGATATGCCGGCACATTTTAAAACCGCAATAACGGGCAACTCGTTAACAATACCAATAACCGGCGGAAAACTTAACACGGGAACATGGCAGGGAATTTATTTGTGCGAATTCCGTAACCATGGAGGAAGAAGAAAATTGGTGGTAACAGTTTACGGCTGATTTATTCTATAAAACTTGAACTTTGTATTTTGCCAAATAAGGTCAACTTTATCACCGTTTTGTTTCAAAAACCTCTCTGCCGCTTTATTGCTTAAGTCGCTATTTGTCAGGATATATTTTACGTTTTTGTTCTTCAACAACTCTTCCAGCTTTTTGCTGCTGTCCGAAATTTCGTTGCACACTGCATTCCTGCCCGTATATAGAGCCAAAACCCTCGGTTTGGTAAATAGTATTACATCGCCGTCAACGGTATTTTTTTTAATGAAATCAAATGCCTCTTTAGAGCTTTTTTGCTGAGGTCCGGGTAATATCTCCACCCTTTTTTCAATAAGTTTTACCGTTTCGGGAAAATATTGACCCAATAAAACAAGGGCGGCGAAAATAACAATCAACCTTTTATCGACCTTGTATCTCCATTTAATACTCTTAAATCCGTAAAGTGCAAAAAGCAACAACAAGGGCATTACCGGTAAAAGAAACCTGAAACCCGACGAATGATAAGGGTAAACCAACAATAAAAAAACATAGGCTACAAAAATAAAATAGATTAAATCCTTTTTGACATTTATAATTCCTATAATAAGAAAGGTAAGCATTGCCGACCGGGTAACAAGCATTATAAATTTCCAGTCGTGAAGAACTCTGTAAAAAAACGATTGATATATTTCGATATATAAAGATATGTTTATAAGAATGTTGTGTTTTAATGATGAAAAATCGAAATTCCCCGAATAGAGTCCCAAACCCAAAGGCATTTTTAAAACAGTATTTATGACAAAAACAAATATTAATGCGTAAATCGCAGTGAAAACCAACCCGGGATATCTCTTCCGCTTTACAAGATTATAAAAATAATAGAGAACAAAACCCACAGGCAACACAAACCCGGCCGTTTTTACCAAAATTGCAAATCCCATAACAATTCCCGTAAGCCATGCCGGAGCTTTCTTCAAATAAAAAACCAAGGTCAAAATAAAAAAAAGAGTAAAAGGAATATCGGCAAGAACTTCGTTTTTGAACGATAACATCCAGGGATTGTAAACTATTGTTAGAGTTAAAATCGCAGCAACGGGAGCCGAAAAAAAGTCTTTGAAAAAAACATATATAACCAATGCCGTAATTATTAAAAGCAACGACATGTAAATTATGAAAACCGAAATATTATTTCCGAACAAAAAACATATAGGCGCAAGCATCAAAGGAAAACCTGCGGGATAAATCCCGGGTCCGAGCATAGGGGCGTTTTCGTTATAAATGTAATGCGTGTCGTCAATGGATTGAAAATGCGCTATGTTCATAGCCTCGTTTATGTACATTGCAAAATCGCCACCCCAGTCGGAGGATATTTGCCTGTTGATAAAAATTAATGGCAGTAAAAACAGAAACATTAAAACAAAAGCAAAATACCGTTTATTATAAATGCTTTTTACCATGACACATAATAATATTTTTAAAAACAAAGGTACGGCTTTAAATGTAAAGTTCGATTTTTTCTATTTTTGTATCACTATGATTTTTAAAATTATTATTGTCTCGATTGTTTTGCTGGCAATAGCGTTTACCGCAATGTCGATTAATATCTTGATAAAGAAAAACGGAAAATTTCCAAAATCGCAAATAGGACACAATAAAAAGATGCGCGAAAAGGGTATTGAATGTGCTTTTACACAGGATTATAAATCGCAAAAACAGGTAAAGGGGTGGAACAGACCCAACTGACCGGCATCCCTGCAAAAATTCTTTCGGGCTGAGCACAGTACAGTAAAGAGGGTGGAATTATGAAGAGTTTTGCCGTCACCGGCACAAACGCAAGCGCTTTTTGTTTATTTCTACGCAATTTGCCATTCACGCCGGCGCGGGCTTGCCGTTTCCGGGGTCCTGCCCGCAGCGGAACTTGAATTTTGGTGTTCGGCTGTTTTTTTAAGGAATTGGGTAATATTAAGGAGTTGAAAAACCTATATCAATTTTTCTTTTTTTAGTACGGTACGTACAAAAGCAATATCTAACTTTAATATTCTTGAAATCTCTTCAGGACTGAATTTAGTTGCATTGTATAAATTTATCACCGACTCCCTGCGGGCTTTAAATGCGCCCTCTTTACGTCCCTTTTGTTCCAATTGAGCTGCTATTGTCATGGCTATGTCTCCTCCTTTCTCCGTTATGGTTTTTATAGTTTCCGTTACAGTGTTTATGTCTATTTTTTCTACAAAGTTAAACAAATATGTAAATGTAGCTACAAAAAATTTCTCTCCCGTTTCGCTGTTTTCTATCTCACGGGTATGGTAAAATATGTAGGGAAATTTCTTTTGTAAACTCGCTTCATCAAATATGTTCTTGAAAATCAACAAGGCAGTACGTGTTATTATGTCGGTGTATCGCCCGGTTATCTCTTCGTCACTGTAGCGCGATAAATCGTTGAGAAGATAATCGAACGACGGTATAAAGGGTTGCAAGGTGTTGTCAATGCCTTCGAAATAATCTTCAAACCGTTGCTCTTTCCAAGGCTCTTTGCCGTGGTAAAATATTATGGGTATAACAGGGGTAAGTCCTTTTTTCTGTTTTATGCCGGCTTCCCAAAGTCTCAACAGGTATCTCAAAAGTTGCAAATGGGGGTAATCGACAGGCCGGCTTTTGTGCTCGAACAACAGGGTTATCATTATCTCGGTTTTTCCCCTGTATTTGGTTACATATACCAAATCGGAAAAGGATTCTTTTAACTCTTCGTCAACGTATGTGTCTTTTAGAGGTTTCAGGGCATCAAAATCGATATTTTTCTTTAACTCTACGGGGAGCATTCCTTTCAATAAGGCTGCCGTCTCCTCTTTGCGCGAAAATATCTCTTTGAAATATTTGTCGTGCGGATTGGTGATTTTCATGGTTTGAGGGGTTTTGGCAAAAGCAAATATAGTGGTTTGGGGGGATAAAAACAAACTTTTCCTTTTCATTTCTTTGTGGCGACAAAGAAACGAAACAAAGAAAACGCCCGGAAACGTATGCTTCGGCCCGCTCTGTCAAATTGCTTGAAATAATACAAAAGTAGTGTGCCGTCACCGGCACAAACGAAGGGTTTTGATTTGCATAAATATTGCTAATGCTAAGTTCCGGGCAGGAAGAGTTGGGCAAGAGTGCAGCGGGGGAGAAAGTCAATGTATAATTATCAATAAATTTTTCTGAAACCTATAATGCTTCTAACTTCCCGCATTGTTTTGAGTGCACTTTCTCTTGCTTTTTGTGCTCCCATGTCCATAACTTTCCGTATGTAAGCGTCGTCGGCGGATATTTCGGCAATACGCCGGCGGAAAGGTTCGGTAAAAGCGATGATGTCGTCGGCGAGTTTCTTTTTCATGTCGCCGTAACGGATGGTGCAGTTGTTGTATTGTTCGTCGAAAAAGCGGACGGTTTCGGGATTGGAAACCACTTTCATCAGTGTAAAGAGGTTTTCAATGGGTTCGGGTTTAACTTGGTTTTTTTCGGTGGGTCCGCTGTCGGTAACGGCACGCATTACCTTTTTCTTAATGACTTTGGGGTCGTCGTTCAGAAATATTGCATTACCTTCGCCTTCCGATTTTCCCATTTTACCGGAGCCGTCCAAACCCGGAATTTTCACCAATTGTTTTCCGAAGTTGTAAGCGGTGGGAATGGGAAAGAAGTCGGCTTTGTACATATTGTTGAATCTGCGGGCAAAAGTTCGTGTCATTTCCAGGTTTTGTTCCTGATCTTTACCGACGGGCACTTTTGTGGCTTTGTGTATGATAATATCGGCAGCCATAAGAGTGGGATAAGTAAGCAAGCCGGCATTTACGTTGTTCGGTTGTTTGCGTGCTTTTTCTTTAAAAGTGGTAACGCGTTCCAACTCGCCGAGGTAGGCATTCATGTTTAAAAAGAGGTAAAGTTCGGCTGTTTCGGGGATGTCGCTTTGCAGGTAAAGAGTAGCTTTTTCGGGGTCTAAACCTGCGGCGAGGTATTCGACAAGCACTTGACGTACATTTTGTTGGAGATTGCCGGGGTGCGGGTGTGTGGTCAGCGAATGGTAATCGGCAATAAAAAAGAAACAGTCGTTGGTTTCTTGCATTTTAACAAAATTGGTAACGGCACCGAAATAGTTTCCGAGGTGCAAATTTCCCGTGGGGCGTATTCCGCTTAAAACAATATCTTTTTTTTCCATGGCGGCAAAAATAGTAAAATATAAAATGTGAAACCGTGGGGTTTTTTAGACCTGTTGTTAATAGGGTAATTTTTTTGGGATACCGGCGCATAAGATGTTTACAGGTGTGATAAGTTTAATGATGATGAAACAGGGGCTTGGCTGCGGCAGGGATGGGAGCGGCAGCCCGGAGGCGGGGGCGTTAGTGAGGCAGGCGGAGGCAGGGCTGACGTGAGGAAGCCCCTGAAAACGCCGTTGCCGAACAGCGCCGCCGCCGAGGACTATTAGCGGA